>NZ_BAAAHG010000008.1:0-160737 GCF_039525155.1 Streptomyces thermoalcalitolerans | reverse complement strand
CCCGCGGCCGGGCAGCCGGCCGCCGTCCCGCAGCCTTCAGCAGCCGGGCAGCCCGCCGCGGTTCCACAGCCCTCCGCGGCCGGGCAGCCGTACCCGGCGGACCGCGCCGCCCGGCCGCACCAGGCGCCGCGGCCCGCCGCCGCACGCCCCGCCCGGACCCGTCGCACCCCCGAGTCCCGTCCGGTGGTCGACAAGCGGCTCGCCGCGATCGGCACCGAGCCCCGCCACGGCGAGTCCTTCGCCGCCCGGGCGCTGCGCGCCCTGCGCCGTACCGTGTCCTCCTCCGCCGCACGCGAGGTCGCCGAGACCACCGCCACCGCCGAGGTGCTGCAACAGGCGGTGACCACCGGGCGGCAGATCGCCGTGACCTCCATCCGCGGCGGCTCCGGCAAGACCACGGTCACCGCGCTGCTCGGCACCACCTACGCGCACTACCGCCACGACCCGGTGCTCGTCGTCGAGGCGGACCCGGCGCTCGGCTCGCTGCCCATCCGGCTCGGCGCGGAGACCCTGCGCTGGACCACCGGTGACCTCGCCGAGGTCGTCGAGCCGCAGATGTCCCTGCTCGACGTCACCGGCTACCTCGTCCAACTGCCCGACAACGCCTGGCTGCTGCCCGGCAGTCAGGGCCAGGTCGGGGCGATGCTCGACACCAAGGGCTACGAACGGGTCATGGTGTCGCTGCGCCGCTACTTCGGGGTGACCGTCGTCGACTGCGAGACCCTGCCCGCCGAGGTCGCCCGCACCGCGCTGTCCGCCGCCCAGGCCCGGGTGCTCACCGTGCCCGCGACCCTGGAGGGCATCGCCAGCACCCATGCCGTCCTGGAGTGGATGCGCGCCCTGCCCCGGGGCATCATCTCCTCCACCGTCGTCGTGCTCACCGAGACCGTGCCGCACATCGGACTCGACCTCGACAAGGCCGCCGAGCTGCTGAAGAGCACCGGGGCGAGCGTGCGGGTCCTGCCGTACGACCGGCATCTGGCGGCCGGCGGCCCCATCCGCACCGAGCTGCTCGCCCGGCCCACCCGGCAGGCCGTGACCGGGCTCGCCGCCGAGGTCTTCCAGCTCTCCCAGAAGCGCCGTTGACCCCCTGGACGGAGGGGAAAGACGGAAGAGAAGGCGGAGGGAAGGCGGAGGGAAAGCGGAGGGAAAGCGGAGGGAAAGCGGAGGAAAAAGGGAAACACGAGGACGAGGCAGGCACGATGACCACCCGACTGATCCACCGACCGGCTCGGACCACCCGGCCCCAGGCGGCCCCCGAGCCGCGCACCATCGAGGCGCCGCCCAACCTGCCCGAGGGCAAGACGGGTTCCATCGCCACCTCGCTGCTGCCCGTGGCCGGTGTGATGTCGTCCGTCGTGATGATGACGGTCATCCGCAACAGCCAGTTCGCGGGACTGGGCGCGATCATCCTCGTGGTGACCCTGGCCGGCTCCCTCGTCCTGCTGTTCTCCCAGCGCGGCAAGGCCCAGCGCACCCGCCGCACCCAGCGCGAGGCCTACCTCGCCTACCTCGAGGACCTGCGGGAGGAGCTGTCCCGGGAGGAGCGGGAGCGGCGCGAACGGGCCCAGGTGCTCAACCCGCCCCCGGACGCCCTGTACGACATCGTGCGCGACCCCGCCCGGCTGTGGGAGCGGCGCAGGCTCGACGCGGACTTCCTGCGGGTGCGGATCGGCACCGGGGAGATGCCGGTACGGGATCTGAAGGTGGCCCAGCAGGGTTCCTCGGTGCTCACCCCGCCCGACGAGTTCATGCTGAACGAGGCCTCCGCGCTGGTGGCCCGCTTCAGCACCGGCACCGAACTGCCGCTCACCGTCCCGCTCGACCGTGTCGGCAACGTCAGCGTCATCGGCCGCCGCGAGGACACCCTCCGGGTCGCCCGCGCGCTGATGGTGCAGACCGCCGCCACCCACGCCCCCGACGACGTGGGCATGGCGCTCGCGGTCCCCGGCGACCGGATCGCCGAATGGGAGTGGGCCAAGTGGCTGCCGCACCTGCTCGACAGCGAGCAGTTCGACGGCCCCGTCGCCGCCCGCCGCATCGCCCCCTCCCTGCCCCAGCTGGCCCGGCAGATCGGCCCCGAACTGCGCCGCCGCGCCTCCTACGCCGCCGAGGTGCGCCGCGGTCTGTCCGGCCAGGACGCCCTCGCCCTGACCTCCCGGCTGCTGGTCGTCGCCGACGGACACGGCGAGGACGCCGTCGAACTGCCCGTCCCCGACGACGCGCTGAGCCTGCGCGACATGGGCGTCACCGTGCTCCACCTGCTCGACGAACGCGTCCAGGAACCCGGCAGCGTGGGGGTGCGCATCACCGTCGAGGGCGAGCGGGTCGTCATCGAGGACCTGCGCGAGGCGGAGCCGGTCAGCGCCCACGGCACGGTCGACGAGGCAAGCGTCCCCTTCGCCGAGGGCCTGGCCCGGATGCTCGCCCCGCTGCGGCTGTCCGCCGACTCCACGGGCGCCGCCGACGCCCCGCTGGCCGGCCCGGTCGACTTCGCCGACCTGCTCGGCATCGACGACGTGGCCGACCCCGACCTGGACCGGCTCTGGGCGCCGCGCGGCGAACGCGCCTTCCTGCGCGTGCCCATCGGCGTCAACGACGCCCGCGAACCGGTCCTGCTCGACCTCAAGGAGTCCTCCGAACTCGGCATGGGCCCGCACGGCCTGTGCGTCGGTGCCACCGGCTCCGGCAAGTCCGAACTGCTGCGCACCCTGGTCCTCGCCCTGGTCGCCACCCACCCGCCGGAGGACCTCGCCCTGGTCCTCGTCGACTACAAGGGCGGTGCCACCTTCGCCCCGTTCGCGGGCCTGCCGCACGTCGCCGGTGTGATCACCAACCTGGAGAACCAGGCCGGCCTCGTCGAACGCGTCCACGCCTCGCTCGCCGGCGAGGTCAAGCGCCGCCAGCAGGTGCTCAAGGACGCGGGCAACGTCGCCGACATCGGCCACTACGCCGCGCTGCGCGCGGAGAAGCGCCCCGACCTCGAACCGCTGCCGCACCTGTTCGTGGTCATCGACGAGTTCGGCGAACTCCTCACCGCCAAACCGGACTTCATCGACCTGTTCCTGTCCATCGGCCGCATCGGCCGCTCCATCGGCGTGCATCTGCTGCTGTCCAGCCAGCGCATCGAGGGCGGCAAGCTGAAGGGCCTGGACACCTATCTGTCGTACCGGCTCGGCCTGCGCACCTTCTCCGCCGACGAGTCCCGCACGGTGCTGGACACCACGGACGCCTTCCACCTGCCCCCGCTGCCCGGCTTCGGCTACCTCAAGGTCGACACCAGCCACTACGAGCGGTTCAAGGCCGGCTACGTCTCCGGCGCCTACCGCGGCCCGGTGCGGCAGGAGACCGAGGACCCCGGGCCGCTCGCCCTGGAGTACGAGGCGTACAACACCCTCGGCCGGGAGGAGGCCACGGGCCCCGAGGAGCCGCAGATGCGGCGCCGGGAGACCGGGCCGACCGAGATGGGCGTCCTCGTCGAGCGGATCGAGAACGCCGGCGCCCGGCCCGTACGCCGGATCTGGCTGCCCCCGCTGCCCGAGGCCATTTCGCTCGACAAGGTCGCGGGCCCCGTCGAGGTGGGCGCACGCGGCACCCAGCTGGCGGAGCGCCGCGGCCCGCTCCAGGTGCCGCTGGGCATCCTCGACGACCCGACCCGGCAGTGGCAGGGCAAGTGGTACCTGGACCTCACGGTCGCGGGCGGCCACGCGGCCGTCATCGGCGGCCCCCAGTCGGGCAAGACCACCCTGCTGCGCACCCTCGCCCTGTCCCTGGCCCTGACGCACACCCCGCAGGAGGTCGGCATCTACGGCCTGGACCTGGTCGGCGGCGGTCTGCAGGCCCTCTCCGGGCTGCCGCACGTCGGCGGGGTCGCCGGCCGCGCCGACCGCGAGCGCGCCGCCCGCACCATCGACTCCGTGCGCGACATGCTCGACCAGCGCGAGGAGCTGTTCCGCGTCCACAACATCGACTCCCTGGAACAGCTGCGCACCCTGCGCGCCGCGGGAAAGCTGCCCGAGCTGGCCTCCACGGAGATCGTGCTGCTCATCGACGGCTTCGGCGCGCTGCGCGACGACTTCGAGGAACTGGACGACGCGGTCGTCGACATCCTCAAGCGCGGCAGCGGCTACGGCATCCACGTCGTCGCCGGCATGCTGCGCTGGAACGACGTGCGCATCGCCACCCAGTCCCAGTTCGGCACCCGTATCGAACTGCGGCTGAACGACCCGACCGAGTCGAGCATCGACCGCAAGCTCGCCGAGACGCTCTCGCCCGAGGAGAAGGGCCGCGCCCTCACCGACGGCAAGCTGTTCGCCCAGGTCGCCCTGCCCCGGACCGACGGCCTCGCCGACACCGCCGACCTCGGCGCGGTCCTGGAGCGCACGGCCCGCACCATCCGCGCCACCTGGACCGGCGAGGTCGCCCAGCCGGTGCGGGTGCTGCCGCACCTCCTCCAGCCGGACCAGCTGCCCGGCCCGGCGGCCGAGCCGCGCCGGGTGCCCATCGGCCTGGACCAGACGAGGCTGGCCCCCGTCCTGCTCGACCTGTTCGAGCACGACCAGCATCTGCTGATCATGGGCGACAGCGAGTGCGGCAAGACCAACCTGCTCAAGGTGATCGCCCAGGGCCTGATCGAGCGCTACAGCGACGAGGAACTGGTCTTCGGCATCATGGACCCCCGCCGCGGCCTGCGCGGTGCCATCCCGGAGGAGTACCGCGGCGGCTACGCCTACAACACCAAGCTGTGCGGGGCGCTGGCCGCCGGTATCGCGAACGAGCTGGAGAAGCGGCTGCCGGACGAGAGCGCCGACCCCGCCGACCTGGAACCCGGCAGCTGGGGCTCGGGCCCGCGCATCGTGATCCTCGTCGACGACTACGACGTCCTGACCACCGCGGGCCAGCAGCCGCTCGCGCCCTTCGTGCCGTACATCCCCTCCGCCGTCGACATCGGCCTGCACTTCGTCCTCACCCGCCGGGTCGCGGGCGCCTCCCGCGGCCTGTACGAACCGCTGGTGCAGGGCCTGCGCGAGTCCGGCGCCTCGGTACTGGTGATGTCCGGAGACCGCAGCGAGGGCCAGCTCTTCCCCGGGGTGTACCCGAGCCAGCAGCCGCCCGGCCGCGGGGTGCTGGTCCGCAGGGGAGAGCCCAGCCGGCTGATCCAGACCGTCCACGCCGGGAGCAGGTGAACCACTCATGACCAAGGACGTCATCGCCCTGACCCAGAAGATGCCCGACCCGCTGAGCGTGCTCGCGGGCCTGCTCTCCGGCGGCCCCGACAAGCTGGTGGGCACCGAGGGCGACGGCGCGGTGGTGCGGCTCTGCGACGAACAGGGGCGCCCCCTCGTCTCCATCGAGGCCCCGCTGCTCGTCCAGGTCAGGGGCGAGGCCCAGCGGCTGCTCGGGGCGAGCGAGCCCCCGGTGCCGTACTGGTGGACCGAGGCCCGGGCCACCACCGGCGTGACGGAGGGCGAGAAACTCGCCGGCACCTTCGCGGCCCGGCTGGCCACGCTCGTCGGCGGCACCGCCTGGCCCCCGCAGGCCGCGCGGTCGCTGGCCGTGGTGAAGACGGACGGGGTGAGCGCGGTGCCCGCGCCGGCCGCCGCCCAGCCCGCCGTGGACGTACTCACCGACAAGGTCGCCGTCGTCATCCAGGACCGCCCGGTGGTCGCGATGACCGCCTGGCTCGCGGACGCCTTCCGGGCGGCGGCGGACGCCGAGCTGGGACTCCAGATCGTCACACCGCCCGGCACCCGCCTGTCCCCGGCGGTGCGCGCCAGTCTGCCGGGCTGGCCCTCGCGATGGGTCGTGCAGGACGAGAAGGCCGGCTACTACGACGGTCTGTCCGGGGCCGTACTGGAGTGGAGGGACGGCCTGTTCATGCCCGTCCGGTCGCCCGGGGCCACCCCCGACGACCCGCGCACCCCGGTCGCCGAGTCCTTCACCCGGGACGTCGCGGACACGGGCGAACGCCAGCTCGCCGTCTCCTACCGCACCGTCCACCCGGCCGACGACCGCCTGGTCCTCGGCGGCTCCCTGGAGGCCGTGTGGCGCGAGATCACCGGCGAGCCGCCGGCCGGCTGGGGCACGGAGGAGCCCGTCAACCTGCCCTGGTCGCTGCGGCAGCTCACGGACATGGCCCACGAACGGGCCCCCGAGCCGACCTGGCTGGTGGTCGTCGGCAGCCCGGAGCGCCCGGGGCTGGCCACGGTGCGCATCTCCCGTACGAAGGGCGGGGTGGAGGAGGACGTCACGCTGGCGTTCGGCTACGGCCCCGGGGAGGAGATCCCACAGGACGCGGTCCCCCGGGCCGCGGAGGTCCTCGCCACCCGGCACGACCTGCAGTCCATGCTGGTGCAGATCCGCAAGGCCCGCCGCGACCTGTCGGTGCCGCCGCACTTCGAGGGGCCGGGTGTGCCGTACGCCTTCGTGCTCGGCGCCGAGGAGGTCCGCTCCCTGCCCTCCGACCGCGCCCGGCGCACCCCGCTCGCCCAGCCGCCGCGCGAACTGGGCCCGCGGACCCGCCCCGCGCTGTACTACCCCTTCCCCGGCGACCCGTCCGACCTGTCGGGCTGGCAGCACTTCGAACAGCTGATGCGCCATCTCAAGGGCGGCCAGGCCGCCTGAGACACCGCACAACGGGCCGGGGCCGTCCGCGGTCACCCGCGGGCGGCCCCGGCCCGATCGTCCATGCGCCGCTGGGGGCGTGCCGCTCTCAGCGCGCCACCGCCGCCTCGCACCCGCTGCCGCGGCCCGCCGACCGCTCGCGCTCCCGGGCCGGCCGGACCGTGTCCTGCCGGAAGGCCCAGTCCATCCTCGGCTCCATGACGCACCGGAAGACACGTCGCACGGGCGGGGTGCACAGAAGGGTCATGCCGCCCGCCGCGAGAAGGGTGGCGACGAGGGCGCCGAGCGGGCTGCGCAGCCACTCCGCGTCGAACCCGCCCGCGTACAGCACGCCCTTGACCACGAAGCCGTGCAGCAGATAGCCGTACAGCGTGCCCGCGCCGAGCACCGTGCACCACATCCGCCGGCCCGGCACCCAGGCGAGGAAACAGGCGGTCAGCACCACCGCACAGCCGAACAGCGCCAGCACCATGACCGGCCCGGCCCACCACGGAGCACCCAGGTCCTGCGCGGCACTGTTCCGGTACACCCACATGACGTCCAGGTACGGCACGCTCCACCAGCCGAGGAGCGACGCCAGTACGAGCACCGGCACCGACAGGATCCGCGCCGAACGGCGGCGCACCAGACGGAAGTGCTCGGGCTTCAGGCACAGGCCCAGCACGAAGCAGGGCAGGAACTGGAAGACGCGCTGGAGTTCCAGTGCGCCGCCCATGCCCGGGGTCACCGAGGCCAGCATGGCGACACCGAGAGCGACGGGCACGGGCCGGCGCACCAGTTTCCAGACGGGCGCGGTCAGACGCCAGAGGAACAAGGCGCACAGGAACCAGGTCAGGTACCAGGGGGAGAAGAGGTTGACCAGCCGGTCGTCGGACCGGCCGGCGAGGATCCGGAAGAGCGAATAGGCGAACTGGAAGACGGCATACGGCACGAGAACGCCGGTGATCAGCCGCTTCAACCGGTGCGGACGAAGATCGAAACCACGGGAGAAGAAGCCGGAGATGATGATGAACGCCGGCATGTGGAAGAGGTAGACGACGTTGTACGCGGCTTCCAGGGCCCGGATGTCGTTCTTGATCGCCGACCAGGTGTGCCCCATGCCCACCAGCACGATCGCCAGATACTTCGCGTTGTCGAAGAACGGATCGCGCTGCTCGCCGGATCTTCCGCCCTGCTCGCCGGGCCGCTGCGGACCGGCTCCCTCCGGTGCGGACGACCGTGCCGGGAGAAGCGGTTTCCTGTTCGGGTCTGGGAACGAGGCAGCGTGCAACATCTGAGGCACCCTAACGTTGTCCGTCGGATGGTGCGGAATGCCGTGACGGCAGTCCTTGCTATTCGCGGCGGCTACCCGGGAATTGGCGAAAGGTGCGTGACCGAAGGGTGATGATCGACACATCGTCCACCCCGTTCGGGCACACCATCTTCGCCCCTGATGTCAGGATTCATGGCGATAAGTTGACCCATGGTGCATGCAGTGCGACGGGAATTCACATGCCTTGTGAATATGGTGTATGGACCCTGAAACGAAGCTGCTCGATTCGCTGCTGAGGCATGGTGGCGGGAAGCGCCGAATTGCCCCGAGAGAAGCGGCCGATGAGCGACGCCGGCATTGTGGGTCCGATACCGGTGTTCCCGCCTTGTTCGATGGATCGTCAGCTCCCGCATAGGAAAGCCGTGTTGGTGGCACGATGGTTCCAACGGGGCGCGTGGGGCCGGTGCCCCCGGGCCGGGAGAGCGGACCGACCGAGGGTGTGATCAGTTGTGGCCATTTCACTGTCCGTGGTGCTGCTGTTGGCGATCATCCTGGTGGTGCTGCTCCGTGGGGGATCCATCAAGCCGGGGCCGGCTCTTGTCGCCGTGCTCTTCGGCTTCTTCCTCGCCTCCACCGGCATGGCCCCGTCGATCAACCGCTTCCTGGACGCGATAGCGCAGACGATCAATTCGATCAGTTTCTGAAACGTCCGAGGCATCTGAAGCGCGCGTGCGGACGGCTGCCGGCCTGGTGGGGCGGTGGCCTGCTCGTCCGCGGGGCGCTCGCCGGCCTGCCCCGCTGCTCTCCACCGGGCGCCGGCCGATCAGGCGCGCAGGGGGGCGCACGGCCTGTGCGACCGCCTGGGTGCGCCGTCCGGCCGTCGCCCGGCCCGGCGGCGGACGGTCGCGGTGGTTGCTGTGGTCCCCGGCCGTGGGGCGGTCGGCTGATCGGGGGGGGCTGATCGGGGGAAGGGTGGGAGCGGCGGGAGCGGTGGCAGCGCCGGGCTTCGTCTTCATCCCCCTTCATCCCCCGCCGGAACCGCGTCAGCCGGCTGTGACTCGAGGTGCGGAGCGGCGCGGGGATCACGCGGGGATCATGGGGGGCGGCGCTTTCATGATCTTCAGCACACCGGCAGTACCCTCGCGGCCTCGACCGGGGGCGGCACGTGAAGACCGCGTGGGGACGCGGCGGACCGAGCGCGTCCCCTGCCGATCACGTCCCCCGGAAACGACCGGGGCCAGGCCGGGGAAACGCCCTCCGACCTGGCCCTGAGCCGTGCAGAGCGGGCGACGGGAATCGAACCCGCGTAGCCAGTTTGGAAGACTGGGGCTCTACCATTGAGCTACGCCCGCACACAGTACGCGCCGCAGGTCTGCCGACCGCGGCACACGCAGGCATGGTAGCGGGTCGAGGGGCGTTGCCGCACGCCCCGGAGGCGTACGCCGGTTCCGTACGCCATTCGTACGCACCCGTGAGCCGTCGGGTGCACGCCGGTGCCCACCTCTGCGACCTTCTGCAACCCGTGTGCTTCCTGGTGCGCCTTGGTACCCGGAGAACGCGACGGCCGCACTGCCTGCGGCCATGTACCCTACGTGTCGCACACCAGACGGGGTGTGGCGCAGCTTGGTAGCGCGTCCGCTTTGGGAGCGGAAGGCCGTGGGTTCAAATCCCGCCACCCCGACCAACCGCCGGCTTCCGGTCGGTGTCATCGCGAGTGATCGCCTCGGTGATCGCCTTTTGGGGCGCCCAGTGGCTGCGGTTACTATGCAGACTGCGCGCCCGTGTGTCCGGTCCTGCTGGGGCTGCGAACGCCTCCGGGCGGCGAAACATCCGCCGGAACCACTCGCCCCCGGCACATTCCCAGAAGTTTCAGCCACAAGGAGACCGAACCGTGAAGAGCGCCGTGGAGACCCTGAACCCGACCCGGGTTCGGCTCACTGTCGAGGTGCCCTTCGAGGAGCTCAAGGACAGCCTCGACGCGGCGTACAAGAAGATCAACCAGCAGGTCACGGTGAAGGGCTTCCGCAAGGGCAAGGTCCCGCCCCGGATCATCGACCAGCGGTTCGGCCGCGGTGTGGTGCTGGAGGAGGCCGTCAACGACGCCCTTCCGCGGTTCTACACCGATGCGGTCAGGGAGGCGGAGCTGAGCCCGCTGGGCCAGCCCGAGGTCGACATCACCGAGCTGAAGGACGGCGAGACGCTGAACTTCACCGCCGAGGTCGAGGTCCGTCCGACCCTCGAGATCCCGGACTACTCCGGCATCGAGGTCGAGGTCGACGCCGTCGAGGTGACCGACGAGGACGTCGAGAAGGCGGTTCAGCAGCTGCGTGAGCGCTTCGCCTCCACGACCCCGGTCGAGCGCGCGGCCGAGGACGGCGACGTCGTCACCATCGACCTGGAGGCCAAGGTCGACGGCAAGGTCCTCGAGGACGGCGTCGCGAAGGGTGTCTCCTACACCATCGGCTCCGGCGAGCTGCTGGACGGCATCGACGACGCCGTGAAGGGCCTGGAGGCGGGTGGCGAGGCCACCTTCACCTCCCAGCTGAAGGGCGGCCCGGCGGCCGGCAAGGACGCCGAGATCACCGTCAAGGTCACCCAGGTCGCCGCCCGGGAGCTGCCCGAGCTGGACGACGACTTCGCCCAGCTCGCCTCCGAGTTCGACACCCTCGAGGAGCTGAAGGCCGACAGCCGCAAGCGCCTGGAGGAGAGGAAGCGGTTCGAGCAGGCCACGCAGGCCCAGGAGCGGGTCCTGGAGAAGCTGCTCGAGCTGGTCGAGGTCCCCATCCCCGAGAAGCTCCTCGAGGACGAGATCAGGACCCGTAAGCACAACCTCGAGCACCACCAGCTCGCGCAGATGGGTCTCACCCTCGACAAGTACCTGGAGTTCCAGGGCAAGACCGCCGAGGAGTTCGACACCGAGACCCGCGAGGCGGCGATCAAGGGCATCAAGACCCAGTTCGTGCTCGACGAGCTGGTCAGCAAGGAGAAGCTGGGCGTCAACCAGGAGGAGCTCACCGAGCACCTCATGCGGCGCGCGGCCTCCTCCGGCATGTCCCCCGACCAGTTCGCCCAGGCCGTCGTCCAGCAGAACCAGGTTCCGCTGCTGGTCGGCGAGGTCGCCCGCGGCAAGGCCCTGGCCCTCGTGGTCGAGGCCGCGACCGTGAAGGACACCAACGGCCAGGTCGTCGACCTGGAGGACGACGAGGACGAGGGCGCCGAGAGCGCCGAGGGCGCCGAGCCGGCCGAGGCCTCCGCCGAGAACAAGGGCGAGGGCGAGGAGAAGAGCGAGGCCTGAGCCGAGTCGTACGGCACCTCCCCCTGCACGTAGGACGGGCCCCGGGTACGTTGTGACCTGGGGCCCGTTCCCCTGCCCGGGACATACGGGCCCGAGGGAGACCACGGCGTACGCCCCCGGCGAACACCCCAGGAACCGGGATGGCACCGCCGGGCCTGCGCGTTAGGGTCCTTGAATACGAGGGCAGGGGAGTCCCCGAACAGCGCCGGACGGCCCCACGCCCCCGGCAGAACACGTAAGACGGCCCCGTGCCGTCGCAAGACGAGCAGGTGGATACGTGACGAATCTGATGCCCTCCGCCGCCGGCGAGCCTTCCATCGGTGGTGGCCTCGGCGACCAGGTCTACAACCGGCTGCTCAACGAGCGGATCATTTTTCTCGGCCAGCCGGTCGACGACGACATCGCGAACCGGATCACCGCGCAGCTGCTGCTGCTCGCCGCCGACCCGGACAAGGACATTTACCTCTACATCAACAGCCCGGGCGGTTCGATCACGGCCGGCATGGCGATCTACGACACCATGCAGTACATCAAGAACGACGTGGTGACCATCGCCATGGGGCTCGCGGCTTCGATGGGCCAGTTCCTGCTCAGCGCCGGTACCCGCGGCAAGCGCTTCGCGCTGCCGAACGCCGAGATCCTGATCCACCAGCCCTCCGCCGGCCTGGCAGGCTCGGCCTCGGACATCAAGATCCACGCCGAGCGGCTGCTGCACACCAAGAGGCGCATGGCGGAACTCACCGCCTACCACACCGGCCAGACGGTCGAGCAGATCATCCGCGACTCCGACCGCGACCGCTGGTTCGATGCCCATGAGGCCAAGGAGTACGGCCTCATCGACGACGTCATCACCTCGGCCGCCGGTATGCCGGGCGGCGGCGGCACCGGGGCCTGAGCCGTCCACGGGGTCCCCACGGCCCCTTGAGCCGCTCCCGCGGAGTCCCGGCCCTTCCCGGCCCCCACAGGACGCCCGGGGCCTCCGTGAAGCCCGACCAGCCTCCAGCCGACCGCCCAGCCCCTTTCCAGGAGAGACACCGTGAACGACTTCCCCGGCAGCGGCCTCTACGACCGTACACGCGCCGAGTACACCGGCCCCGTGCCCGAGTCCCGCTACGTCATCCCGCGCTTCGTGGAGCGCACCTCCCAGGGCGTCCGCGAGTACGACCCGTACGCGAAGCTCTTCGAGGAGCGCGTGATTTTCCTCGGCGTCCAGATCGACGACGCCTCCGCCAACGACGTCATGGCGCAGCTGCTGTGCCTGGAGTCGATGGACCCCGACCGGGACATCTCGGTCTACATCAACAGCCCCGGCGGCTCCTTCACGGCGCTGACGGCCATCTACGACACGATGCAGTTCGTGAAGCCCGACATCCAGACGGTCTGCATGGGCCAGGCGGCCTCCGCCGCCGCCGTCCTGCTGGCCGCCGGCACGCCGGGCAAGCGGATGGCGCTGCCGAACGCCCGTGTGCTGATCCACCAGCCGTACAGCGAGACCGGCCGCGGTCAGGTCTCCGACCTGGAGATCGCCGCCAACGAGATCCTGCGGATGCGCTCGCAGCTGGAGGAGATGCTGGCCAAGCACTCCAACCAGCCGATCGAGAAGATCCGCGAGGACATCGAGCGCGACAAGATCCTCACCTCCGAGGAAGCACTGTCGTACGGGCTGATCGACCAGATCATCTCCACCCGGAAGATGAACAACGCCGCCCTCCGCTGACGCGGAGGGACACCCCGTGCTCCAGCACGGCCGAGAGCCCGGGGAGCGACGTCTGCCGCTCCTTGGCGCGGCGCACACCGATGTGAACCGTGCCAAGGGGGGCCCGAACGGGGGGCCCGGCAAGGTACCGTCGACATAAGGCAGCACCAGAAATGGCTGGACTCCACACGTCCAGTCGCCTCCCAGGCGAAGGGGAAGCACACCGTGGCACGCATCGGTGACGGCGGCGATCTGCTCAAGTGCTCGTTCTGCGGCAAGAGCCAGAAGCAGGTCAAGAAGCTCATCGCAGGGCCCGGTGTGTACATCTGCGACGAGTGCATCGATCTCTGCAACGAGATCATCGAGGAGGAGCTCGCGGAGACCAGCGAGGTGGGCTGGGAGGAACTCCCCAAACCCCGCGAGATCTACGAGTTCCTGGACGGGTACGTCGTCGGCCAGGAAGCCGCGAAGAAGGCCCTGTCCGTCGCGGTGTACAACCACTACAAGCGTGTCCAGGCCGGTGAGAACGGCGGCGGTCAAGGCCGTGACGACGCCATTGAACTGGCCAAGTCCAACATCCTTCTGCTGGGCCCCACGGGCTCCGGCAAGACCTTGCTGGCCCAGACGCTGGCCCGCATGCTGAACGTCCCGTTCGCCATTGCCGACGCCACGGCGCTCACCGAGGCGGGCTATGTGGGCGAGGACGTCGAGAACATCCTGCTGAAGCTGATCCAGGCGGCCGACTACGACGTCAAGAAGGCCGAGACCGGGATCATCTACATCGACGAGATCGACAAGGTCGCGCGGAAGAGCGAGAACCCCTCCATCACCCGCGACGTGTCCGGCGAGGGCGTCCAGCAGGCCCTGCTGAAGATCCTCGAGGGCACCACGGCCTCCGTTCCGCCCCAGGGCGGCCGCAAGCACCCGCACCAGGAGTTCATCCAGATCGACACCACGAACGTCCTGTTCATCGTGGGCGGTGCCTTCGCGGGCCTGGAGAAGATCATCGAGGGGCGGGCGGGTGCCAAGGGCATCGGCTTCGGCGCGACGATCCGTTCCAAGCGGGAGCTGGCGGACAAGGACCTGTTCCGGGACGTCATGCCCGAGGACCTGGTCAAGTTCGGGATGATCCCGGAGTTCATCGGCCGTCTGCCGGTGATCACGAGCGTGCACAACCTGGACCGGGAGGCCCTGCTCAAGATCCTGGTCGAACCGCGCAACGCCCTGGTCAAGCAGTACAAGCGCCTGTTCGAGCTCGACGGTGTGGAACTCGAGTTCGAGCGCGAGGCCCTGGAGGCCATCGCCGACCAGGCCATCCTCCGCCAGACCGGCGCCCGCGGTCTGCGCGCCATCATGGAGGAGGTCCTGATGTCGGTGATGTACGAGGTGCCGTCGCGCAAGGACGTGGCGAGGGTCGTCATCACCGCCGACGTCGTCCGCTCCAACGTCAACCCGACCCTGATCCCGAGGGACGCGCGCGGCCGGGGACCGGGCGAGCAGAAGACGGCCTGACCGCCGCGGCACGGACGAGCCGGACGACCGCCGGCAGAAGACCGGCCGGGAACCGGCCACCGGCGGAAAGCCCGCAGAACCCGCAGAAGGCCCACAGAAAAGGGCCCCGGTCGACCGACCGGGGCCCTTTGCCGTACGAGGTGCCGTACGGGGCGCGTCAGGCCTTGACGCGCACCTCCTTGCGGAACTTGGCGGTCAGGTCGGCGGCCTCCTCCAGGTCCGCGCTCTTGCCCGACGCGAGGCTGGCGAGTTCCATCGGCATGACGATGCCGAGCGTGCTGTGGTCGCCCCAGATGCAGATGGCCATGGTCATCTCCTTCGGCCCGCCCGCGGCGCCGGCGTTGGAGGAGTTGTCGACCTTGGCCTGCTGGCACTTGAGGACCGCGCCCTCGAGCGAGGACGGCGTGTAGGCCTTCGGGTCGCCGACCAGCGTGACGTCCTTGTCCTCGTCCTCCTTGGTCTTGTCCTTCATGTGCGCGAACATCGCGTCGACGGTCTTCTCGGGATCGTCGATGGAGCCGTAGACGCCGCCGAACTGGATCAGCTTCTGGCTCAGGGGGTTGTCCTTGTCCCCGGCCTGGTACTGGGCGCTGACGTCCTTGGGGTCGTGCACGCCCCACTTCTCGGCGTCCTCCAGGTCCTTCTTGGTCAGGGACCCGCTCTCGCTCTCGCCCTTCTTGTACTCCGTCAGCACCGTCGGCGGTGTCGTCAGCTTGTGCGGGCCGTCGTCCGCGATGTCCGAACCGCTCCCGCCGAACACGAAGTACGCGCCCACCGCGATCGCCGCCACGACCGCCACCGCGCCGACGACCAGGGCCGCCGTCCGGCCGCCCTTGCCGCCGCTCGGGGCCGGGGACGGGGGAGTGGTGCCGTACGGGGGCTGGCCGTACGGCGGCTGCTGACCGTAGGGCCCCGGCTGGGGCGGGACGCCCGGGGCGGCGGGCTGCTGCGGATAGCCGTAACCGGGCTGAGGCGGAGGGGTCTGCTGAGGGTAGCCGTAACCGGGTTGCGCGGGCGGCGCCTGCGGCGGCTGGCCGTAGGGCCCCGGCTGCCCGTACGGTCCGGGCTGCTGGGGCTGCCCGTACGGGCCCGGCTGATTGCTGCTCATGACTGGGTTCCCCTCCAGTGCGCTTATGTGTCCTTGACATCCTGACCCAGACCACCGACAGCCGGGGCGGCGGGGGCCCGCACCGTTACAGAACAAACGCGTTTCGGGACCGTGCTGTGACACCTCTAAACTGACCCCGTGACCGAGAACGCTCAGCACCAGCCATCAGCGCCCGCCACCGAACTGCCGACCCAGTACGCGCCGGCCGACGTAGAAGGGCCGCTGTACGAGCGCTGGGTAGAGCGGGGGTACTTCGAGGCGGACGCGAAGAGCGACAAGCCGCCGTACACCATCGTCATCCCGCCGCCGAACGTCACCGGCTCGCTCCACCTGGGGCACGCCTTCGAGCACACGCTCATCGACGCCCTCACCCGCCGCAAGCGCATGCAGGGGTACGAGACGCTGTGGCAGCCCGGCATGGACCACGCGGGCATCGCCACCCAGAACGTCGTCGAGCGCGAGCTCGCCAAGGAGGGCAAGTCCCGGCACGACCTGGGCCGTGAGGCCTTCGTCGAGCGCGTCTGGCGGTGGAAGAACGAGTCCGGCGGGCAGATCTCCGGTCAGATGCGCCGCCTCGGCGACGGCGTCGCCTGGTCGCGTGAGCGCTTCACCATGGACGAGGGGCTCTCCCGGGCCGTCCAGACCATCTTCAAGCGGCTCTACGACGACGGGCTGATCTACCGCGCCGAGCGCATCATCAACTGGTGCCCGCGCTGCCTCACCGCCATCTCCGACATCGAGGTGGAGTACCAGGAGGACGACGGCGAGCTCGTCTCGATGAAGTACGGCGAGGGCGACGACACCATCGTGGTCGCCACCACCCGTGCCGAGACCATGCTCGGTGACACCGCGGTCGCCGTTCACCCCGACGACGAGCGCTACCGGCACCTCGTCGGCAAGCACGTCAAGCTGCCGCTGACGGACCGGTCCATCCCCGTCGTCGCCGACGAGCACGTCGACCCCGAGTTCGGCACCGGAGCCGTCAAGGTCACCCCGGCGCACGACCCGAACGACTTCGAGATCGGCCGCCGCCACAACCTGCCGGCCATCACCGTGATGGACGAGCACGCCGTCATCACCGCGCACGGCCCCTTCCAGGGCCTGGACCGGTTCGAGGCCCGCTCCGCCATCGTCGGCGCGCTGCGCGCCGAGGGCCGGATCGTCGCCGAGAAGCGGCCCTACGTCCACTCCGTCGGCCACTGCTCACGCTGCAAGACCACCGTCGAGCCGCGTCTGTCCATGCAGTGGTGGGTCAAGGTCGGCCCGCTGGCCAAGGCCGCCGGTGACGCCGTCCGCGACGGCCGCGTCACGATCCATCCGCAGGAGATGGAGAAGCGGTACTTCGACTGGGTCGACAACCTCCACGACTGGTGCATCTCGCGGCAGCTGTGGTGGGGGCACCGGATTCCCGTCTGGTACGGCCCGGACGGCGAGGTCGTCTGCGTCGGCCCCGACGAGGAACCGCCGAGCGGCGAGGGCTGGCACCAGGAGACCGATGTCCTCGACACCTGGTTCTCCTCCGCCCTGTGGCCCTTCTCCACGCTCGGCTGGCCCGAACGGACCGAGAGCCTCGCGAAGTTCTACCCGAACTCCGTCCTGGTCACCGGCTACGACATCCTCTTCTTCTGGGTCGCCCGGATGATGATGTTCGGCCTGTACGCGATGGACGGCACCCCGCCGTTCCACACCATCGCCCTGCACGGCATGGTCCGCGACCAGTTCGGCAAGAAGATGTCGAAGTCCTTCGGCAACGCGGTCAACCCGCTGGACTGGATGGACAGGTACGGCTCCGACGCACTCCGGTTCACGCTCGCGCGCGGTGCCAACCCGGGCGTGGACGTCCCGATCGGCGAGGAGTGGGTCCAGGGCTCGCGCAACTTCGCCAACAAGATCTGGAACGCGACGCGCTTCGCGCTGATGAACGGCGCGACGGTGGACGGTCCGCTGCCCGACGCCTCGAAGATGTCGGCGACCGACCGCTGGATCCTGTCCCGGCTGAACTCGGTCGTCGCCGAAGTCGACGCGTACTACGACGACTTCCAGTTCGCCAAGCTGTCCGACGCGCTGTTCCACTTCGCGTGGGACGAGGTCTTCGACTGGTACGTCGAGCTGTCCAAGACCACCTTCCAGGCGGGCGGCGAGGCGGCCGAGGTCTCCCGGCGGGTGCTGGGCGAGGTCCTGGACGTCACCCTGAGGCTGCTGCACCCGGTCATGCCGTTCGTCACGGAGAGGCTGTGGACCGCCCTGACGGGCGGTGAGTCGGTCGTCATCGCCGAGTGGCCGGCCGACAGCGGCTTCAGGGACAAGGAGGCCGAGCGGGAGATCGAGACGCTGCAGTCCGTCATCACCGAGGTGCGGCGCTTCCGGGCCGACCAGGGCCTGCAGCCGGGACAGCGGGTGCCGGCGCGGCTGAAGCTGGACGGCACGACGCTGGCCGCGCACGAGGCGGCGATCCGGCAGATGCTGCGGCTGCAGCCGGAGGGCGACTCCTTCACCGCCACGGCGACGCTGCCGGTGGCGGGTGTGGAGGTCGCGCTGGACCTGTCCGGGGCGATCGATGTCGCGGCGGAGCGCAAGCGGCTGGCGAAGGACCTGGCGGCGGCGCAGAAGGAGCGGCAGCAGGCCGAGGCCAAGCTGGGCAACGAGGCCTTCCTGTCGAAGGCGCCCGGCCATGTGGTCGAGAAGATCCGGGGACGGCTGGCCAAGGCCGAGGAGGACATCGCACGGATCACCGCGCAGCTGGAGCGGCTGCCCCAGCAGGGATAGCACCCGCGGGAGCGGGGAGCGCATCCGCAGGACGGAGGCGGAAGGCCCCCGGGCACCGGGCCCGGGGGCCTTCGCCCACGTCTGCCGGCGACGCTCCGTACACTGGGCACCGTGAGTGACCTCCCCCCGTACGACAACGACGAGCAGCCCGGTCCCCTCGACTCCTTCGACGAGATCATCGCGGCCGAGACCGACCGCGACCCCGATCTCGCGGTGATCGAGGCCGGCAGCCGTACCCTGCGGACCCAGGGCGGACCGCCGCGGGCGGAGGTACCGGCGCGGCCGAAGGACCCCGAGCTGGACAAGGCGCTGCGGGAGGTCGAGGGGGAGCTGGCGACCCGGTGGGGCGAGACCAAGCTGGAGCCCTCGGTCACCAGGATCTCCGCGCTGATGGACGTCCTGGGCGAGCCGCAGCGCTCGTACCCCTCCCTCCACATCACCGGCACCAACGGCAAGACCTCCACCGCCCGCATGATCGAGGCCCTGCTCGGCGCCTTCGAGCTGCGCACCGGCCGGTACACCTCCCCGCATGTGCAGTCGATCACCGAGCGGATCAGCCTGGACGGCGCGCCGGTCTCCGCCGAGCGGTTCATCGAGACGTACCAGGACATCAAGCCGTACGTGGAGATGGTCGACGCCTCGCAGGAGTACCGGCTGTCCTTCTTCGAGGTGCTGACCGGCATGGCGTACGCCGCCTTCGCCGACGCACCGGTGGACGTGGCCGTCGTCGAGGTGGGCATGGGCGGCAGCTGGGACGCCACCAATGTCATCGACGCGGACGTCGCCGTCGTCACCCCCATCTCCCTCGACCACACCGACCGGCTCGGCGCCACACCGGGTGAGATCGCGGTCGAGAAGGCCGGCGTCATCAAGCCGGGCGCCTCCGTGATCATGGCGCAGCAGCCGGTGGATGCCGCCCAGGCGCTGCTGAAGAAGGCCGTGGAGGCCGATGCGACGGTCGCCCGCGAGGGGCTGGAGTTCGGTGTCCTGGCGCGGCAGGTGGCCGTCGGCGGGCAGCTGCTCACCCTGCGCGGCCTGGGCGGCGAGTACTCCGAGGTGTACCTGCCGCTGCACGGCGCCCACCAGGCGCACAACGCCGCCGTGGCGCTCGCCGCCGTGGAGGCGTTCTTCGGCGTCGGGACCCAGCGCGCCGAGCCGCTGGACGAGGAGACCGTCCGCAAGGCGTTCGCGTCCGTCGCCTCGCCGGGCCGGCTGGAGGTCGTCCGGCGCTCGCCGACCGTGGTGCTGGACGCCGCGCACAACCCGGCGGGCGCGCAGGCCGCCGCCGAGGCGATCCAGGAGGCGTTCGGCTTCAGCCGGCTGATCGGCGTGGTCGGAGCCAGTGGCGACAAGAACGCGCGCGGTCTGCTCGAGGCCTTCGAGCCGATCCTCGCGGAGGTCGTGATCACGCAGAACTCCAGCCACCGCGCGATGAACGCCGACGAGCTGGCCGCGATCGCCGTCGAGGTCTTCGGCGAGGAGCGGGTCCAGGTCGAACCGCGCCTGCCCGACGCGCTGGAGGCCGCGATCACACTCGCCGAGGAAGAGGGCGAGTTCGCCGGTGGCGGTGTTCTGGTCACCGGTTCCGTCATCACCGTCGGTGAGGCCCGACTGCTTCTCGGGAGGGGCTGACGTCTCGTGCGTACGCTGTGTTCCTCGACCTTGATCGGCGAGTTCCTCATCGTGGGGTTCGCCGGTCTGGTCGCCATGAAGGACCCTGATCTGTCCATGACGGCCGTATGGTCGGTCAGCGGCACCGTCATGCTGCTGTGCCTGCTGCTGTGCGGCCTGGTGACCAGGCCCGGCGGTGTGGCCCTCGGCTGGGTGCTGCAGGTCGCGCTGATCGCCTCCGGCTTCGTGGTGCCGATGATGTTCTTCCTCGGCGCGGTGTTCGCGGCCCTGTGGTGGGCGTCGGTGCACTACGGACGGAAGGTCGACGAGGCGAAGGCCAGGTTCGCCGCCCGGGCCGACGGCTCCGGGGAGGCGAACCCCTCCTCCCCCGACCCTGCGTGACCACAGCCCTGTAACCTCGTTCCACCGCACCTCATGTGGCAAGAAGGAGCCCCATCGTGACCCAGCGCACCCTTGTCCTGCTCAAGCCCGACGCCGTCCGTCGTGGCCTGATCGGCGAGATCATCGGCCGTATCGAGCGCAAGGCGGGCTGGCGGATCACCGCGCTGGAGCTCCGCACCCTGGACACCGAGACCCTGGAACAGCACTACAGCGAGCACAAGGGCAAGCCCTTCTACGAGCCGCTGGTGGAGTTCATGTCGTCCGGTCCGGCGGTCGCCATGATCGTCGAGGGTGAGCGGGTCGTCGAGGGCGTGCGCACCCTGGCCGGGCCCACCGACCCGATCGCCGCTCCTCCCGGCTCGATCCGCGGCGACTACGGTGTGATCGTCCGGGAGAACCTGATCCACGCCTCCGACTCCGCGGAGTCCGCCGAGCGCGAGATCAAGATCTTCTTCCCGGACCGCGGCTGACCCCTGGCTCCGGCCGCTTTTCCTGACGATCCATCAGTTCCACCGGCCGCCCGGCCTGGGCGGCCGTGCACGACCGGCCGCTCCGCCACGCAAAGGGTGCCGATCGGGGGAACCAGTGCCTCCGATGGGCCGTCTCCACAAGCGAGGCGGTAGGCCATCCGCTGACAATGGCGGAGACCCTCGCGCAGTGTTCGTGCAGGCACGTCTACGATGTAAGCCTTCACGCCACAGCACCCGCCCTCGCCGTACCTGAAAAGCCTTCAAAGCTCCCAGGGAAGGCCAGACGAATCCTGATGGGGAACTCAATGTCGTTCATCGGCCGTGACATGGCTGTCGACCTCGGGACCGCCAACACGCTGGTGTACGTCAGGGGTCGCGGGATCGTACTCAACGAGCCGTCCGTCGTCGCGATCAACACGAACACCGGTGGCATCCTCGCGGTCGGCGCCGAGGCGAAGAAGATGATCGGGCGCACGCCGGGCAACATCGTTGCCGTACGTCCCCTGAAGGACGGCGTCATCGCGGACTTCGAGATCACCGAGCGGATGCTCCGCTACTTCATTCTGAAGATCCACAAGCGGCGGTATCTGGCTCGTCCGCGGGTCGTGGTCTGCGTGCCTTCCGGCATCACCGGCGTCGAGCGCCGTGCCGTCATCGAGGCCTCCACCCAGGCCGGCGCCCGCCAGGTGCACATCATCGAGGAACCGATGGCCGCGGCCATCGGCTCCGGCCTGCCGGTCCACGAGGCCACGGGCAACATGGTGGTGGACATCGGCGGCGGCACCACGGAGGTCGCGGTCATCTCGCTCGGCGGCATCGTCACCGCCCAGTCCATCCGTGTCGCCGGCGACGAGCTGGACAACGCGATCATCCAGCACGTCAAGAAGGAGTACTCCCTTCTGCTGGGCGAGCGGACGGCGGAGCAGATCAAGATCACGATCGGCTCGGCGTACGACCTCGGCACCGACGAGCACACCGAGATCCGCGGCCGGGACCTGGTCTCCGGGCTGCCGAAGACCGTCGTCATCTCGGCCTCCGAGGTGCGCAAGGCGATCGAGGAGCCGGTCAACGCGATCGTCGACGCGGTCAAGACGACACTCGACAAGTGTCCGCCGGAGCTGTCCGGCGACATCATGGACCGGGGAATCGTTCTGACCGGCGGCGGGGCGCTGCTGCGCGGCCTGGACGAGCGGCTGCGCCAGGAGACCGGCATGCCGATCCACATCGCCGAGGACCCGCTGGACAGCGTGGCGCTCGGATCGGGCAAGTGCGTCGAGGAGTTCGAGGCGCTCCAGCAGGTCCTCGACGCCCAGCCACGCAGATAACACAACTTTTCGATTCCGCCGTACGAGCCGATCCTCCTTCGTACGGCGGATCGTTGATATAGAGGCATAAACTCCCGCAAAAGGGCCCCTTGGGATCGCGCTCAAGGCCAGCGCTTCTCGGGGGCCACCCGGTTCCTATGAGGAAGGGCACGGCCGTCGCACGTGAGGGACACGAAAGAGAGCCGGCTACTCCTGGTGCTGTTGGTCGCCATCGCGTTCGCGCTGATCACAGTGGACATCCGCGGTGGGGAGAACTCTCCCGTGGACGGCGCCCGGCAGGCCGCCGCCACCGTCTTCGGCCCGGTCCAAAGCGGCATGTCGGCCGTGGTGAACCCGGTCGGCAACGCGATTTCCGCGGTCCGCGACTCCGGGGAGCGCCATGACCGGCTCGCCGCGCTGGAGAAGGAGAACGCCGCCCTCAAGGCCGAGCTCGGCAGCGACGACCGCAACCGCAGCCGGCTGAACCAGCTGGACAGGATGCTGAAGCTGGCCGGGCGGGGGCAGTACGGCATCAAGGGCGCCCAGGTCATCGCGATAGGAGCCGCGCAGGGCTTCTCCTGGACCGTCACCATCGACGTGGGCGCGAACGACGGCATCAGGCGCGACATGACCGTTCTGAACGCCGACGGCCTGGTCGGCCGCGTCACCACCGTCGGCCCCGACACCGCCACCGTCCTGCTCGCCAACGACCCCGACTTCACCGTCGGGACCCGCATGGAGGGCAGCGACGAACTCGGCTTCGCCTCCGGTCAGGGCGACCGTCCGCTGCGTGTGCAGCTGCTCAACGCCAAGGCGGACGTGAAGAAGGGCGACCGCCTGGTCACCTTCGGCTCGCAGGCCGACCGCCCGTTCGTGCCCGGTGTCCCGGTCGGCGTGGTCTCCCGCGTCGACCCCTCCGGCGGCGACCTGACCCGCACCGTGTACGTCACGCCGTACGTCTCCTTCACCAAGCTCGACATCGTCGGTGTCGTCGTACGCGCCCCGAAGAAGGACCCGCGCGACGAGGTGCTGCCGCCCAAGCCCAGGCCGACCCCGACGCCCACGGTGACCGTGACGGTCACCCCGTCCGCCGACGCCTCCGCCGATGCCCCCGTCACCGGCCGGCCGCAGCAGTAGGAGCCTGAATTCCCATGCGTCTCAACCGGATCCTGCTCTCCACCGCGCTGGTCGTCGTCGCCCTGATGATCCAGGTGAGCGTCCTGGCCCGGCTGCATCTGCCCGGTGCCGTCCCCGACCTGCTGCTGCTCACCGTCCTGGCCCTGGCCATGGTCTACGGCCATGTCGGCGGCGCCCTCGTCGGCTTCGGCGCCGGACTGCTCGCCGACATCGCCCCGCCCGCCGACCACGCCGCCGGCCGCTACGCCCTGGTGCTGTGCGTCATCGGCTACCTCGCCGGGCTCATCAAACCCGAGACCGGCCAGGTCAGGACGGCCGCCGGCCCCATGGCCGTGGTGGTCGGCGCCGCCATCGGCTCCACGCTGCTGTACGCCGGTGTCGGCGCCCTCGTCGGCGACACCACGGCCCGTCATGTCGGCCTGCCCGGACTGCTGCTCACGGCCGCCGTGTACGACCTGCTGCTCGCCCCCTTCGTCGTCCCCGCCGTCATGGCGCTGGCCCGGCGCACGGAGAACGACCCGCTCGCCGAGACCACCTCCACCTCGAAGAAGGCGGCCGACATCTCCTCCGGCTGGATCTCCTCCGGCACCGGACTGCACATCGGCGGCCAGCGCAGCGCGTTCGGCAGCCTGAAGACCAAGGCCCGCGCCCGCACCACCCGGATCGGCCGCATCAAGGGGGTCAAACGGCTGTGACGGAAAGGACGCTGACGGCCCGCCGGAAGGCCGGTCCCCTCGCTTCGCCGTACCCGACCCGTCCACCCACCGAGAGAGGGAGGCAGCGCCCGTGACCGTCCACCCGTCTCCCCCCGCCGCTCTTGTGAGGAGTGGGCGTCGCCCATGACCAACATTCCCGAGACCGGCCGGACCCCACGGGTCCAGACCCGGCTTGTCATCATCCAGATCCTCGTCCTCTCCCTGCTCTGCACCCTCGGCGGCCGGCTGTGGTACCTCCAGATCCGCGAGGGCGCCCACTACCAGAAGCAGGCCTCCGGCAACCACGTCCAGCAGGTCGTCCAGCCCGCCGTGCGCGGCGCCATCCTGGACGCGCGCGGGGTGCCGCTCGCCGACAACGAGACCCGGCTGGTGGTCTCCGCCTCCCGCACCGAGCTGCTCAAGCAGAAGGACGACGGCAAGGCGGTCCTCACCAAGCTCGCCGGTGTGCTCGGCATGGACGTCACGGAGGTCATGCAGAAGGTCCGGCTGTGCGACAGCAAGACCCCGCAGCCCTGCTGGAACGGTTCGCCCTACCAGCCCATCCCCATCACCGACGAGGCCACCCCCAAGCAGGCCCTGCAGATCCGTGAGCGCGCCGAGGACTTCCCCGGCATCACCGCCGAGCCCGTGGCCGTGCGCCGCTACCCCGGCCCCGGCAAGGCCAACGCCGCCCAGGTCCTCGGCTACCTCTCGCCGGTCACCGACGAGGAGATCCAGCGGGCCAAGGACACCGACTCGCCCTATCTGCGCTCCGACATGGTCGGCCGCTCCGGCCTGGAGCGGCAGTACGACCGGGAGCTGCGCGGCAAGGCCGGCGTCACCCGCTACGAGGTCGACAACCTCGGCCGGGTCATCGGCAAGGCCAAGTCCGACCCCGCCGAACCCGGCTCCACCCTGGTCACCAGCCTCGACGCCCGGGTCCAGCGGATCGCCGAGCACGAGCTGGACAAGGCGATGAAGGCCGCCCGGACCCAGTGGGACAGGAACACCAACAGAAGGTACGAGGCGGACTCCGGCGCCGTCGTCGTGATGGAGGCCAGGACCGGCCGGGTCGTCGCCATGGCGTCCGCGCCGGCGTACGACCCGAACGTCTGGGTCGGCGGCATCTCCGCCAAGGACTACCGGGCGCTCACCGGCAAGAACTCCCACTACCCGCTGCTCAACCGGGCCATCCAGGGCCAGTCCGCGCCCGGATCCACCTTCAAGGTGGTCTCCACGGCCGCCGCGGTCGCGGCCGGCTACGACTTCAACGGCAAGTACCCCTGCACCAGCTCCTACTCGGTCGGCGGGCAGGTCTTCAACAACTTCGAGGGGGAGAGCTTCGGGTCGATCACCCTCGGCCGGGCCCTGGAGGTCTCCTGCGACACCGTCTTCTACTACCTGGCCCACACCGAGTGGAAGAAGGACGGCGGCATCAACCCCAAGAAGAACCCCAAGGACCACTTCTACCGGACCGCCCACCGGTTCGGCCTCGGCAAGAGGACCGGCATCGACCTGCCCGACGAGGTCACCGGCCGCGTCCCCGACCGCCGCTGGAAGGAGGAGTACTGGGAGGCCAACAAGGACGCCTGGTGCAAGACCGGCAAGAAGGACGGCAGTTACGTCGAGAGGATCGCGTACGAGAACTGCCTCGAGGGCAACAAGATGCGCGCCGGTGACGAGATCAACTACTCCATCGGCCAGGGCGACACCCTTGTCACCCCCGTCCAGATGGCCGTCATCTACGGGGCTCTCTCCAACGGCGGCACCATGTACACCCCGACCATCGGCAAGGCCATCATCAGCCCCGACGGCAAGCGGGTCACCGAGATCAAGCCCAAGTCCCACGGCAAGCTGCCCATCAGCAAGGCGACCCTCAAGATGATGGACGAGGCCCTGGAGGGCGTGGCCACCCGCGGTACCGCCGCCTGGAAGTTCACCGGCTGGCCGCAGGACAAGATCCCGATGCACGCCAAGACCGGTACCGCCGAGGTCTACGGCAAGCAGACCACGTCCTGGCTGACCACCTACACCAAGGACTACACGGTCGTCATGACCATCTCCCAGGCCGGTACCGGTTCCGGTGCCTCCGGTGAGGCGGTGCGCAACATCTACAGCGCGCTGTACGGCGTCCAGCCCGACGGCACCATCGACAAGAAGAAGGCGCTGCTGCCCACTCCGCAGAAGGGCCTGCCCAAGATCAAGCCGGACGGCTCGATCAGCGCTCCGAAGATCTCCGCCGACCCCGCCAAGGATCTGGAGAAGGCGGCCGAGCAGGCCACCCAGCAGCCCACCCAGCCGGGCGCCACGCCGGACGGGCAGCAGCCGCCCGCGACCACGACCACGCCTCCCACGGGCAACCGCGCCACCCGCAGGCGTGCGCGCCGCAGGGGAAGCCGGAGGATGATCGTATGACCGGCGTGAACAGCTTCTCCGTCTCCGGCTACGGACCCGAGCGGGCCCGCTGGACGCGGCTCTTCGCCCGTGACTCACTGGCCCGCCGGCTCGACTGGCCGATGCTGCTGTCCGCGCTCGCGCTGTCCCTGATCGGCTCCGCCCTGGTCTACTCGGCCACCCGCAACCGCACCGAGCTCAACCAGGGCGACCCGTACTACTTCCTGGTCCGGCACCTGCTGAACACCGGCATCGGCTTCGCCCTGATGGTCGGCACCGTCTGGCTCGGCCACCGCGCCCTGCGCAATGTCGTGCCGGTCCTGTACGGGATCTCGGTGCTCGGGGTGCTGCTGGTGCTCACCCCGCTCGGCGCCACCATCAACGGCAGCCGCAACTGGATCGCCCTCGGCGGCGGCTTCTCCCTGCAGCCCTCGGAGTTCGTGAAGGTCACGATCACCCTGGGCATGGCGATGCTGCTCGCGGCCCGGGTCGACGCCGGCGACAGCATGTACCCCGACCACCGGACGGTCCTGCAGGCGCTGGGCCTGGCCGCCGTACCGATCGTCATCGTGCTGCTCATGCCCGACCTCGGCACGGCTCTGGTTCTGGTGACCATCGTCCTGGGCGTACTGCTCGCCTCCGGCGCCTCCAACCGCTGGATCTTCGGTCTGCTCGCGGCCGGTGTCGCCGGCTGCATCGCCATCTGGCAGCTGAACATCCTGGACGAGTACCAGATCAACCGGTTCGCGGCCTTCGCCAACCCCGACCTCGACCCGGCCGGCGTCGGCTACAACACCAACCAGGCCCGTATCGCCATCGGCTCCGGCGGGCTGACCGGCGCGGGCCTCTTCAAGGGCTCGCAGACCACCGGTCAGTTCGTGCCCGAGCAGCAGACCGACTTCATCTTCACGGTCGCGGGCGAGGAACTCGGCTTCGTCGGTGCCGGTCTGATCATCGTTCTGCTCGGGATCATCATGTGGCGCGCCTGCACCATCGCCCGCGAGACGCCCGAGCTGTACGGCACGATCGTCGCCGCCGGCATCGTCGCCTGGTTCGCCTTCCAGTGCTTCGAGAACATCGGCATGACCCTCGGCATCATGCCGGTCACCGGTCTGCCCCTGCCGTTCGTCTCCTACGGCGGCTCGGCGATGTTCGCGGTGTGGGTGGCGGTGGGGCTGCTGCAGTCGATCAAGGTGCAGCGGCCGATGTCGGCGTAGCCTCCGAGGGCCGCGCCCTTCACGGGTGCGGATGCGGGAGAGGGGAGGGGAGGAGCGGGGAGCAGAGGCTCCCCGGTGGCGAGTGGCGAAGATCGGCGAAGGGCGCCCCTGGGCTTTTGCCCCGGGGCATCCGGGCCGCGCCCGGAGCCCGGACCCTGGGCTCGCACGGCCCTTTCCGGGCCCTCGGCGCACTGCCGCGCCCGGCCGGGCGGTACTAAATTCGGTTCATGACGGACATCAAGCGCGAAATCGAGCGCAAATACGAGTCCGACGCCGGAGTCCTGCCCGACCTGACCGGTGCCGGCGGGGTCGCGGCCGTCCTCGACCGGGGCGTCGCCGACCTGGACGCCGTCTACTACGACACCGCCGACGAACGCCTCGCCGCCGCCGGAGTCACCCTGCGCCGCCGCACCGGCGGCAGCGACGCGGGCTGGCACCTGAAGTTCCCGGTCGCGCCCGGCGTACGCGACGAGATCCACGCCCCCCTGTCCGACACCGTGCCGACCGCCCTGGCCGCACTCGTCCGCTCCCGCGTCCGGCGTCACGACCTGCTGCCCCTGGTCCGCATCCGCTCCCGGCGCACCCTCAGCCATCTCGTCGGCGCGGACGGCACGCTGCTCGCCGAGGCCGGCGTCGACGAGGTGCGCGCCGAGCGGCTGAACGGCGACGGCCGCACCGCCCGGTGGACCGAGATCGAGGTGGAACTGGCCGACGGCGGCGACCCGGCCTTCCTCGACACCGTGGAGAAACGGCTGCGCAAGGCGGGCGTACGCCCCTCCCCGTCCTCCTCCAAACTGGCCCGCGCCCTGGCCGCGACCGCCGGGCCGGACCGTCGTCCCGAGCCGTCCGGGGAACAGGCCCCCGTGACGGCCGGCGACCACGTCCTCGCCTATCTGCGCGCCCAGCGCGACGCCCTCGTCGCGCTGGATCCCGCCGTCCGCCGGGGCGTGCCCGACTCCGTGCACCGCATGCGCGTCGCCACCCGCCGCCTGCGCAGCACCCTGCGCACCTACCGCAAGGTCCTGGACCGGTCCGCCACCGACCCCCTGCGCGAGGAACTGCGCCGGCTCGGCGGCGAACTCGGCCTCGAACGCGACCAGGAGGTCCTCGCCGAACGCCTCGCCGCCGATCTGGACGCCCTTCCCGGCACCCTGGTGACCGGCCCTGTCCACGACCGCCTGCACACCTGGTCCCGGGCCCGCCGCAGCGGCCTGCGGGGCCGGCTCGTCGCCGTCCTGGACAGCCGGCGCCATCTGGAGCTGCTCGACGCCCTGGACGCGCTGCTGGCCGCCCCGCCGCTGCGCCCGGCGGCCGCCGGACGACCGGCCAAGGTATTGACCAAGGCGGTACGGAAGGAGCACAAGAAGCTCTCCGCCCTGCTGGAGCAGGCCCTCGCCCTGCCGCCCGGCCCCGACCGCGACCTCGCCCTGCACGAGGCCCGCAAGCAGGCCAAGGCCGTCCGGTACACGGCCGAGGCGGCCGTCCCCGCCCTCGGCGCCCCGGCCGCCGGCCTGGTGAAAACCCTCAAGGCGCTCCAGGACCTGCTCGGCCGGCACCAGGACAGCGTCATGGCCCGCCGGGCCCTGCGCGACCTGGCCGACCAGGCGCACGCGGAAGGGGAGAACGCGTTCACCTACGGGGTGCTCCACGGCCGCGAGGAGCAGCGCGCGGCGGCGTACGAGGCGGAGCTGCCGGCCTTGTGGAAAGCGGCCGTGACCGAACACACGGCCAGTCGTTTGATCTGACGCACGGCTTCCCTGGCGACGCGGCGGTGTTCCGCCCCTGGAAGCCCGGGAGTTCGGGGATCGGGAGTTGGGAGCTGTCGGGGAGTTGGGGACCTGGGGACCTGGGGAGCCCGGAACTCCTGGGAGCCCGGGAGTCCCGCGAGGCCCCTTGCGCTCCGCGCTCCTGTGGCCGCGGGGCTCGGACGGCGTCGTGCGGGGGATGCCCCGCAGCGCGTTACGCTTGAGGGTCACCCCGTCAGCTCACGAAGGTAAACCCACGATGTCTGTCGAGTCGGTCTTCCCGCAGCTCGAGCCCCTGCTCCCCCACGTGCAGAAGCCGATCCAGTACGTGGGCGGCGAGCTCAACTCGATCGTCAAGAACTGGGACGACTGCGACGTCCGCTGGGTGCTGATGTACCCGGACGCCTACGAGGTGGGTCTGCCCAACCAGGGTGTGCAGATCCTCTACGAGGTCCTCAACGAGCGCGAGGGCGTCCTCGCCGAGCGCACCTACAGCGTGTGGCCCGACATGGAGGCGCTGATGCGGCAGCACGGCGTCCCGCAGTTCACGGTCGACAGCCACCGCCCGGTACGCGCCTTCGACGTGCTCGGCGTGTCCTTCGCCACGGAGCTGGGCTACACCAACATGCTGGCGGCCCTGGACCTGGCGGGCATCCCGCTGGAGGCACGTGACCGCACGGACGACGACCCGATCGTGATGGCCGGCGGCCACGCGGCCTTCAACCCCGAGCCGATCGCCGACTTCATCGACTGCGCGGTGCTCGGCGACGGCGAGCAGGCGGTGCTGGAGATCACCGAGCTCATCCGCGCCTGGAAGGCGGAGGGCCGCCCCGGCGGCCGCGAGGAACTCCTCTTCCGCCTGGCGAAGACGGGCGGGGTCTACGTCCCCGGCTTCTACGACGTCGAATACCTCCCCGACGGCCGCATCGGCCGGGTCGTCCCCAACCGGTCGGGCGTTCCGTGGCGCGTGTCCAAGCACACGGTGATGGACCTGGACGAGTGGCCGTACCCGAAGCAGCCGCTGGTGCCGCTGGCGGAGACCGTCCACGAGCGCATGTCGGTCGAGATCTTCCGCGGCTGCACGCGCGGCTGCCGCTTCTGCCAGGCCGGCATGATCACCCGCCCGGTGCGCGAGCGCTCCATCACGGCCATCGGCGAGATGGTCGACAAGGGCCTGAAGGCGACGGGCTTCGAGGAGGTGGGCCTGCTCTCCCTGTCCTCCGCGGACCACAGCGAGATCGGCGACATCACCAAGGGCCTGGCCGACCGCTACGAGGACGACAAGATCGGCCTCTCGCTGCCCTCCACCCGGGTCGACGCCTTCAACATCGACCTGGCCAACGAGCTGACGAGGAACGGCCGCCGCTCGGGCCTGACCTTCGCCCCGGAGGGCGGATCGGAACGCATCCGCAAGGTCATCAACAAGATGGTCTCGGAGGAGGACCTGATCCGCACCGTCGCCACCGCCTACGGCAACGGCTGGCGCCAGGTGAAGCTGTACTTCATGTGCGGCCTGCCCACGGAGACGGACGAGGACGTCCTGCAGATCGCCGACATGGCGTCCCGCGTGATCCAGAAGGGCCGTGAGGTCTCCGGCTCCAACGACATCCGCTGCACGGTCTCCATCGGCGGTTTCGTCCCCAAGCCCCACACTCCGTTCCAGTGGGCGCCCCAGCTCTCGGCGGAGGAGACGGACGCCCGCCTCGAAAAGCTCCGCGACAAGATCCGCAGCGACAAGAGGTACGGCCGCTCGATCGGCTTCCGCTACCACGACGGCAAGCCGGGCATCGTCGAGGGCCTCCTCTCCCGCGGCGACCGCCGCGTGGGCGCGGTCATCCGCGCGGTCTACGAGGACGGCGGCCGTTTCGACGGCTGGCGCGAGTACTTCTCCTACGACCGCTGGATGGCCTGCGCGGACAAGGCGCTGACCCCCCACGGGGTCGACGTCGACTGGTACACCACCCGCGAACGCTCCTACGAGGAGGTCCTCCCCTGGGACCACCTCGACTCCGGCCTCGACAAGGACTGGCTCTGGGAGGACTGGCAGGACGCCCTCGACGAGACGGAGGTCGAGGACTGCCGCTGGTCGCCCTGCTTCGACTGCGGGGTGTGCCCGCAGATGGACACGCACATCCAGGTCGGGCCGACCGGCAGGAAGCTGCTGCCGCTGACGGTCAAGAAGTCCTGACCGGCCGGGCGCGACCGGGATCCGGAGAACGGGACACCGCGTCCTTCCCGGTGTGGAACTCGAAAAAGCGGGGGCAGGAGAACGGCCGGCCGAGGGGTGCCTGGTAACGGCGATCCGGCTGCCCGTACGGATCGTCGTCCTGGTGCTGGTCGTTCCGGTGCGCATGGGATGGGACGCGCTCGTCGCGGGCGGGCGGTTCCTGCGGGACACCGTGCTGCGGCCGGTCGGGCGGGGTCTGGCCTGGCTCGGACGGGCGGTGTTCGTCCGGCCATGGGTGGCGCTGTGGCAGCACGTCGCCGTACCCGTCGGCCAGGCGCTTGAGTGGCTCGGGCGTGTCCTGGTCGTCGTGCCGCTCGTGTGGGTGGACCGGCGGGTGCTGACGCCAGTTGGGCATGCGCTTGTGCGGGTGGTGCGGGCGGCCGGGAAGGCGCTGGCGTGGATCCGTGCGCGGGTGCTGACACCGGTCGGGCACGCGGTGGTGCGGGCGCTTGAGTGGCTGGGGCGTGTCCTGGTCGTCGTGCCGCTCGTGTGGGTGTACCGGCGGGTGCTGACACCGGTCGGGCACGCACTCGTATGGGTGGTGCGGACAGCCGGGCTCGTGCTCGCCGCCGTGGGGGCCGGAATGCTCGCGGGAGTGTGCTGGGCCGGGCGGTGGCTGCTCGTCGCCCCCGCGGTGTGGCTGTACACCTGGGTCCTCGCGCCGGCGGGGCGGGGGATCGCCTGGTGCGCCAGGGGACTGCGGTGGGTGCTCGGAAGGATCGCCGTCGGAGCCCGCACGGCCCTGTACTGGACCGGCCGGGTCCTGTTCGTCCTGCCCGCGCTCGCGCTGTGGCAGTGGGTGCTCGTCCCCCTCGGGCGCGTCCTGGCCGCCGTCGGCCGGGAGATCGCGGACGCCCTCGGGCACGCCTGGCGGGTCGCGGGACGGATCTCGCTCGTCGTCGGGAGGTTCCTGAGGACCCTCTTCCGGTGGATCTTCGTGCAGCCCCTGCGCTGGGTGTACCGCACGGTGCTCACTCCCGTCGGGCACGCCGTCCGGGACGCCGTGCTGCGCCCCGCCGCCCAGGCCGCACGTCATGCGGCCCGCATCGGCCGGGAGGCATTCGCCGCCGCTCGTGAGATGGCCCGGCAGACTCGCGCCGACCTGCGCAAGGCGCTCTTCGGGGCACCCCGGCCGCATGCCCGGCGGGAACCCGAGGCGGCCGGGGCGCGTACTCTAGACAGAGGAACCGGGCGCGAAGCGTCCCCGCCGACCCGGGGATGACCGCAGGAGGTCAGCCCCACGCGCCACGGACCGTCCGCCGTACACGAGGAGAAGTTCCACTGGGCAAGCGACAGCCCGAAGGCCCGCCGCCCGCACCTGTGGTGCAGCGCATCCGACTGCGCTACACCAAGCGTGGCCGCCTTCGGTTCACCAGCCACCGTGACTTCCAGCGCGCCTTCGAGCGTGCGCTGCGCCGTGCCGAGGTGCCGATGGCGTACTCGGCGGGGTTCACGCCGCACCCGAAGGTGTCCTATGCCAATGCCGCACCCACCGGCACGGGCAGTGAGGCGGAATATCTGGAGATCGCGCTCACCGCGCCCCGCGACCCGGAGCGCCTGCGCGTGCAGCTCGACGAGTCGCTGCCCACCGGGCTGGACGTCGTCGAGGCGGTCGAGGCCCGCACTCCGGGATTCGCCGACCGGCTGACCGCTTCCGTGTGGGAGCTGCGGCTGGACGGCGTCGACCCGGCCGAGGCCGCACGCGCGGTCGCGGCGTTCAACGGCGCCGAAACCGTCGAAGTGCAGCGTCTGACCAAGAACGGCATGCGCACCTTCGACGCCCGGTCCGCGGTCGTGAAACTGGAGAGCGTACCCGCACAGGGTTCGGCGGCTGATGGGCCGACCGACCGGCCCTGTGCGATACTGCGGCTGGTTGTCCGGCACGTGACGCCTGCCGTACGACCCGACGACGTCCTGTCCGGTCTCCGCGCCGTGGCCGACCTGGCGCCGCCGGTCCCCGCAGCGGTGACCAGGCTGGCGCAGGGGCTGTTCGATGAAGAGACCGGCACGGTGACCGACCCGCTCGCGCCCGACCGCGAGGCAGGCGGGGCCGCCCCGGCCGATGCAACAGGGGCCGCCGCTCCTGCCGCCGCGAAGGCGCAGGTGTAGGGGCGGCTCCGCGCAGGGATGGATGTCGAAGCGCCGCCCTTGTACTCGGGAGCCACCTGGGTCGGGCAGCGCACCGACCAGAAGACTTTCGCCAGGCCGTGCACGACAAGGCGTACGGAACCGGCGAGACAGGACACAGAGAGCTCCCGTGCGGCGCCCGCGCCCCGGACGGCGGCCATCGCGCACCGCGCGGCCGCGGACGTCAACGGCGTTCGATCGACGTGATCGGCACCGGACCAGGCGCGGCGCCCGGGAGCCTGACGGGAGATACGCCCGCATGCTCGAACCGACCGAACCCGTCGAGGGTTCCGAAGAACTGAACACTCCCAGCGACACCCTGCCGCCGCGTCGTCGGCGCCGCCGTGTCGCTTCCCGCCCGGCGGGCCCGCCTGCCGTGTCCACCGAGACACCGGCCGAGATCACGACACCGGCCGTGCCGGTGACCGAGACCGCGGAGGCCACAGAGCCTACAGAGCCCGCGGAGGCCGTGGAGACCACGGAGCCCGCGAAGCCCGAAGAGACCGCGAAGCCTGCCGAGGCCGAAGAGACCGCACCGGAGGCGGAGGAGCCCGCCGCGGTCGCTGCCGCCGGTGCCGAGGCGCAGGAGACGCAGGAGGCGCAGGAGACTCAAGAAGAGGCCGGGACCTCCGCTGCGGAGGCGCCCGCGCCCGCGCGTCGTGGACGCCGCAGGGTCTCCGTGCCCGCCGGAGCTCCGAGGACCGCCCAGGGCGAGGCTGCCGAGACCGTGGTTCCGGTGGTGATCACCAGCCGGGCGTCGGCCGGGGCCGACGAGACCGCCGACGAGGTCCTCCCCGGATCCGTCGAGGTCGGCGAGGCCGCCGCTCCGCGGCGGCCCCGTCGGCGTGTCACACGCAGTGTGTCCACGCCCGCCCCGGCTCCCGCGCCGGCGACCGTGACGACCGCGAGCCCGGAGAGCGCACAGACCACAGAGACCGCAAAGATCACGGAGGCTGCGAAGTCCGCGGAGCAGCAGGCCGCTGTCGAGGCGCCTGCCGCCGCGGCGGCCGAGGAGGCGGAGAAGCCGGCTCCGCGACGTCTGCGGCGGCGTGTGACCCGCCGGGCGTCCGCCCCCGCGGGGGCACCGGCGTCTGCCGAGACCGCGCGGACCACGGAGACCACGGAGACTGCGAAGGCCACGGAGAGCACGGAGACCGCGGAGGCTGCGAAGTCCGCGGAGCAGCAGGCCGCTGTCGAGGCGCCTGCCGCCGAGTCCGGGGCTGCCGCCGAGGCGGCGAAGGAGACGGAGAAGCCGGCTCCGCGTCGCGTGCGGCGGCGTGTCACCCGCCGGACGTCCGCGCCCGCCGTCTCGTCCACGGACGAGACGGAGCCCGAGGCCGGCACCCCGGCCGAGGAACCCGCGCCGCGGACGCCTGCCGCCGGTGAGCCCGCCTTCCAGCCTCCCGCTGTCACCGAGGCGCCCACCGAGCCCGCCGCCGACGCGCCGCAGGCCTCCGCCGAGGAGACCGGGACGCGACGCGTCCGCCGCCGGGTCGTGCGACGTGCCGCGACCGGGTTCGCCGAGCCCGCCGCCCCGGAGCCGCCGGCCCCCGAGGGAGAGATCCCGCGCCGGCCCCTTCGGCCCGCCATCGCCGTGTTCCAGCCGCCGGTCTTCACCGAGCCGATGTTCCAGACCCCGGAGCGGGCAGCCGCCGCTGCCGCGGCCGAGGCCATGGAGGACGACGAGGACTACTCGGAGTACCCGGAGTATCCGGAGGACCAGGCCGAGCAGGGCACCTCGCGGCGCCGCCGCCGTCGCCGGCGCTCCGGCCGCGGCGAGGAGCCCGGGGCCCGGGCGGCCGAGGACGCCGACGAGTCCGCCGAGGAGACGGAGGAGCCCGAGGACACCGCCACGGGCGAGGAGAGCGAGGAGACCGGTTCCCGCCGTCGTCGCCGCCGCGGTGGCCGCCGCCGTCGCCGGGGCGAGTCCGCAGAGTCCGCGGAGTCCGCCGAGAGCGCGGAGACCGCCGAGACCGGTGGGGGCGAGGAGCCGGAGGAGAGCGCCGCGTCCGCCGCCGAGCCGTCCGAGCAGTCCGAGCAGCCCGGACAGTCCGAGCAGCCTGAGCCGACTGAGCGGGCCGCGCAGGACGTGCAGGCCGCCGAGGACACCGCGGAGCAGCCCGAGGAGGGCTCCGAGGAGACCCACGCCCCGGAGCAGGCCGAGGGCGGCGAGGCACAGCCGGCCGGCATCGGGACCGTCCCCGGCACGGGTTCCAGCAGCAGCCGTCGCCGTCGTCGCCGCCGTCGCCGGGCCGGTGACGCCGCCGTCGACACCGAGCCGTCCGCCGACGACCCCGAGCGCACCGTCGTCAAGATCCGCGAGCCGCGCAAGCCCGCGGAACCGGTCGACGAGGTGCAGTCCATCAAGGGCTCGACCCGGCTGGAGGCCAAGAAGCAGCGCCGCAGGGAAGGCCGTGAGCAGGGACGCCGGCGCGTCCCGATCATCACCGAGGCCGAGTTCCTGGCCCGCCGTGAGGCCGTCGAGCGTGTGATGGTCGTACGGCAGCAGGGCGACCGTACGCAGATCGGCGTCCTGGAGGACGGCGTGCTCGTCGAGCACTACGTCAACAAGGAGCAGTCGACCTCGTACGTCGGCAACGTCTACCTCGGCAAGGTGCAGAACGTCCTGCCCTCGATGGAGGCCGCCTTCATCGACATCGGCAAGGGCCGCAACGCCGTGCTGTACGCCGGCGAGGTCAACTTCGACGCGCTGGGACTGGCCAACGGCCCGCGCCGCATCGAGACCGCCCTGAAGTCCGGGCAGTCCGTGCTCGTGCAGGTCACCAAGGACCCCATCGGGCACAAGGGTGCCCGTCTGACCAGCCAGGTCTCCCTCCCGGGTCGTTACCTCGTGTACGTCCCCGAGGGCTCGATGACCGGCATCAGCCGCAAGCTGCCCGACACCGAGCGGGCCCGGCTGAAGAGCATCCTCAAGAAGATCGTCCCCGAGAACGCGGGCGTCATCGTGCGCACCGCCGCCGAGGGCGCGAGCGAGGAGGAGCTGCGCCGGGACGTCGAGCGGCTGCAGGCGCAGTGGGAGGACATCCAGAAGAAGGCCAAGAACGGCGGCGCGCCGACGCTGCTGTACGGAGAGCCGGACATGACCGTCCGGGTCGTGCGCGACATCTTCAACGAGGACTTCTCCAAGGTCGTCGTCAGCGGTGACGAGGCCTGGGAGACCATCCACGGGTATGTCTCGCACGTCGCCCCGGACCTCGCCCCGCGTCTGCAGCGCTGGACGAGCGAGGTCGACGTCTTCGCGACGTACCGGATCGACGAGCAGCTCGCCAAGGCCCTGGACCGCAAGGTCTGGCTGCCCAGCGGCGGTTCGCTGGTGATCGACCGGACCGAGGCGATGGTCGTCATCGACGTCAACACCGGCAAGTTCACCGGCCAGGGCGGCAACCTGGAGGAGACGGTCACCAGGAACAACCTGGAGGCGGCCGAGGAGATCGTGCGCCAGCTGCGGCTGCGCGACCTCGGCGGCATCATCGTGATCGACTTCATCGACATGGTCCTGGAGTCCAACCGTGACCTGGTGCTGCGCCGCCTGCTGGAGTGCCTGGGCCGGGACCGTACGAAGCACCAGGTGGCCGAGGTCACCTCGCTGGGCCTGGTGCAGATGACCCGCAAGCGGGTCGGCCAGGGCCTGCTGGAGTCGTTCTCCGAGACCTGCGTCCACTGCAACGGCCGCGGTGTCATCGTCCACCTGGACCAGGTGACCAGCGGCGGTGGCGGTGGAAGCAAGCGCCGCAAGCGCGCCCGTGCCGGTGCCGAGCAGCCGCACGAGCACGAGGCCGCGGCGACGGAGACCGCCGCCCGGACCGCCGAGGAGGAGGCGGAGGCCGAGACGGAGGCCGCCGCCGAGGCCCCTGCCGGGACCGTCGCCGCGCCGAGTGCCCCGCCCGCGCTCGAGATGGCCCCGGACGAGGAGCTGTACAGCAGCGTCGCCGAGGCGGAGGCCGCGGCGAGCAGGGGCCGTGTCCGGCGCCGCGGGAGCCGGCGGGTGTCCGCTCCGGCGGGCGAGCCGAAGGCGGCTTCGACCGACGGCGCTCCCACGGCTCAGGAGGTCACCGTGACGGAGACCGCCGAGCGGCCGGTGCACCCGGAGCCGGCCGAACAGGTTCAGGCCGACCCCGTGGCCGTCGAGGACCCGGCCGTCCCGGCGTCCCCGGCGGAGGAGGCCCCGCCCGCCGAGGAGGCCGAGGCCCCGCCTGCGGAGGAGGCCGCCCCCAAGGCCCGTACGCGCCGCCGTGCGACCCGCAAGGTGTCCGCACCGGCCGGTTCCCCGGAGGGTGCCGAGGCGGCCGTGGTGACGATCCCGGAGACCGCTCCGGCCCCAAAGGCCGCGTCCGAGCCCGCTCAGGCGGAGGAACAGCCCGTCGAGACCGCCGCCCCGGCCCGCCCCCGCCGCCGCGCCGTGCGCAGGGCCACCGCGCCGACCGCTCCGGAGGACACGGCCGTCGTGGTCGTCCCGTCGGGCACGGCGGAGGCACCGACAGAGGCGACGGCGGAGGCGACAGCGGCCGAACCCGCGGAGCCGGTGACCGAGGCCGCCGCCGAGGCTCCCGAGGAGCCGGCGGAGGCGACAGCCGAGCCCGCCGCCGAAGCGCCTGAGCCGACGGAGCCCGTGACCGGGGCCGCCGCCGAGGCCCCCGGGACGGCGGAGGCCGAAGCCGCCGAGGAGGAGGCCGCCCCGGCCAAGAAGGCGACCCGCAAGGCCGCCAAGAAGGCCACGGCGAAGAAGGCCGCCACGAAGAGGACGGCCGCCAAGAAGACCGCCGCCAAGAAGGCGACGGCCAAGAAGGCGGCGAAGGCCGCCAAGACGGCCACGGCCGCGAAGAAGCCGGCGCCGAAGACGGCGGCCGGACAGTCGGCGCTGTCCGTCTCGGCCTCGACGGAGGACTGACCTGGAAGGACCGACCGGCTCGCACCGCGCGGGACACCGATGCACCGTCCATCGGTGTCCCGCGCACGCGCGCCCGGACCCCCTCGCGGCCCAGGACTCCACGTGGCCGAACCAAGGTCACGCTGCTGAGCCCCTCGGGGAGACTGTTGTTCGAGCGCTGGTAACGTACTTTCCGGCCCCGGCACCGACGAGCACGCCCGCCGGGTCTCAGCCGGACTGCCCGCCCGGTCCTTCGGCCCGCAGTCGAGGCTGGTTTCCCGCGGGAAACTCTGGAGGTTCGAGCGAGAGCCGTCCGCAGTCGGCAGACCGCGGACTTCCGGGATGCGGACGTGCGCGCTCGACGCCCAGCACGCTCCCTTCCCGACCCATGCATGACGTGGTGCGCCTTCGAGGTCACCGAAGAGGAGGGGGATGTCGGTGAGCGACGTCCAGGAACCGATACCGGCCGCCAAGCCGGTCATCGACGACGAGGAGATCGAGGCCGCGATACGCGTGCTGCGCAGCGGCAGGGTCGTACAGGGTCCCGAGGTGGCCGCCTTCGAGGAGGAGTTCTCGGAGCTGGTCGGCGGTCGTCACTGCGTGGCCGTCAACTCCGGCACCTCCGCGCTCCACCTGACGCTGCTCGCGCTCGGCATCGGCCCGGGTGACGAGGTCGTCGTGCCGTCGTTCTCGTTCGCCGCCTCCGCCAACGCCGTCCGGCTCGTCGGGGCCGACGTGGTCTTCGCCGACATCGAGGCCGACAGCTTCTGCCTGGACCCGCGGGCCGTGGAGGCGGCCGTCACACCGCGCACCGCCGCGATCATGCCGGTCCACCTGTATGGTCACCCGGCCGCCATGGACAAGATCATGGCCATCGCCGAGCGGCACTCGCTGGCCGTGGTGGAGGACGCCTGCCAGGCGCACGCGGCCTCGCTGCACGGAACGCCGGTCGGCGCCTTCGGCACCGCGGGGGCGTTCAGTTTCTACCCGACCAAGAACATGCACAGCCTCGAGGGCGGCATGATCACCACCGCCGACGCGGATCTCGCCCGCACCCTGCGCCTGCTGCGCAACCAGGGCATGGAGCAGCGCTATGCCAACGAGATCGTCGGCGCCAACATGCGCATGACGGATGTGGCCGCCGCGATCGGCCGGGTCCAGCGCACCAAGCTCGCCGGCTGGACCGAGCAGCGCATCGCCAACGCCGCGTACCTGACGGAGCACATCACCGCACCGAACGTGGTGACCCCGTCCGTCGCCGAGGGCGCCCGGCACGTCTACCACCAGTACACCGTGCGCGTCCGCGGCGACCGCGACGCCGCCATGGCCCGCCTGACCGAGGCCGGCGTCGGCAACGCCGTGTACTACCCGACCCCGATCCACCGGCTCAAGCCCTACTGGGAGCCGGACCAGAAGGCCGGCCGCACCTGGGACCTGCCGGAGACCGAGCGCGCGGCCGCCGAGGTCGTCTCGCTGCCGGTCCACCCGTCCCTGTCGGCGAACGACCTGGAGCGCATCGTGTCCGCCGTGAACGCGCTGGGAGAGCAGCAGTGACCACCACCGGTGCCCTGCGGGCAGGGCTCGTCGGTCTCGGCTCGATGGGGCGTCACCACGCCCGGGTCCTGGCCGGGCTGGAGGGCGTCGAGTTCGTCGGCGCCGTCGACCCGATGGGCGACAAGCACGGCGCCGCTCACGGCGTGCCCGTGCTGAGCACCGTCCAGGAACTGATCGACCTCGGGGTCGACTACGCCGTCGTGGCCTGTCCCACGGGGCTGCACGAGGAGGTCGGCCTGGCGCTCGCCGAGGCCGGTGTCTGCGCGCTGATCGAGAAGCCGGTCGCCGACACCGTGGAGGGCGCACGCCGCCTGGTCGAGGCCTTCGAGTCGCGCGGCCTGGTCGCCGGCGTCGGGCACATCGAGCGGTGCAACCCCGCGCTGCGCTCGCTGCGGACCCGGCTGGAGGCCGGCGAGCTCGGCGACGTCTACCAGGTCGTCACCCGCCGCCAGGGCCCCTTCCCGCACCGCATAGCCGACGTCGGCGTGGTCAAGGACCTGGCCACGCACGACATCGACCTCACCGGCTGGGTGACGGGACGCCGGTACGCGTCCATCGCCGCGCACACCGTCTCCAAGAGCGGCCGCGAGCACGAGGACATGGTTTCCGCGGTCGGCCGCCTCGACGACGGCACGATGGTCAACCACCTGGTCAACTGGCTGAGCCCGCTCAAGGAGCGGTTCATCTCGGTCACCGGTGAGCGCGGCTGCTTCATCGCCGACACCCTCACCGCGGACCTGACCTTCCACTCCAACGCCGCCGTGGCGACGGAGTGGGAGACCCTGCAGACCTTCCGCGGGGTGTCGGAAGGCGACATGATCCGCTACGCCATCCCCAAGCGCGAGCCGCTTCTGGTCGAGCACGAACTGTTCCGCGACGCCGTGCTCGGCAAGCCGGCCGACATCTGCACGCTGCGCCAGGGCATGCGGACGGTCGAGGTCGCGGTGGCGGTGCTCGAGTCGGCGATGGGCAACCGCAGTATTTCGCTTCAGTCGGAGGACCTGGTGTCCCATGGGAGCTGAGAGCTCGGCACAGAGAGCCCCCGCTGTCAGTGTCATCGTCGCGGTGTACAATACTATGCCCTATCTGACGGAGTGCCTGGACTCCCTGATCGGGCAGAGCATCGGCCTGGACCAGCTGGAGATCGTCGCTGTCGACGACGGTTCCACCGACGACAGCGGGCAGGAACTCGACCGCTTCGCCGAGCGGTACCCGGACACCGTCAAGGTGATCCACCAGGCCAACTCCGGCGGCCCGGCCGCCCCCAGCAACCGGGCGCTGGAGGTGGCCACGGGCCGGTACGTCTACTTCATCGGCTCCGACGACTACCTCGCCCCGGAGGCGCTGGAGCGCATGGTGGCCTGTGCCGACGAGCACGGCTCGGACGTCGTCGTCGGCAAGATGGTCGGCACCAACGGCCGGTACGTCCACCAGGCTCTCTTCAAGGAGAGCAACCCGGATGTCGATCTCTACGACTCCGCGCTGCCGTTCACTCTCGCCAATACCAAGCTGTTCCGCCGCGAACTGGTCGAGCGGCACAAACTGCGCTTCCCCGAGCACCTGCCCGTGGGCAGCGACCAGCCGTTCACCATCGAGGCCTGCGTACGCGCACGGAAGATCTCGGTGGTGGCCGACTACACCTGCTACTACGCGGTGAAGCGGGGCGACGCCAGCAACATCACCTACCGCGCCGATCACCTGACACGGCTGCGCTGCACGGCGGAGATCATGGACTTCACGGCCGGGCTCATCGAGCCGGGCCCCAAGCGCGACGCCGTCCTGCGCCGCCACTTCACCTGGGAGCTGGCCAAGCTGGTCCAGGACGACTTCCCCGCCCTGGACCGCTCCCTGCAGCGCGAGATCTGCGCGGGCATCGCGCGGCTCGCCGACACCTACTTCACCGACGGCATCCGCGACGCCATGGACGTCAAGCGCCGGGTGCGCATCTGTCTGGCCCGGGCCGGCGCCATCGACGCCCTGTGCGAGGCGATCACCTCGGAGAAGGAGAACGGTGCCCCGCCGTTCCTTCTCGAGGGCGAGCGCGCCTACGCCCGCTACCCGGGCTTCCGTGACCCGCTGACCGGACTGCCCGACCGCTGCTACGAGATCCTCGGAGAGGCGGTCTCCGCACAACTGGCCAAGGGCACCGAGCTGCTCGCCTCCGACTGGGAACAGCAGGGCGAGAAGCTCACCTACACGGCCTCCGTGCGGGTACCCGTCCTCGGTGACGTGGACAGCGCCGTCCTGCGGCTCGTCCAGGGGGCCATGCCCAAGTCGGCGGACAAGGCGGGGGCCCGCAGGCTGCCCGCCGACCGCAGCCTGCCGCAGCCGGAGGGCACCCTCACCCGGGAGCCCGCCGAGGACGGCGCCACCGTGCTGCACGCTCGCATCCCCCTGGAACAGCGCACCGCCAAGCGGGGCCTGCGCGTGTACGTGGATGTCGCCGGCTCCACGTACGAGATCCCCGTCAGGGGCAGGGGCAAGCCCATGCCGCTGGCCCGCCGGTGGGGCGCTTTCGAGGACCCGTACCGGGCGTCGGCCCTGGTGAATTCCAAGGGGCGTGTGGTGATCGACACGGCTCCGCTGCACCCGCCGAAGAGGTCATTGCCCTCCCGTGTGGGGAAGGCCCTCACCCGGCGTCTGAAGTCCCGACCAGGCTCCAAAAGGAAGTAACGACCGCCCATGAACATCTGTGTAGTCGCGCTCGGCAAGATCGGGCTCCCGCTCGCCGTGCAGTTCGCCTCCAAGGGCCACCGTGTCATCGGCGCGGACGTCAACGAGAAGGTCGTCGAGCTGGTCAACGCCGGCACCGAGCCGTTTCCCGGTGAGCACGACCTCGACGTCAAGCTCAAGCAGGTCGTCGACGCCGGGCTGCTGAGCGCGACCACCGACACCGCGGCCGCGGTCGCCCAGTCCGAGGCCGTCGTCGTGGTGGTTCCCCTGTTCGTCGACGCCGAGGGCGTACCGGACTTCGGCTGGATGGACGCGGCCACCAAGGCGATCGCCAAGGGACTGAAGCCGGGCACCCTCGTCTCGTACGAGACCACGCTGCCGGTCGGCACCACCCGCACCCGCTGGGCGCCGATGCTGGCCGAGGGCTCCGGCCTGACGGCGGGCGAGGACTTCCACCTGGTGTTCTCGCCCGAGCGGGTCCTCACCGGCCGTGTCTTCGCCGACCTGCGCCGCTACCCGAAGCTGGTCGGCGGCATCAATGAGGCATCGACGGCCCGTGGTGTGGAGTTCTACAAGCAGGTCCTCGACTTCGACGAGCGCGACGACCTGCCCCAGCCGAACGGCGTGTGGGACCTGGGCACCGCCGAGGCCTCGGAGCTCGCCAAGCTCGCCGAGACCACCTACCGCGACGTCAACATCGGCCTGGCCAACCAGTTCGCGCGGTTCGCCGACCAGAACGGCATCGACATCAAGAAGGTCATCGAGGCCTGCAACTCGCAGCCGTACAGCCACATCCACCAGCCGGGCATCGCGGTCGGCGGCCACTGCATCCCGGTCTACCCGCGGATGTACCTGTGGAACGACCCGGCCGCCACCATCGTGCGCTCCGCCCGCGAGGCGAACGCCGCGATGCCGGAGTACGCCGTCGACCTGCTGGCCGCCGCCTACGGCGACCTGACGGGCGTGAACGTGCTCGTGCTGGGCGCCGCGTACCGCGGCGGCGTGAAGGAGACGGCCTTCTCGGGCGTCTTCCCGACCGTCGAGGCGCTCAAGGCGCGCGGCGCGGTGCCGTACGTCTCCGACCCGATGTACACCGCCGAGGAACTGTCCGCGCTGGGCCTCACTCCGCACACCGGCGAGAAGGTCACCGCGGCGATCCTCCAGGCCGACCACGCCGAGTACCGCGAGCTGACCCCCGCCGACCTCCCGGACGTCACCGTCCTGGTCGACGGGCGCCGCACGACCGACCCGGAGGCCTGGAAGGGCGTCCGCCGCATCGTCATCGGCGGCTGAGGGCGCTCGTACGCGACGACCTTGTGGCCCCGCCCGGGCACATCGGGCGGGGCCCTGGTGCAGGAGGGCTTTTCATGACGTGGCTGATCACGGGCGGCGCCGGCTTCATCGGCTCGCATGTGGTGAAGGCGATGACGGACGGCGGCGAGCGTGTCGTCGTCCTCGACGATCTCAGCACGGGACGGGCCGAGCGGCTTCCGGACGGTGTACCGCTGGAAGTGGGCACGGTCCTCGACCGCGGCACCGTGGACCGCGTTCTGCGTGAGCACACCGTCACGGGAATCGTGCACATCGCGGGCAAGAAACAGGTCGCCGAGTCCGTCGAGAGACCGCTGTATTACTACCGCGAGAACGTGGAGGGACTGCGGGTGCTCCTCGACGCGGCCGTCGCCGCGGGAGTCGGCCGCTTCCTGTTCTCCTCGTCCGCCGCCGTGTACGGCATGCCCGACGTCGACCTCGTCACCGAGAAGACGCCGTGTGCGCCCATCAACCCGTACGGCGAGACGAAGCTCATCGGCGAGTGGCTGGTCACGGCGGTCGGTGACGTGCACCGGATGGCGACCGCCTCGCTGCGCTACTTCAACGTGGCGGGTGCGGCCACGCCCGAACTGGCCGACGACGGCGTCTTCAACCTCGTCCCGATGGTCTTCGAACGCCTCGACGCCGGTGAGCCGCCCCGGATCTTCGGCGACGACTACCCGACCCCCGACGGTACCTGCGTCCGCGACTTCATCCACGTCGAGGACATCGCCTCCGCGCACGTCGCCGCCGCCCGTCGGCTGTCCGCCGACCCGGACGCCCGGCTGGTCCTCAACGTCGGCCGTGGCGAAGGGGTGTCGGTGGCGGAGATGATCGGCATCATCCAGGACGTCACCGGTCGCACCGACATCGAGCCGCAGGCCGGCGAGCGTCGGCCGGGCGACCCGGCCCGGGTCGTGGCCTCCGCCGACCTCATCCGCGAGGAGCTGGGCTGGAGCGCGCGATACGGTGTGCGGCAGATGGTCGAGTCCGCCTGGGCGGGCTGGCGGCTGCGCCACCCGTAGCGCCTGCGCCGTCCCGCCGGCCGGGCAGCACGTATCCGTACGGACAGGGCCCCCGGGAACACTCCCGGGGGCCCTGTGCCGTGTCCGTGTCAGCTCTTGGTCAGCTCTTGCCCCTGCCGAGGAACAGCTCCTCGAACTGCTTTTGGACCACGGGCCAGTCCCACGTGGCCAGCGCGTGCTCGGCGGCGAGCTCGCCGGCGCTCCGCCAGGACTGCTCGGTGGCCGTGGTCTTCAGGATCCGCTCCGCCGCCTCCTCCGGAGAGCCGACGACCCAGTCCTCGGGGTAGAGGGTGCGGGCGCTGTTGGGCTTGCCCGCGTAGAACGGCCAGTCCCGTACGACCGGAACGGCTCCGCTCGCGGCACCCTCCATCACACCGACGTGGCAGCCCTCGCGCACCGAGGAGCTGAGAATGGTGCCGATCTCGACGAGCTTCGAGGGGACGTCGTCCGTCGGTCCCAGACGCACCACCGCGCCGGATTCCTCGAGCGGGGCCAGTTCCTTGTCGAACTCGCGGCGGTACTCGCGCGTCGCCTGGCTCGTTTTGGGATCCATGTCACCGCCCACCAGGATCAGCCGGTAGCGCTCGTCGTGCTTGCGTACCAGTTCCAGCACCCGAACGGCCCACTTGGGGTCCTTGGCGACCTGGCTGATGCCGATCAGCCCCAGATTGAACCGGGCCTCGGCGGGCTTGGGACGGTTGAAGCCCGACAGCGCCATGGCGTTGTGCAGGACATGGAGACGCGGGGCGTGCTCGCCGCGCAACTGCGGGACGAGCGACCTGGTCAGGTCCCGTACGTGCGGGGCGATGAAGACCAGGTCGTCGACCCGGGAGAAATCCGTCATGTGCGGCCAGCGCGTGAACGCCTCGTAGCTGTGCAGCCGTACGACGATCCGCGTGTCGCCCGGGTCGATGGTGGTGAGCATGGCGGCAGGGCCCACCGCCCACTCCAGGAAGACCGTGTCGGCCCAGTCGAGGTGGGGGCGCATCAGGCGCTCCACCTCTTCCTGGTAGTCGCTCGTACCACCCGACAGCCGGTCCTCGATGATGCGCTTGGCCGCCCACGAGACCCGCTTCAGATGTTTCGACTCGGCCAGGTCGAGGTAGCGCAGTTCCACGCCGGGATGGTCGCGGAAGTGGTTGCGGATGAGGTGGAGGAAGTTGTCGTTGGCGCTCGTCGTCACCAGCAGCCGCAGGGGGCGGTCGGCGGGAGCCGGCGCGGCGGGAACACGGCGTCCCTGGGGACGGCTGAGCGTTTGCATCGCCTCCGAGTGGTACAACGGGGCGACGTAGCCCTCCGCGTCCTTCGCCAGGGGCGACGAGAGCTGGTCGATGTGCACAACACGGTGGAAGTCCAGGAACAGCGCACGGTCCAGGGCGGCGGTCGCCTCGGCCCGCCGCCCCGCCGCGAGCTCCGCGTCGGCGTGGGCGAGCCGGGCCGCCACGGCCTTGGCCAGTCCGGACGGGCTGATGCCCTTCCTGATCTCCTGCATCACGGACTCGTCGAGCAGCTCTGCTCTGAGCGCGAGATCCGGGATCTTCGCCGCGGCGTCCGCGAGGGTGAGTGCCGCGCCACTGGTCCGGCCCGCCCATTGCATGCCCTCGGCGACGTAGCGGGACGTGGCGGCGCGCACCTTGGCCGGCATACCGGGCGCGGTGACGGCGGAACGCCACAGCCGTGCTCCGACACCGGACCGCATGATGGGCCGGGCGGTCGCGGTCCGCATCAGCGTGCCGGGCAGGTTGCCGACGCCCCGGCGCACATCGCGGGCGACTGTCTGCAAGGCCGACAGGGCGGGGGCGCGCTCTGCCGGGCGGCCGCCCCGCGCCTGCAGGTCCTCCACAGCCTTCAGCGCGGGCGCGATCCCGAATCTGGCCTCGGCACTTCGGTTGTGCTGGGCGAGCCGCCACACCGTGTACACGGCGCCGGGGTCAAGGGCGACAAGCACGTCGGCCCTGCGGGCACGGCTGCGCAGCCACGCGTCGCGCTGTGCCTGCATCCATATGCGCAGGCCTCGCGGGGACTCCTTCGCCCTGCGCCGCAGGACCTGGCTGCGATGGGCCAGGCTGCGCGGCAACTGGTGCGCCTCGGCCAGCTCCAGGGCGGCGATCTCCTCGGCGACGGCATCCAGGTGGAACGTTCCCGCGAGATAGACGCGGGCGCCTTTGGCGTTGAACTTGCGCACCGAGTCGGCGAGTACCCGCAACTGTGGTCTCGCGGAGGCGACAAGCAGGACTTCGGTCACGGGGTGGGTCCTCCGGCGGCTATCGACGTCCCGGCGCGCTCGGCCGTGAACTCCTCGACAAGTTTCCTGACGGCGGCGGACATCAGTGCCTCGCGGGTGTACCGGTTCGCGTGGGACATCGCGGCGGCGTGCACCTCGTCGGTCGTCTCCACCGCCAGGTGCGCGGCCTTGACGAAGGACTCGGTGAGGGCCGCCTCGTCGAGGCCGACGGCCCCCGTCCACAGCGGGTGACCCTCCAGCACGTTCGACGCGTCGTGCTCAACGGCGTGTGCCGAGACGATCGGCAGCCCCGTCGCCATGTACTCGTACACCTTGCCGGAGGTGACGTACCGGCCGCCGATCAGGATGAGCACCATGGCGTCCCACCCGGCGTAGATGGAGGCGACCTCGGCCTTGGCGGCGGGACCGCCGAAGTGCACCCCGTCGGCCTCGGCCTCCTTGAGGATCTCCGCGTGCCTGTTCGCCTCGCGTGCGGCGCCGGCACCGATGTGTCCGCGCAGCTCGAAGCGTGCGTTGGCCAGCAGGGGCTCCTTCTCGCGGGCGGCACGCCAGGCGTTCAGCACCGTCTCGAGGTGCTGGGCGCTGAAGTTGACGGTGCCGAGATAACCGAAGACCAGACCGGACTCGGGGTCCGGGGTGTGGACCCGGCCCGGCGCGCTGTCCGCGTCGTAGCCGTTGCGCACGACGTGCACGCGATCGGCGAAGTCCGGGTAGCGCTTGCGGTAGTGGTCGGCGATCGGGTCGTTGACCACCCACAGCGACACGGCGCGCTCGAGGACCTTTTCCTCCCAGCGGCCTTCCGCGGAGTCACGGGAGAACGCCTCGACGCCTTCGACGACGTCGATGGACCAGCCGTCGCGGAAGTCCACGGCATAGGGCACCCCGGCCTCCTCCCACAGCTTCCAGGCCGCGGCGAGGTTCACGTAGGGCACACAGGTGGCGAGCAGCAGGTCCGCGGGGTGCTCCCGGTGGATCCGCAGCACGGCCTGCTCCAGATCCTCCTTCCACTCGCCGAAGTTCGGCTCCGGGAAGGTCTGCTGCTGGCGGCGGCGGAGTTCGGCAACCCAGCGGTTGGGGTCCAGGGCGCGTGCCTCGTCGTAGAGGCGGATGTCCGTCTCCAGGTCCTCGCGTGCCAGAGGCAGTTCGACGACCTTGATCCTCGGGTCGACCTTGTCGAGCAGGGACAGGTCGATGCCGGAGTCCCGCTCCCAGGACTCCCGGGCGATGGTGACGACGGTGACGTCCCAGCCGACGTTGATGAACTGGTTGGCGGTCTCGCGCATCCGGTACGCCGAGCTCTTGGCGGCCGGCGGGAATCCGATGGCGAGGTAGATGAGGTGAGGCCGCTTGCTTTTCGCCGGCGGTCCGGGCGAAGAAGACGCTGACATGGGCTGTGTGACGCTAGCACGGTGAAATACGCGGATACGGGCCGAAAGGGGCCGTCCGCCAGGGCGGACGGCATGGCCCGGGCAGCGCGTCACGCGTGCCGGCTTCCCCCTCTCCACTCCTCCAGGAGACGGACGACGTTCTCGGCGGCCCGGCCGTCCCCGTAGGGGGTACCGGGATCGCGGGTGGGTGCGGTCCGGGTCACGGTCGCGGCCCACTCCGACGGCGCCAGTGTGTGCGGATCAGGTACGAGGACGTTCCAACCGCTGTCGACGGTTTCCACCCATTCCGTCTCGGGACGGATCGTGGTGCAGATACGCCTCAGCAGGAAGGCCTCCTTCTGCAGGCCCCCGGAGTCCGTGACCACACCGGAGGAGGCCAGGACCGCGGCGACCAGGCCCGCGTACGGCAGCGGGCGGCCGACGTGCACGCTGCCCTGCGCCAGTTTGATGCCGTGCTCCTCGGCACGTGCGACCAGACGGGGGTGGGCGGCGAGCGCCACCGGGAGCGGCAGCCCGGCCAGCGACTCGACGAGGGCCGCGAGCCGCTCGGGGTCGTCGGTGTTGTCGGGGCGGTGCAGGGTCGCCAGAAGGAAGGGCTGGGACGGGTCGATGCCCTCGGGCAGGGGCGGCGCGGGGTGCTCCCCGGCGAGTACGGCGTCCCGGATGCGCAGACAGATGTCGACCATGACGTCGCCGGCCAGCCGCGCGCGGTCGGCCAGCCCCTCCCGCTCGAGGTGGCGCATGGCCTCCTCGGTGGGAGCCAGCAGCAGATCGGCGCAGTGGTCGGTGAGAACCCGGTTGTGCTCCTCCGGCATCCGCCGGTTGAAGGACCGCAGTCCTGCTTCCAGATGCGCCACCGGTAGGTGCATCTTCACCGCCGAGAGCGCACCGGCGATGGTCGAGTTGGTGTCGCCGTACACGAGCACCCAGTCCGGCTTCTCGCGCTCGAGGACCGGATCGAGCGCGGAGAGCACCGCACCGGTCTGGACGCCGTGGCTGCCGGAGCCGACACCGAGGTGCACGTCCGGGTCGGGGATGCCCAGACCGGAGAAGAAGACGTCCGACAGGTCGGCGTCGTAGTGCTGACCGGTGTGCACGATGAAGTGCTCGTGCTCCGTCTTGGCGAAGGCCGCCGCGACGGGCGCCAGTTTCACCAATTGAGGACGGGCTCCGACGATGCTGATCACTTTCACTGCGTGCTCTTCTTCCCGGTCAGGCTTCTTGGCAGGGGGATGCTATGCAACCGCAGGACCGACCTGCTCAGTCGCCCCTCGGAGTCCGGAAGGAACAAGTGGGGGCGCCTGGAAGCGAGGTCGGCTCCCGTTCGGGATCGTGTGGTCGCCAGGAGGCGTCGTACGGATCGGGCCGGCTCCGGTGAGCGGTGCCCTTGCAGCCGAGTCGAGCGAGGGTCGGTGCGTGCGGCCGCATGACGGAGCGAGGGATGAGGAAGGCGCCGACGCGGAGCGCCGGCGAGTGACGACAACGCCACTGGGGGTGCCCCCACGCCCGTCCAGGGCAGTGGGGGAGTGCGTGCCGAATCCCGCGACTCACGGCACGATCCACACGACACTCCCTAGACGGCCCGCTCGGTCAGGACGCCGTCCTTCTCGACGTACAGGGCGCCGGTCCGCGGGCATTCCCAGACACCCGGTTCACCCGCCCGCTCGATCAGTCGTACGCCGGCCCGGCCGACCCAGCCTACCTGGCGTGCGGGAACGCCCATGACCAGGGCGAAGTCGGGGACGTCCTTGGTGACGACGGCGCCGGCGGCGACCATGGCCCAGCGGCCGATGGTCAGCGGTGCCACGCACACGGAGCGAGCGCCGATCGAGGCTCCGTCGGCGATCTTCACACCGACGGCCTCCCAGTCGCCGGCGCGCTTCTGCTTGCCCTCGGGGTCGACGGAGCGCGGGTTGTGGTCGTTGGTGAGGACGACGGCCGGGCCGATGAAGACGCCGTCGCCGAGTTCGGCCGGCTCGTAGACGAGGGCGTAGTTCTGCAGCTTGCAGTTGTCGCCCATCCGCACGCCCGAGCCGACGTACGCGCCGCGGCCGATCACGCAGTTCTTGCCCAGGCGGGCGTTCTCACGGATCTGCGCGAGGTCCCACACGCTGCTTCCGGCACCGATCTCGGCACTCTCGTCGACCTGGGCGCTGGGCTGGACCCTGTAGTTCACCTTGGCTGCCTTCCCCTGTTGGCTTCGGCAGCGAGCATATTCCCCCTTGCGGGTGACTCCGTGCCCGCCTTCCGCCGCCCCTGCGCGCACGCTGCGGGTTTGCGGACGGCAGAAGGCTGTCGTATGACGTTCGCCACGCGCATGCCGCCGCCGTGGCTCTTGTGCGCCCGCGTCCCCGCTGCCGGGTGTCGCGGATCCTCCACCCGTCCCCGTCCGGCTCCCCCTTTTCACGGGCCCCGGTGGCGTGCGGGGCGGGCACGGTTGGTGGGGCCACCGACACGGTCCACCTGGCCTGAGCCGCCGGTGCCCGACGGCAGCGCCTTCCGTTCCGGGGCCGCATCCGCCGGTTCTCCCGGCCCTGTCCAGGGGCCGATCACCGGCCGGGGTGTTCCGCCGGCCGCCGGTACCGCCCGGCAGGCCGGTCGGGCCGGGTCCGGGGCCGTCGGCCCCGCGGAAGCTCGGAGTGGTTCCTGACCTCGGTGGTCCGGCCGTATGAAGCGCAGGTTGGGGCCGGACCGGGCCGCGATCGGCGACGCCGGAGCTCCGGGGCGGGGTGAGACCGGCGACGACGGCCTCGCGGTCGGTACCGGTGGCGAGGGCGCGGACGAGGGTGCGGGCGAGGGCGAGGACGTGGTTCCGCAGCGCGCGGTTGCCGCCCGTGCGGACACCCGGCCGTGGCGGACTCCGCCCCTGGCGGCTCTCCCCCGCGCACCGTGTGCTGGGGTGGACGGCATGCGACCGTCATGTGACGTTCGTCACTTGGGTGGGATTGTTGCGGATATTGCATGCCCACTTCAAGCAGAGAGATGATCGCTCAACCTTTTAGGTCCTCTTTATCTGTGGATATCTGTGGGGCATCTGTGTCAAGGGTGGGGGAAAGGTGGCGGCACACCGCGGCCGCTGTCCTGACAGCAGCGTTACTGGCCTGGGGACTCGGACCCGGCGGGACATCCGCCACAGCCGCCGTCGCGTGTCCCTCGGGGGTCGAGTCCGACTTCAACGGCGACGGCATCAGGGACACGGCGATCTCCGACCCCGAGGCGAGTGACCAGGGCGTGCCGCGGGCGGGCGCGGTGCACGTCGTCTACGGCGGCGGCAAGGGCACGCTCACGCTCGTGCAGTCCATGCCCGACGTGCCGGGAGTACCGGAGTCCGGAGACCGGTACGGCTACGCGCTCGCCATCTACGACGCGGACCTCGACGGCTGCAGCGACCTGGTCGTCGGCAATCCGTTCGAGGACATCGGCACCGAGGCCGACTCCGGCTCGGTGCACGTCTTCTACGGCTCTCCCAGCGGGCTGAACGCCGGCGGCAGGGCCGCGAAGGAGTTCTATCAGGGCAGCGGCAAGCCGCTGGGAGGCTCCGCCGAGGCCGGTGACTGGGTCGGATACGCGCTGGCTGCCGGGAAGACCTCGACCGGAACCCCCTATCTGATCATCGGCGTCCCCGGCGAGTCGATCGGCACGGTCGAGGACGCGGGCGGCTTCTGCTACGTGCACGGCACCGGGCAGACGGTCGTCTGCGTCAACCAGGACACCGAGACCGGCGGCGCGGTACCCGGCGTGGCGGAGCAGGACGACCGCCTCGGCAGTTCCATCGCCGCGACGCCGACTCACTTCGCGGTCGGCGGGCCCGGCGAGGCCATCGGGAGCACGACCTTCGCGGGCATGGTGAACCTGTTCAGCCACACGCTCAGCTCCGGCCGTCCCAAGCCGCTCACGGGGCTCAGCCAGGACACGGACGGCGTCACCGGGGGCACGGAGGTGGACGACCAGTTCGGTGCCGCCCTCGCCATGGTCCCGTACCGGCCCCCGGGCGCCACGTCCACCACCGAGTCGCTGCTCGCCGTCGGTGTCCCGGGCGAGGACCTGTCGACCACCGTGGACGCGGGTGCGGTTCTCATCTTCCGGATCACCGCGGCCGGCACGGTCACGGAGACGGCCTGGGCCGATCAGAACACCACCGACGTCGAGGGCGAGGCGGAGGCCGGCGACTTCTTCGGACAGCGGCTCGCCGCGGTCAACACCTCACCGAACACCACCTCCACCGCCACCACCACCCGGCTCGCCATCGGCGTGCCCGGGGAGGAGTCCTCCGAGGAGCACGCGGACAAGGGCGGCGTCCAGATCGTCCCGATGGTCGGCGCGCCCGGGGCCTCCGACGTCTGGATCGATCCCGGCTACGGCGTTCCGTCCGAGCCCGCACCGCGCATGTTCACCGGCCTCTCCCTGAGTGCCCTGTCCACACAGCTGTACGTGGGCGTGTCCTACGGCCCGGCCGGAGGGCACGCGGTCTACGCCTTCCCGTGGACCGTGGCCTCCGGCGAGGCGCCGATCCGGACGTGGAAGCCCGGGGAGGGCGGCATTCCGGCTGGTGACGTCGCCTTCGGCGCGGCCGTCGGCTGACCGTCGCGCTCTCGCGCCGTCCGGACCCGGCAGGACCGGCGAGGGCGGTGTCCGCGCAGGCGGCGTCGCCCTCGGCGCCGCGGTGCGGTGACGCCTCGCAGGCCGCTCGCCGTGTTCCGCCGGGTCCGGCCCGGCCGCTGGATTTCCGAGACCTGCAGGAAGCAACTGGGGGGAGTGGACGCGTGTCCGCAGACAGACAAAGACCGATACGGCGAGCCGTGCTGCGGCGTGCCGTCGTGGCGGCCGCCGTCGCCGGCGCGGTGGTGGCCGGCAGCCTGGCCGCCCTGCCGGACGGCGGCGAGGACGCGGGACGCGATCAGGCCCCGGCCGCCGTCGGCCGGCCGGCGCAGACCGAGCAGCAGGCCCTGGCCATGGCCAGGAAGAGCGGCAAAAGGGCCGAGGTCGTCGGACTGCGCACCGAGCGCAGGGAGATCTTCGCCGAGCCCGACGGCACCTTCACGGCCCGCGAGTACACCGAACCGGTCCGCACGGTCCGGGACGGCACATGGACGGACATCGACGCGACCCTGGTGAAACGGGCCGACGGCAGCTGGGGGCCCAGGGCCACCACGGTCGACCTCACCATCTCCGCCGGGCAGGCGGGCAAACCGTTCGTGACGATGCGGCGGGCGGGCCGTGAGTTCGCCCTGACCTGGCCGTACGGCAAACTGCCCGCGCCGCGGGTCGAGGGGAACACGGCCACCTACACCGACGCCCTGCCCGGCGTCGACCTGACCGTCCGCGCCGAACCCGACGGCTTCGGCCATCTGCTGGTGGTCAAGACGCCGGAGGCGGCGGCGAACCCGAAGCTGGCCCGGCTCGACCTGGGGATGACCACGGACGGCCTGAAGGTCACCGAGGACCCCTCCGGCGCGATCACCGCCGAGGACTCCGCGGTGGGCGGCACCGTCTTCCAGGCCGGCAGGCCCGCCATGTGGGACTCGGCCGCCGTCCTGGAGGCCGCCGCCCGGACGCAGGGCCCCAAGGCCGTCACAAAGGCACTGAAGTCTGCGGCGGCTGGGGCGGACCGAGCCGCCGCGGCAGGCACGGCCGACGGCGCCGCCGCGGCCACTCCGACCGCCGGCCCCCGAGCGCGTCAGGCCCCCGAGGCCGCCCTCGAGGGCCCGGGCGGCGGCGGACGCGTGGCGCCGCTGGACGTCGAGGTCGGCAAGGGCAGGCTGAGCCTCATCCCCGACCAGAAGTTCCTCAAGGACGCGGACACCGTCTTCCCCGTCGTCATCGACCCGATCCAGCGCACCACCTCGCGCACCGCCTGGACCGGCGTCATGTCGGGGAAGCCCAGCGCACAGGACTGGAAGTACTCGGGCAGCGCGGGCGTCGGCCGGTGCCCCACCGACTACAGCCCGGTCTCCTGCAACGGAGTCGGCGTCCGCCGCGTGCTGTTCACCATGCCGCTGTCCTTCTACAAGGGGAAGCAGATCCTGGGCGCGACCTTCTCCGCCCGGGTCGAGCACATCTACAGCGCCACCCCGACCGCGGAGCCCATCCGCCTGTACCGGATCGGCGGCAAGAACTACACGATCACGTCGTCCAGCAACTGGTCCAACACCAAGGACGACTGGTCCGACCACCTGCAGACCGTCGACAAGGCGATCTCCCCGACCTCCTGCTCCAGCCAGGCCAACCTGCACTTCGAGAGCGGGGCGAGCGGCGAGCTGACCAGCGAGATCAAGACGGCCGCCGCCAACGGCTGGAACTCGATGACGCTGGGCCTCAGGGCGGCCGACGAGACCCGCTTCGCCGAGTGGAAGCGGATCTGCGGCAACGCCTATCTGTCGATCAAGTACAACAGCCTGCCGCGGCAGATCAAGACGTCCGAGATGTTCACCGACCCGGGCGGCCTGTGCACGTGGGGCTCCAGCCGGCCGTACACCGACGTGCCGCCGAAGCTGCAGGCCATCGCGAGCGACCCGGACCACGGCAACGGCCAGACCGACAAGGTGAAGGTCGAGTTCAAGGTGGAGTGGACCGACCCCGTCACGCAGGAGGCCAAGTCCTACAGCTACACCACACCGGACTGGCTCTCCCCGACGAGCAGCACCAGGTTCACCCACACGGTCAAGTCGACGATCCCGCAGAACACCGTCATCTACTGGAGCGCCCGGGCCTACGACGGTGACGGCTACGGCCCGTGGAGCTGGGAGGGCGACCCGGCGCAGCGCTGCGAGTTCGTCTACGACAAGACATGGCCCGGCAAGCCGGTCGTCATGTCCAAGGAGTACCCGTCCGACACCGTCTACCACGACGGCGTGGGCACCTACGGCACCTTCACCTTCGCGCCCAACCCGAACGACTCGGCCCCGGACACCGACGTCGTCAAGTACCTGTACGCCTTCGACAGCACCGCCGACCCGACGACCGCCCTCACCCCGAGCGAGGCCGGCGGTCCCGTCACCGTGTCGTGGATGCCGGCCCGTCCCGGGCGGCACTGGGTCGACGTGGTCGCCGTCGACAAGGCCGGGCACTCCAGCAGCAAGGCCCACTACGAGTTCCTGGTGAGCGAGGGCAAGCCGGTCGTCGGCCAGTGGAACCTCTCCGACGAGCCGGGCAGCGCGGAGGCCGAGGAGGAGAGCGGCCAGTACGCGGCGACCGCGGGCACCGCCGTCACATTCGGTGTGGACGGCCCCGGCGGGAAGGCCGACAGGGCGGCACACTTCGACGGCACGTCCGAGTCGTACCTCGACGTGAACGAAACCGTGCTCGACACCGCCAGGAGCTTCAGTGTCAGCGCCTGGGTGCGGCCCACCGCGCTGGACCGCGACATGGCGGTCGTCAGCCAGGACGGCACCGGCGAGCCCGGTTTCACCCTCGGCTACGACGCGTCCGCGCAGACCTGGAAGTTCTCCGTCCCGGTCAACGACGTGGACTCGCTCGGCGAGTGGAAGGCCGTCTCCACCGGAGTGTCCGTGGTCAAGGACCAGTGGGTGCTGCTGACCGGTGTGTACGACGCGCAGAAGAGCGGCGGCCCCGAACTGCGCCTCTACATCAACAAGGACTCCAAGGGCGTCGCCCAGCGGCGGTCCGTCTGGAAGTCGTACGGTCCGCTGCAGATCGGCCGCGCCACGGCCAAGACCGGCTACCGCGACCACTTCACGGGCGACATCGCCGAGGTGCGCGTCTTCGACCGGGTCCTGCCGGCGGACCAGGTCGCCGAGCTGATGACGGTCAAGCCCGAGCGCAAGGGCTACTGGCAGCTCGACGACGCCGCCAACGGCGTCTCCGCCGAGACCGGCGGCGGCCAGGCGCTCACCCTGGCGGGGGACGCCTTCATCTACCGCCCGGCCGACCCGCTGTTCGACATCGCGGCACTGGTCGGCGACGGCAACCTGGTGCTGGACGGCGACGGGGACTACGCGTCGACCGCGACCCCGCCGGTCACCGGCGACAGGAGTTTCACTGTGGCCGTCCGCGCCCAGCTCTCCTCGCTGGACCCGGAGAAGTCGCAGACGGTGCTGTCGCTGCCGGGCGCCAACGCCAACCGTGTCCAGGTCCGCTACCAGGCGGCCACGGGCCAGTGGGAACTCGCCGTCGCCACCACCGACACCGCCGGCGCCGAGGTCGTCACCTTCACCGACGACCAGGAACTGCCCGACACCGGCGGCTCCGGCCAGCACCTGGCGGTCGTCTACGACGCCTTCGCCAACTCGATCCGGCTGTACGTCCAGGGCCAGCTCGTCGCCGGCGCCCACGGCACGGACGACACCCTGTGGCCCGCCACCGGCGGCCTGCAGGTGGGCCGTTCGCTGCGCGGGGCGAGCGAGTACTTCGCCGGCGCCGTCGACGAGGTGCGCGTCTACAGCGGGGCGGCCGACCAGGAGGCGGTGCAGCAGATGGCCGCGCTGACGGCGCTGCCCGACATGTGATGTCCCCTCACTCATGTCCCGGGGCGGCCGGGCGCACGGCGTCCGGCCACCCCGGCCCCTCACGAGTCCGCCGGACCCTCGGGGACGCCGGGGGCTCTCTCCTTCGACCTCTCTCCTTCGACCAGGGAGTTGTCCGATGTTCTTCCGTGGCCGCTCACTGAGCCGCCGCGTGCCCAGACGGGCGGTCGCCATGACGGTGTTCGGGCTTTCGCTCGCGCTGTCCGCGTCCTCCGTCCAGGCAGTGGCGCTCGACGACGGTGCCCGGGGCCGCACCAGCCGCCCCGGTGTCCAGGACGACGGGGATCCCGTCAAAGGATTCGCCGCCACGCCCAGACCCCGCCCCACCGATCCGGCGCGCAAGGCCGCGGTCAAGGGGCTCGACAAGGCGGTGTGGCCCCGGCAGGGCGGCGCCGAGGTGAAGCTGGGGACCACCGCGGAAGCGGGTGGCCTGCCGGTCACGGTCCTCGCCGCCGGGGCCGGCGGCGGTGGCAAGGCCGGCAGGGCCAGGTCCGCCGCCCGCGCCCAGGACGCCAAGGCGCCGGACACGGTGCGCGTCGACGTCCTCGACCCGCGGCGGGCGGCGAAGCTCGGCGCCGGCGTGCTGCTCGGTGTGCGGCGCGCCGACGGCTCGGGCCGGGCTGCCAAGGTCCGCCTGACCGTCGACTACTCGAAGTTCGCCGAGGGCTTCGGCGGCTCCTACGCCTCCCGCCTGCGACTCGTCCAGCTGCCGGCCTGCGCCGCCGTCGCCGTTCCCGGCAGCGAGGACTGCCCCGAGCAGCCCAAGGTGCTGCCCACGGTGAACGATGTGCAGACCGGTACCGTCTCCGCCGACGTGACCGCCGCCCCGGCCCCCGTCGGGGGCGTCTCCACCATGGCGGCCACGGCGACCTCCCTGGTGGCGGTCGAGGCGGGGCCGTCCGGTGCCCAGGGCACGTACAAGGCCACGGCCCTGTCCCCCTCGGCCAGCTGGAACGTGTCCACCTCCTCGGGCGCCTTCAACTGGAACTATCCGCTGCGCACGGTCCCGACCCCGGGCGGCCTGGTCCCCACCGTGGGCATCGGCTACTCCTCCCAGACGGCGGACGGACGCACCTCGGCCACCAACAACCAGGGCTCCTGGATCGGCGAGGGCTTCTCGTACGACCCCGGCTACATCGAGCGCCGTTACAAGCCGTGCTCCGACGACGGGCACAGCAACTCCGGTGAGCAGTGCTGGGCGTTCGACAACGCCACGATCATGCTCGACGGCATGGCCGGCGAGCTGGTCAAGGACGACACCACCGGTGAGTGGCACCTGTCGGCCGACGACGGCACAAGGGTCGAGAAGCTGACCGGTGCCGTCAACGGCGACGAGGGCGGCTCGGGCGACAAGGGCGAGTACTGGAAGGTCACCACCCCCGAGGGCACCGAGTACTACTTCGGCCTGAACCGCCTGCCGGGCTGGGCCACCGGCGACGAGGAGACCGACTCCGTCTGGACGGCCCCGGTCTTCGGCGACGACTCCGGTGAGCCCTGCTACGACGCCACCTTCGCCGACGCCCACTGCCGGCAGGCGTGGCGCTGGAGCCTGGACTACGTCAAGGACACCCACGGCAACGTGATGTCCTACTTCTACGAGCGCGAGACCAACCACTACGCGCTGAACGGCAAGACGGACGTCAACGGCACGGCGTACCACCGCGGCGGTTACCTCAAGCGCATCGACTACGGCCAGCGCGACGGCCAGGTGTACGCGGCGAAGGCCCCGGCCCGCGTCGTCTTCAACACCGCCGAACGCTGCCTGCCCACCGACGGCTTCGACTGCGCCGAGAGCAAGCGCACCAAGGCGAACGCCGCACACTGGCCGGACGTCCCGGTCGACCTGGAGTGCAAGTCCGGCACCAAGTGCACCTCGTCCGTCCAGACCTTCTGGACCACCAAGCGGCTGACGTCGGTCGTCACGCAGATGCGCAAGGACGCCACGAGCTACCAGGACGTGGACGCCTGGACCTTCACCCACCTGTTCACCGACAACGGCGACGACTCCAAGACGCTGTGGCTGTCGAAGATCGAGCACGAGGGCCGCGCCGGCACGGCGGTGAGGCTGCCGGCCGTGGAGCTGTTCGGCGAGCAGCTCGCCAACCGCGTGGACGCGATCGGCGACAACATCGCGCCCTTCCACCGGTTCCGGCTCTCGACGGTACTGAGCGAGACCGGCGCCCAGCTCGACGTGAACTACGCACCCGCCGAGTGCACCAAGAGCGCGCTGCCCGAGCCGGGCGAGTCGACCAAGCGCTGCTACCCGGTGAAGTGGGCCCCGCCGGGCCACATCGACCCGATCACGGACTGGTTCCACAAGTACGTCGTCTCGGCGGTCATCGAGACCGACCGCACCGGCGGCAGCGACTCGATGGTCACCCGCTACACCTACCTGGGCGACGCGGCCTGGCGTAAGGCCAAGCCGGACGGCATCACCGACGACAAGTACCTGACCTGGGGCAACTGGCAGGGCTACGGCAAGGTCAGGGTCACCAGCGGCACGCCCGACAAGCAGACCACGCGGGTCGACTACACGTTCATGCAGGGCATGGACGGCGACAAGGACCCCGACGGCGGCACCCGTTCGGTGAAGGTCAAGGACTCCACCGGCGCCGAGTACACGGACGCCGAGGAGTTCACCGGCCACGAACTGGAGGCGGCCACCTACGACGGTGACAAGCTCGTCTCCAAGAGGATCCAGACGCCGTGGAAGCACTACACGGCCACCCAGACCAGGAGCTGGGGCACCACCCGTGCGGCGATCGTGCGCGTCAAGACCGGCCGAGGCTTCGACCTGAAGTCCGACGGCACCTGGCGCGAGACGAAGTCGACGACGAAGTACGAGACCGCGAACGGCACCGGCCGGGTCGTGGAGGTCGACGACCAAGGCGACCTCTCGACGACCAAGGACGACACCTGCACCCGCACCACGTACGCGGACAACGAGGCGAAGAACATCCTGTCGCTGCCCGCGCGCAGCGAGTCGGTGTCCGTCAGATGCTCCGTCACCCCGGACCGCAGGACGCAGGTCCTGGCGGACGAGCGCACGTCGTACGACGGCGGGGCGTTCGGCGCGGCCCCGGTCAAGGGCGACGCGACGAAGACCGAGCGGCTGGTCGCACACGACGGCACGACGGCGACGTACCAGGTCACCGGTACCACGACCTACGACTCCTACGGGCGCCCGCTGTCCCAGAAGGACGCCAAGCAGAACGAGACGAGGATCGCCTACACCGAGACCAACGGTCTGCTGACGAAGACGGTCTTCACCAACGCGCTCGGGCACGTCACGACCACCGACTACGCCCCCGCCTGGGGCATGTCCACCGGCCAGACCGACCCGAACGGCAAGCGGACGGACCTCGTCTATGACGCGCTGGGCCGTCTGATCTCGGTGTGGCTGCCCGACCGGGCCAGGCAGCAGACGCCGAGCATCAAGTACTCGTACACCGTCCGCAAGGACAAGGTCACCTCGATCAAGACCGAGAAGATCGAGAACGACGGCTCCTACGGCGCCGAGTACCAGCTCTACGACAGCCTGCTCAGGCCCCGGCAGATCCAGACCGAGGGTCCGGACGGCACCCGCATGGTCGCCGACACCTGGTACGACGGCAACGGCAACGTCAAGAAGACCAACTCCACCTACAACGCGGCGGGCGCGCCGTCGGACGAGCTGCTGCTCGTGCGCAACGGCGAGGTCGGCGCGCAGAGCCTGATGGAGTACGACGGCCTGGGCCGGATGACGGCCCAGATCTTCGCGGTCGGCGGCGCCGAGCAGTGGCGCACCACGACCACGTACGACGGCGAGATGACCCACGTCGACCCGCCGGCCGGCGGCGTGCCCACCACGACGGTCACGGACGGGCAGGGCAACGTCGCCGAGATCCGCCACTACCGGGGCTCCTCCCCGGGCGTGGGCGTGCCGTACGACTCGACGAAGTACACCTACACGCCCGCGGGCAAGCTGGAGACGGTCACCGACGCCAAGGGCAACGTGTGGCGGTACGAGTACGACCTGCTGGGCCGCAGGATCAAGTCGGTCGACCCGGACGCGGGCACCTCGCGCACGGAGTACGACGAGCTGGACCGGCCGGTGGCCACCTGGGACGGCCGCAACAAGAAGATCTCCACGGTCTACGACAAGCTCGGCCGCGTGGTGTCGACCTGGCAGGGCGACCCGGACACCGGCACCAAGCTGACCGAGACCAGGTACGACAAGGCGGGCTGGCTGGGCCAGGCCTACGCCTTCCTGAGCTATGTCTCGCCGACGGAGTACTTCGGGAGCGTCGTCCAGTCGATGGACGACTTCTACCGTCCGCTGAGGACGGCGTACCAGGTCCCGGCGTCGCAGGGCGACCTGGCCGGCACGTACGTCTTCACATCGGCGTACAACCGTGACGGCACCCTGCAGTCCTCCGGCCTGCCCGCCATCGGCGACCTGCCGGCGGAGGTGCTGACCTACACGTACGACTCCCTGCAGCGTCCGAAGACGATGAGGGGCGCCACGTCGTACGTCACCGACACGGTCTACTCGAGGAACAGCCGGCTGCAGCAGCTGGAACTGTTCACCGGCAGCGGCAAGAAGGTCTGGCAGACCTTCGACTACGAGACGGGCACCGACCGGCTGACCCGCTCGGTGGTCGACGTCTACGGCGCGACCGCCCCGGCCAAGGAGGCGAACTACTCCTACGACCAGGTGGGCAACGTCCTGTCCATCGCGGACACGGCGAACTCCGCCTCGCCGGACGTGCAGTGCTTCGCCTACGACAGCCGGCAGCGGCTGGCGGAGGCGTGGACGCCGGCGTCGTCGGCGGCCGACGCGGCGGGTACGGGATCGCGCGGGTCCACCGCGCCGCTGGAGGGCACCGGTCCGAAGGCGTGCGAGGCCGCCCCGGGGACGAAGGCGCTCGGCGGTCCGGCCCCGTACTGGAAGTCGTACGAGACCGACGCCATCGGCAACCGCGTCTCCGAGACGATCCACGACACCGGCCTGGACGCCACGAAGAACATCACCCGCACCTACGAGTACGGCGGCGCGGGAGCCCAGGGCAACGGGCCGCACCAGGTCACGAAGGTGGTGGAGAAGACCCCGACCGGGGACCGGCAGTCGACGTACGAGTACGACGCCGCCGGCAACACCGTCAAGCGCACGATCGGCGGCAACACGCAGTCCCTGGTCTGGACGGACACGGGCAAGCTGAGCGAGGTCACCGACGCGAGCGGTGCGAAGACCTCGTACCTGTACGACGGCTCCGGCGACCGTCTCGTCCGCAAGGACCCCTCCGGCACGACCGTCTACCTGCCGGGCACCGAGCTGAAGCTGTCGGCCGACGGCACGAAGAAGGAGGCCACCCGCTACTACGAGTACGCCGGTCGGACCGTGGCGGTCCGCAGCGGCGGCAAGCTGTCCTTCATCGCCTCCGACCACCACGGCACGGGCGAGCTGGCGATCGACGCGGCGACGGGTGCGATCTCCCAGCGGCGCTTCGACCCCTTCGGTGTGGAGCGTGGCGAGAAGACCGGCACCTGGCCGGGCGAGAAGGGCTTCGTCGGCGGCACGATCGACGCCTCGACCGGTCTGACGCATCTGGGGGCGCGGGAGTACGACCCCCAGATAGGCAAGTTCATCTCTGTCGACCCGATCATCGACTACACCCAGCCCCAGCAGATCAACGGCTACGCCTACGCCAACAACTCCCCGGTCACGCACGCGGACCCCAGCGGCATGATCATTCCGGACTGCTGGTTCGGCCTGCTCAAGTGCAGCGGCGGCAAGCCCGTCGTCGAGAAGAAGGACCCGGTCGGGGAGGCCCAGTCGAAGGTCGACCAGGCATCCGCGAAGGTCGCGGCGGCGCAGTCGCAGCAGGCTGCCGCGAAGCAGCGCATCAAGTCGGCGGGCAAGGCCCTCGTCAAGATCGTCCGGGACATCCTCGGCGTCGACGCGGCCCTCGACTGCATCTCCAGCGGTGACGTCGGCGCCTGCGGCGAGACCCTGCTCAACATCGCCGGCAGCTTCGCGGGCGGCCTGGCGGGCAAGATCCTCGCGAAATACGGCACGCCGTGGAACTGGGTGAAGGGCGTCAAGCTCGCGAAGCGGGTGACCGGTTTGGTCAGCAATCTGATCGGCGGCGTCAAGGACCTGTGGAAGGCCAACAAGGCGCTCGGCAAAGCGAAGACCGCCCTGGCCAAGGCCAAGGACAAACTGGCGGACGCCAGAAAGAAGGCCGCGGAGGCCCTCAGGAAGAAGGGGGCATCCGAGGACGCCGGCTCGTGCCCCAGCAAGGGCAAGCACAGCTTCCTGCCTGGTACGAAGGTCCTGTTGGCGAACGGCAAGACCAAGCCGATCGAGAAGGTGAAGCTCGGCGACAGGATCACCGCCACGGACCCGAAGACGGGGAAGACGACGGTACGTGAGATCGTCGGCACCATCGTCACCGAGGACGACAAGCACTTCGTCGATCTGACGGTCAAGGGCCGCTCCGGCAAGGCCGAGAAGCTGGTTTCCACCACGACCCACCCCTTCTGGTCCGACTCGGAGCGGGCCTGGATCGAGGCCGGCGACCTCAAGCCGGGCATGCGCCTGCACACGGCAAACGGCGAGGCGGTCGAACTCACGGCCATTCACGCCTTCGACAAGCGCCAGCGCACGCACGACCTGACGGTCGAGGACGTCCACACGTACTATGTGCTGGCAGAGGCTACGCCGGTCCTCGTTCACAACTGTGGCGAGGCCGATGATGACTTGCTCGACTTCGCAGACGAGGCACTGAAGATAGAACCGGAATCGCGCCCCAATGTCGCCACGAAGATTACGTCCGCGGATGGAGAGCATGTCCGATTCGCCTACGCAGTAGATACGCGCACTGGTGCAATGCCTCCGCAGACAGCGAGGGCAATAGCTGACTCCGGACATCACGGTGGATGCGGGGAAGTTGGGTGTGCCATTCAGTTCGAGAACGACGGTATCCCGCTGGAGGGGGCGACATACCAGTCCGTCAAGATTGGTGGTGGCACCAGAGGAAATGCGTTTCCACTTGAGGAACATGGCGAGCTGATCGGACCATGCCCTGCCTGTCGGCGGTTCTTGCCTCTAATCGGTGGACGTGGGTGAGTCTCGTGCCTGTCTCTCCAGAGTTGCGCGCCGCACTTCAAAGATTGAGAAAAGTGCGATCCGAAAGGCCCAGGGATGAGCACGACACCGAATCCTTTGCCGCGTGGCGGGAAAGGATTGCAGACGCTTTGGATTCGCTGGCTGGCGTTCTGATCTACCAAGAAGATCGCCAGAGGGCTGCGGCCGAAGCGGCCGCTGCTCGTGCCGAAGCAGCAAGAATCCGTGCTGCACTGGAGCAAGAGGGCTGATCGAGAGATCTCTGCACTGATTCGTCCGCTTGTGCAACTGCGGGCGGGAACTTCCCTGCATGTGCCAGAAGCCCCATCGGGAGTGCATTCGGTGGGGCTTCTGTGTCATTTGACGGCAACGTCAGCGGACTGCCGCCGCGACGGGTGGGTCGTCAGTGCCGTCGTCGGTCGTATCGAGTGCGATGACCTGCCTGGAGGGAAGCAGGGGAGCTGGACGACGGTTGTTCCCTGGAGACGGAACAGGTGATTGATGCCCCTGAGGGCACGCAGGCATTCAGGGGCATCGACACCTCGGCCCAGGCGGTGGGCGAGCAGCCGGGCCGAGCATTGAGCAGCTCATGTTCCGGTTGCCCGACGCCTGCACTGCCATGAAGGCGCGGTTCAAGTCCCTGGGGGCGGGTCTCGGCCCGTACAGCTACGGCAACAACAGCTGTGTGACGTGCTGTGTCAGCACCCTGCGAGCAGGAGGCAGATACCCGCCGGCCGCGCTGGAGACGGAGGACTGATGCTGGACGGTGAGGAACACTGGAACGCCCTGCCGGCCGAGATCCTGGTGAGCCGGAGGACCGGGGCGCTCCGCGCCAAGCCCGTGGGGACCTGATCTCGGTCGCTGCTCAGCTGGACCTGGCCGCGCGCAGCAACCGGCAGGCCTTCCCGCTTGACGGGATCGTCGACTACGACGAGCAGGCCGGTCCGCTGGAGAGGCCTGCCGTGCTGCTTGGGAGGCCGTGAAGACGGCGCCCGGCAGGGAAACGGCGGGCATCGGAGCTGGACCGGCTCGCCCCCACGCTGACCGCCGCGATCGAGGGCGTCGCCGACCTTGCCCGACAGCGCGGCGTCGAGGTACGGCTGCACCGTTTGGGCGTCCCGAGCAGTAGACGGTCCACGGGGCCCGGCCTGGTTTGACCCCCCCAGGCCGGGCCCCGTAATCTTGACCGTCGGCGTGTCCCCAGACCCGCCACATCCCCGTAAACCCCTTCCTCCCGGGACCGGGCCCGTACGGGCCGTGACCGGGAGAGGCCGTTCGCGCGTGTCGCAGAACGGCTGGCCTGCGGGGGTGCCGTTCCCGAGCGAGAGAGTGAGATCTGCGTGTACGCCATCGTGCGCAGCGGTGGTCGCCAGCACAAGGTTGCTGTCGGCGACATCGTTGAGATTGACAAGATTCCCACCGCCAAGGTCGGCGACACGGTCGAGCTCTCGACCCTGCTGCTCGTCGACGGCGACTCCGTGACCAGCGACCCGTGGGTGCTGGCCGGCGTCAAGGTCCAGGCCGAGGTCGTGGACCACCACAAGGGCCAGAAGATCGACATTCTGCGCTACAAGAGCAAGACCGGCTACCGTCGTCGGCAGGGCCACCGTCAGCAGTACACGACGATCAAGGTCACGTCGATCCCCTCGGCCGCGAAGTAAGGGACTGAAGAGAGATGGCACACAAGAAGGGCGCATCGTCCACCCGGAACGGTCGCGACTCCAACGCCAAGCGGCTCGGCGTGAAGCGCTTCGGTGGTCAGGTCGTCAACGCGGGTGAGATCCTGGTCCGCCAGCGCGGCACCCACTTCCACCCGGGCGCCGGTGTCGGCCGTGGCGGCGACGACACGCTGTTCGCGCTGCAGGCCGGTGCGGTGAAGTTCGGCACCAGCCGCGGCCGCAGGGTCGTGAGCATCGTCCCGGTCGCCTGACCCAGGTTCGGACCGGACATTTCGCGAGGCGGACCTCACTTCCCGGGCGGGAAGGCGGGTCCGCCTTTCGCATGTTGAGCAGGAGACATTCCCCACCTCCCCGGCCGCCGGCCGGGAGAACTCCCAGGAGGCACTTCACCATGACCACCTTCGTGGACCGCGTCGAACTCCATGTCGCCGCGGGTAACGGAGGCCACGGCTGTGCCTCCGTGCACCGCGAGAAGTTCAAGCCGCTCGGCGGTCCGGACGGCGGCAACGGCGGGCGCGGCGGGGACGTGATCCTCACCGTCGACCAGTCCGTCACCACGCTGCTGGAGTACCACCACTCCCCGCACCGCAAGGCCACCAATGGCAAGCCCGGCGAGGGCGGCCACCGCTCCGGCAAGGACGGCGAGGACCTGGTGCTGACCGTGCCGGACGGAACCGTCGTCCTCGACAAGGCGGGCCATGTCCTCGCCGACCTGGTCGGACACGGCACCTCGTACGTCGCCGCCCGGGGCGGCCGGGGCGGTCTCGGCAACGCGGCGCTGGCCTCCCCCCGCCGCAAGGCGCCCGGCTTCGCGCTGCTGGGCGAGCCGGGAGAGGTGAAGGACATCGTCCTGGAGCTGAAGACCGTCGCCGATGTGGCCCTGGTCGGCTACCCGAGCGCCGGCAAGTCCTCCCTGATCTCCGTCCTCTCCGCCGCCAAGCCGAAGATCGCGGACTATCCCTTCACCACCCTCGTCCCCAACCTGGGTGTCGTCACCGCCGGCTCCACCGTCTACACCGTCGCCGACGTCCCCGGTCTCATTCCGGGCGCCAGCAAGGGCAAGGGGCTCGGCCTCGAGTTCCTCCGGCACGTCGAGCGGTGCAGCGTGCTCGTGCACGTACTGGACACGGCCACCCTGGAGTCCGACCGCGACCCGGTCTCCGACCTCGACGTCATCGAGGAGGAGCTTCGGCAGTACGGCGGCCTCGACGACCGTCCCCGCATCGTCGTCCTGAACAAGATCGACATCCCTGACGGCAAGGACCTCGCCGAGATGGTCCGCCCCGACCTCGAGGCGCGCGGCCTTCGTGTCTTCGAGGTGTCGGCGGTGGCGCGCACCGGGCTCAAGGAGCTGTCGTACGCGCTCGCCGACCTGGTCGCGAAGGCGCGTGCGGCCCGGCCGAGGAAGGAGTCGACCCGCATCGTCATCCGGCCGGTGGCCGTCGACGACACCGGCTTCACCGTCACCCGTGAGGGCGACGGCCTCTTCCGTGTGCGGGGCGAGAAGCCCGAACGCTGGGTGCGGCAGACCGACTTCAACAACGACGAGGCCGTCGGCTATCTCGCCGACCGGCTCAACCGCCTCGGTGTCGAGGAGGAGTTGCTGAAGGCCGGTGCCCGGCCCGGCGACGGCGTCGCCATCGGTCCCGAGGACGACGCGGTCGTCTTCGACTGGGAGCCGTCGATCATGACGGGTGCGGAGAGGCTCGGCCGCCGCGGTGAGGACCACCGCTTCGAGCAGATCCGCCCGGCCGCCCAGCGCCGCCGTGACCGGCAGGCGGAACGCGAGGAAGCCGAGCGCGGGTACGACGGCGACGGCTTCGAGCCGTTCTAGGCGGACGACTCGGGAAAACCCCGTCGCGGGACGAGAGCGAGATGCCGCGGAACGCCCCTGTGGAATTCCGCGGCATCGCACTGCCCGGCGAGCTCTTTTCGTGTTCCCCGAGGACTTCCCGGCAGGCTGTTGTGGGGTTACTCACAACTTTTTGTGTGGGAATTTTGTCCGGTTTGTCCTGATATTAATCACTGGCCGTGCAAAGTGAATGACAGGTTGCGCCTGGATTTGCTCCGGAAGGCACCCACCTTGCACAGCGCTAACCCCAAGTGGGAGCATTTCGGCATTCCCTGTTGCCCCAAGGTAGGTCACCTGTGTCCCAGCACGTAGCCAAGCCACGTACCACCGCAGTGATCCTGGCCGGCGGCACCGGCCAGCGGGTGGGCCTGTCAATCCCCAAGCAGCTGCTGAAGATCGCCGGCAAGGCAGTCATCGAGCACACCCTGACCACCTTCGAGAAGGCCGACTCCATCGACGACGTCATCGTGCTGATGGCGCCGGGCTATGTGCCGGACGTGGAGAAGATCGTCGCCAAGGCCGGGTTCACGAAGGTCTCCCGGATCATCGAGGGTGGCGCCACCCGGAACGAGACCACCAAGCGTGCCATCGCCGCCCTGAGCGAGGGCCTGGCCGAGGGCGAGGACCTCAACGTCCTGTTCCACGACGCCGTACGCCCCCTGCTGTCGCAGCGCGTCATCGACGACTGCGTGGCCGCGCTGGAGCGCTACGAGGCCGTCGACGTGGCCATCCCCTCCGCGGACACCATCATCGTCACCCGTACCCACGGCCAGGACGGCGAGTTCATCACCGAGATCCCGGACCGCTCCCGCCTGCGCCGCGGCCAGACCCCGCAGGCCTTCAGACTGTCCACCATACGCCGCGCCTACGAGATCGCGGAGGGTGACCCCAAGTTCCAGGCCACCGACGACTGCTCCGTCGTGCTCAAGTACCTGCCGGACGTGCCGATCCACGTCGTGGCGGGAGACGAGTACAACATGAAGGTCACCCAGCCCGTCGACGTCTTCATCGCCGACAAGCTCTTCCAGCTCGCCTCGACCGCCGCTCCCGAGCAGAACGGTGAGGAGGCCTACCGCGAACAGCTCACCGGCAAGACGGTCGTCGTCTTCGGGGGCTCCTACGGCATCGGCAAGGACGTCGCCGAACTCGCCAGGGCCTACGGCGCGAACGTCTACGCCCTGGGCCGCTCCACCACCGGCACCCACGTGGAGAACCCGGAGGACGTCGACGACGCGCTGTCCAGGGCGTACGCCGAGACCGGCCGTATCGACTACGTCGTCAACACCGCGGGCGTGCTGCGCATCGGCAAGCTCGCCGAGACCGACAACGCCACCATCGAGGAGGCGCTGAAGGTCAATTACCTGGCCCCGGTGCAGATCGCGCGTTCCTCCTACAAGTACCTGGCGGAGACCAAGGGCCAGCTGCTGCTGTACACCTCCAGCAGCTACACCCGCGGCCGCGCCGAGTACAGCCTGTACTCCTCCACCAAGGCGGCCATCGTGAATCTCACCCAGGCTCTGTCCGACGAGTGGGCCGCCGACGGCGTCCGGGTGAACTGCATCAATCCCGAGCGCACCGCCACGCCGATGCGTACCAAGGCCTTCGGCCAGGAGCCCGCGGGCACGCTGCTGTCCTCCGAGGCCGTGGCCCGCACCTCGCTCGACGTGCTGCTGTCGGATCTGACCGGACACGTCATCGACGTGCGTCAGCAGGACCCGACGGCGAGTGCCTCCAAGGCCTCGGGGTTCGAACAGGCGCTGGCCGCCGTCCTCGACCGCGAGGACGGCGTGGCATGATCGCCTGCTGAACAGACATCCGCCCGCCAGGCCTCTGTGGCTGCCCGCTCGCCGAGCATTCACAGAGGCCTGAGTCCGTGAGTTTTCATGCCGTTCCCACAACTGCATAATTCACACGGCACATCAACAGGTCCTTTTTCCGATAATTCTGTGGGTCTGCGGATTCTTCCGGCGGTTCACGACCCGCAGTGACAAACCAGCACCCCTCCCAGAGCAGGTTTTCCCGTGATCTCCACCGCTATCCGCGTCGCCCGGGTGGGCAGCGCGGCCGAACTGGCCGCGGCGGCCCTCATGGCGCTGGGCTTTCCCTGCCTCATGGTGGCCGCGCTCGTCTCGAACGTGTACGGTTTCGCGGCCGCGGCCGCTGTGACGTACCTGGCGGACCACTACCTGGACCGCAAGGGCAGCTACCTGATCAGGCAGCTGGACAAGATACGTGTCGGCCTGTCCACCCGCTTCCTGGTCCGGCAACTGCTCCTGGTCCTGCTGATCGCCCGCCTCGGCCTCGACGACACTCTTCTCCTCTACGTCACCACCGCCTGCTTCGTCGCCCTGTACGGCCTCCAGGTCCCGCACAGCGTGCTGACCACCCTGATCGGCAACCGCCGCCGGATGCCGGTCGCCACCCGCAACATCGACCTGGCCTCCCGCATCCGCATCCCGGACGCGCCGCCGCGCGGCCTGCTGAACCGGTCCGCGGAGAAGATGCTCCACCTCGATCTCCCCGCGGTCGCGGGCGTCCTGGTCACGGGGGCGGTGCGGAACTCCCTCTTCGCCTACGCCGGCATCGCCGTCAGCCTGGTCCTCTCCCTCTTCTACGTCCTCGCGCTGACGCCGTACGTACGCGGCCGGCGGATCCCGCCGAAGGCGGAGAAGGTCCTCGCGGCCCTGGACGACTGGCTGCGCGAGTACCGGCCCGAGACGGTGCTGTACTTCTCCGGCTCCAAGGACTCCGCGTACCAGGTCAACATGTGGCTGGACACGATGGAGCGGCTGGACACCCGGCCGCTGATCATCCTGCGTGAGCGGGTCATCCTGAAGAAGCTGGCGCCCACCACGGTCCCCGTCATCTGCGTGCCCGGAGGGGTGCACCTGATGAACATGGACCTGTCCACGGTGCGGGTCGCGCTGTACGCGGCGAACGTCGGCAAGAACATCCACATGCTGCGCGTGCCCACCATGAAGCACGTCTTCATCGGCCATGGCGACAGCGACAAGATCGCCAGTGTCAACCCGTTCAGCAAGGTGTACGACGAGGTGTGGACCGCCGGTCGCGCGGGCCGCGACCGCTACGCCATCGCCGACGTCGGCGTCCGGGACGAGGACATCGTGGAGGTCGGCCGTCCGCAGCTGGCGCCCATCCAGAGCTGGCAGGGCGTGCCCGAGGGGCGTATCCCGACCGTGCTGTACGCGCCCACCTGGGAGGGCTGGGACGACAACCCGGGCAACACCTCCCTCATGCTCGCGGGCGAGAACATCGTGAAGAAGCTGGTGAAGGCCGATCCGCCGGTCCGTGTCCTGTACAAGCCGCACCCCTTCACCGGCACCCGCAGCGCGCGGGCCAAGGCCGCGCACCACAGGATCACCGCCCTGATCGAGAAGGCCGCCGCCGAGCGCGCCGCCGACCCGCGGTTCACCACCGACACCGCCGCCCAGGCCAAGGCCAAGGCAGAGCTGTCCCGGATCGAGGCCCGGCTGGCCGAGCTGACGGGCCCGGCCGGCGGCGAGGCCGACGAGGCCGAGGCCACCCGGGACAGCCTGGTCGACATGGCCAGACACGAGGAGATCGCCCGGCTGCGTGCCGAGTGGAACGCCGCGTACTGGCGCTCCCAGGAATCCTGGCAGCACCGGATCATCACCGGCGCCGAGCCGCGTCTGTACGACTGCTTCAACGTCTCCGACGCGATGGTCTCCGACATCTCCAGCGTGGTCTCCGACTTCATCGCCAGCGGCAAGCCGTACGCGGTCACGGACTCCGCGGGGCTGGGCGCCGAGAAGTTCAAGCAGAACAACACCGCGGTGCGCGCCGCCGTGATCCTGTCCAACAGCGCGGACGAACTCGACGAGCTGCTCGCCGCGGTGCGCGACCCGGCGGCCGATCCGCTGGCCGAGGAGCGCGAGAAGCTGCGGCAGTACCTGCTCGGTCCGGACGAGCCGAAGTCCATCGACCGCTTCAACAAGGCCATCGCGGACCTCGCCCTCAAGGCCGAGACCCGCAATCTCGGCCAGGCCACGCGCGCGGCGGCCGAAGCCATGGGGTCGGCGACCCCGGCGAACGCGCTGCCCGGGCAGCGGACGGCCTCGGACGGCCGGACCGTGGCCGGGACGGGCGGTGCGGCGGCGGGCTGACACAGCCGCCGGAGGCGAGGGGCCCGGTACTGGGAAAGCGACTCCCGGTGCCGGGCCTCGCCGTTTCCCGCCCGTGCTGCCCGCCGTCCTCTCCGCACATTTACCTTTTGCGCATTCACCGCGTGACACTTGCCACAGCTCCCGGTTTCGAAGCAACCGGCCGTCCCGGTGATCACTCTCAGAAGGAGAGCTCAGAAGCAGAGACTGACGCGGTGGAACTCCTTGCTCTGGAGGAAGTTGTGACAAAAGGGCGTGAGGCCAAGGGGCGTGAGGCCGTGGCGCAGCCCGATGTCAGTGTGATCATCGGCGCCTACGAGGCGATGCCGTACCTGGTCGAGTGCCTGGCCAGTGTCGAGGCCCAGACCCTGGACCCGGCCCGCATCGAGGTGATCGCGGTCGACGACGGATCCACGGACGGCACCGGGGAGTACCTGGAGGAGTTCGCCGCCCGCGCCCCCATGCCCGTCACGGTCATCCGCCAGGAGAACTCCGGCGGTCCCAGCGGCCCGCGCAACGTCGGCCTCAGCAAGGCGGTCGGGCGCTACGTCTTCTTCCTCGACGCCGACGACCGGCTCGGCCCGGAGGCCTTGGAGCGGATGGTCGCCATGGCCGACGAGAACGGCACGGACGTGGTCCTCGGCAGGGTCGAGGGCGTCAATCGCAACGCGCCCAAGTCGATGTGGGGCAAGACGCTGAAGCGCACCGACGTCTTCTCCTCCAACATCAAGTTCACCCTCAGTGCCCAGAAGCTGTTCCGCCGCGAGTTGCTGGAGCGGCACGGCATGCGGTTCGACGAGTCGCTGTTCACCGGTGAGGACGCGCTGTTCACCATGGAGGCCTATCTGCGGGCCGACGGCATCTCGGTGATCTCCGACTACACCTGCTACTACCTGGTCGGCCGCACCGACGGAAAGCACGTGACCAAGTCGGGCAGTTACACCCTGCGCTTCGACTCCGCCCGCGCCCTGATGAACCTGATCGCCGAGATGGTGCCCGCGGGCCCCAAGCGGGACTCGCTCATGATCCGGCCCTTCCTGATCACGGTGCTGCCCCAGTTCGGGCCGAGGTTCCTGAAGGAAACCGAGGAGGTGCGGCGGCACAAGCTGGAGCTGGCCAAGCCGCTGATGGACGCCCACTGGAACGAGGGCGTCGCCCGCCTCCTGAAGGTCCACGAGCGGCTGCGGCTGCACCTGGTGGCTCAGCAGCGGCTGGATCTCCTCGACGACGTCGTGGAGTTCGTCGGCGCCAAGCGGAAGCCCGACGCCCTTCTGGAGAAGCGGGGTACGCGCCTCTACCTCGCCTACCCCCACTTCCGTTCCAAGAAGGCCGGCATACCCGACTGGGTCTACCTCGCCGGACCCCGTGAGGCCCGTTCGTTCCCGGGCTGGCGCCGGACGCCGCCCCCGTCCTTCCCGCGCCGGGTCATCCGCAGACTCCGCCGTCTGCTCTCCTCCAGGGGAACCACGGCAGCCGCCTGAACCCGGCCGCAGGGGACCGGCTCCGGCCGTACGGGGGAGGCACGGGGACCTGCCCGGGCGAGGGCGGTCCCGCCGTGCCTCCCGCGTCTGCCGGAGGTTACTTGCGGCCCGACCGGAGACCCGACCGGAGATGGAGAGCCCGGCGGAGGGGGCGCCCGACGGCCCGGCGGGCCCGGCGGTAGACCGAGGCGGGCGGCGCCGGTGCGGCCGCCTTGGTGGCGCGGGCCAGTTCCCGGCGCAACCGGGCGTTCTCCCGGGAGAGTCCGGTGATCTGGCTCTGCAGCCAGCCGAAGCGGCTGGTGAGCGAGGCGACGTCCGCGTCGTTCCACGGGCGGATGCCCGGCGGGAAGGACAGTGAACGCAGGCGTGCCTCGAAGGCCGCGCCGCTGTCGCCGTGCGTGAACGTGTTCTCCAGGCCGTTCTTGTCCAGGAACGCCGTGAACCGCTCGAACCGCTCCCGGTGGCCCTTCAGCAACGCGGTGAAATCGGCCTCCTCGTACAGCCGCGCCGGATCCACGTCCTCGGGCAGCCGGTCGAGCCGGTGGTGCGGGATCTCGAAGTAACGGCACAGCTCCAGGGTGCGCGAGTCGCCGCACAGCACGGTCGCGGGTGTACCGGCCAGCAGGGCCGCGATGTTGCCGTGGATGCGGGAACCGAAGGAGAAGTCGAATGCGCGCAGGTCGTCGATCCAGGTGACGGGGTCGATATAGACCCTGACCTTGTCCTCCCGGTACATCGGGTGGTCCGGGTGCGTCGGCATCTCCGTGATCCGGCCCGCCGGGGAATCCACGTCCCGCCAGTACAGCTGCCGTGCGTCGGTGAGGTTCTGGCCTATGTAGCACAGGTGGGGATAGCGCGCATGGGTGCGGGTGATGACCCTGTGCAGACCACCGTCGCGTACCGCGCTGTGCGAGCCGTTGATCGCTATGCGGGAGTCGGGGGTCAGCGCCGCCGCCCGCTTCTCCACGGTGAGTTCCTGGCCGTACAGGAACATCGAGGGGCAGCCGATCACCTCGACGTCCCGGAAGCCCAGATCCTTGAGGTACTGCTCGGTGAACTCCCCCCGCACACCGATGGACGCGCTGCGGTCGAGGACCGCGGAGACGAACTCGCGCACGCTGGGCTCCATCGGTTTCAGCCGTGCCGGGTTGTAGTCCAGGCCGGTCTGCGCGCCCACCCCCAGCACCACCACCGGGATCCGCAGCTTGCTGATGAGCTTCGTCAGCCGTTTCAGCGAGCTCTCGAAGGAGGGCCGGAACGCGTTGGCGAGCGGCACGACGAAGGCGTCGTACTCCTCGTTGATCCGGCCCGCGGTGGACACGACGGTCCGGATGCCGTTCGAGACGACCTCGGTGTTCGGCGTCTCGAGGATCTTGTGAGCGGCATCACTGAAGATCAGGTTGCCTGAGTTGGTGGCGATCACGTCCCGGTGGAGGGCTTCCTCCACCGACAGGACGTCGTAGGGGCTCTTCCCCGATCTGAGGAGGATACGTTTTACGCGGTGAACATCGGACTGCACACCGCCTACCCTACGTTTGCAACTTCTTTGATCTTCATGCGGAACTCGGACAACATTCTGCCGCTCGCGCATCGTGAGCACACGGTTACGCGCCAATCGCACCGGAACCGTCCGCCTGCTGGAGCGATGCGCGGCGCCCGGCCCTTTCGCGTAGATTCGGGCGGGCAGTCCGATCCGAGGTGAGGGGACAGACAGCAAGGTGACAGGGGCAAGGCAGGCCGTGCGCGAGGCCCGCAGGATCGTCGTCAAGGTGGGGTCCTCGTCACTGACCACCGCATCGGGCGGGCTGGACGCCGACCGGGTGGACGCGCTCGTGGACGTTCTCGGCGCGGCACACGGCGGGGGAGACAAGGAGATCGTCCTCGTCTCCTCCGGTGCCATCGCCGCCGGACTCGCCCCGCTGGGCCTGCGCCGCCGCCCCCGTGACCTCGCCCGCCAGCAGGCCGCGGCCAGCGTCGGCCAGGGCCTGCTCGTGGCACGCTACACCGCCTCCTTCGCCCGCTACGGCATCCGTGTCGGCCAGATCCTGCTGACCAGCGACGACACCAGCCGCCGCGCCCACCACCGCAACGCCTCCCGCACCCTGGACAAGCTGCTCGCGATGGGCGCCCTGCCGATCGTCAACGAGAACGACACCGTCGCCACCGACGAGATCCGCTTCGGCGACAACGACCGCCTCGCCGCCCTCGTCGCCCACCTGGTCCGCGCCGACCTGCTGGTGCTGCTGTCCGACGTGGACGGCCTCTACGACGGCAACCCGAGCAGGCCCGGCGCCTCCCGGATAGCCGAGGTGCGCGGGCCCGAGGACCTGGTCGGCGTCGAGATCGGCAGCGCCGGCCGGTCCGGTGTCGGCACCGGGGGCATGGTCACCAAGGTCGAGGCGGCCCGGATCGCGGCCGCCGCCGGCATCCCCGTGGTGCTCACCAGCGCCGCCCGCGCGGCCGACGCCCTGTCCGGCAAGGAGACCGGCACCTACTTCCACCCCACCGGCAAGCGCTCCTCCGACCGGCTGCTGTGGCTGCAGCACGCCTCCACCCCCCAGGGCTCGCTCATCCTCGACGACGGCGCCGTCCACGCGGTCGTGGAGCGCCGCAAGTCGCTGCTGCCCGCCGGAATCGCCGGTGTGGAGGGCGAGTTCACCGCCGGTGACCCGGTCGAGCTGCGCGATGCGGCCGGACGTGCGGTCGCCCGCGGACTCGTCAACTTCGACGCCAGGGAGATCCCACGGCTGATCGGCCGCTCCACCCGTGAACTCGCCCGCGAACTGGGGCCGGCGTACGAACGCGAGGTCGTACACAGGGACGACCTGGTGATCCTGCGGCCGTAATGGGCCGAAAACATCCGGCACCGGGAGGCCCGACAGCGGGGACGTTCTGCAAAACCGCCCCACGGAGCGCCGCGGCCTGCTCCACTTCTCTCGGGGGTTCTCTCGGGGGTTCTCTCGGGGGTTCTCTCGGGGGTTCTCTCGGGGGGATTTCCCCCGGGGGTTTTCTCCCGGGTCACGTGCGGCACGCGCGTGACCCGGTGAGACCGCGAAGACGCGACAGACGCGACAGAGAGGTGAGGGAGGCCGTCGTGAGACGAGTGCGCCCCGGGGCGGCGGTGTCCCGCGGTGGTCTGACGAGCGTGGTGACCGGAGCCGGCTGCGAGGAACCGCCCGACCCGCCCCGGTTGTGGCACGTCACCCTCAGCGTCTCCGGCGCGAAGGCCCCGCTGCAGGAGGTGCGGCGCGGTCTGGAACAGCTCGCCCACGACCACCCCTTCCTGCTGACCAGCCGCTACGCGTGCGACCACGCCGAGATCCGCTACTGGGAGGAGGCCCGCGACCTGCACGACGCGGCCGCCGTCGCCCTGCGTCTGTGGGGCGAGCACCGCAGCAGCGCCAAGCTGCCGCCCTGGGAGATCGTCGGCCTGGAGGTCATCGACCGCGAGACCTATCACCAGCGACTCGCCGAGGGCCATGGCCCACGGCTCGCGACCCCGGTGGGGGTCCACCCCTTCTGACCTCCTTTGACGCCTCGTTCCGCCTCGTCTCGTGCTGTGGAACGCCCATGGACGGCCCGGTGGGGCGCACTACCCTTCCTTCCATGACCACGCTCTCGCCGTACGACTCGAACTCCCCGGTCATCCAGGCCGCCCACCGGGCCAAGGCCGCCGCCGCCGACCTCGCGCCGCTGCCGCGTGCGAAGAAGGACGAGGCCCTGCTGGCCATCGCGGACGCCCTGGAGGCCCGCACGGCCGAAATCGTCGAGGCCAACGCCAAGGACGTCGCCAAGGCCCGCGAGGCCGGTACGAGCGACGCCCTGATCGACCGGCTCACGCTCACCCCGGAGCGGGTGCGCGCCATCGCCTCCGATGTGCGTGACGTGGTGGCGCTGCCCGACCCGGTCGGCGAGGTGGTGCGCGGCAGCACGCTCCCGAACGGGCTCGACCTGCGCCAGGTCCGGGTCCCGCTCGGCGTGGTCGGCATCATCTACGAGGCCCGCCCCAATGTCACCGTGGACGCCGCCGCCCTCTGCCTGAAGTCGGGCAACGCGGTGCTGCTGCGCGGCTCGGCCTCCGCCTACGAGTCGAACACCGCCCTGGTCCGGGTCCTGCGCGACGCCGTGGGCGGGGCGGGGCTGCCCGCCGACGCCGTACAGCTCGTGCCCGGTGAGAGCCGTGAGAGCGTGCGCGAGCTGATGCGCGCCCGCGGTCTGGTCGACGTGCTGATCCCGCGCGGCGGCGCCTCGCTGATCCAGACCGTGGTGAACGAGTCCACCGTCCCGGTGATCGAGACCGGCACCGGCAACTGCCACGTCTACATCGACGCCCAGGCCGACATCGACACGGCCGTCGACGTCCTGATCAACTCCAAGGCGCAGCGGCCCAGCGTCTGCAACGCCGCCGAGACGCTGCTGGTCCACCAGGACATCGCCGCCGAGTTCCTGCCCCGCGCCCTGGACGCGCTCGCCGACGCCGGGGTGACCGTGCACGCCGACGAGCGGGTCATGGCCTACGCCAAGGAGTCGCGGGCCACCGTCGTCGAGGCCACCGAGGAGGACTGGGAGACGGAGTACCTGTCGTACGACATCGCCGCCGCCGTGGTCGACTCCCTGGACAAGGCCGTCGAGCACATCCGGCGGTGGAGCTCCGGTCACACCGAGGCGATCGTCACCACCTCGCAGCAGGCCGCCCGCCGCTTCACCCAGTTGGTCGACTCCACGACCGTCGCCGTCAACGCCTCCACCCGCTTCACCGACGGCGGCCAGTTCGGCTTCGGCGCGGAGATCGGCATCTCCACGCAGAAGCTGCACGCCCGCGGTCCCATGGGGCTGCCGGAGCTGACCAGCACGAAGTACATCCTCACCGGCGACGGGCACATCCGCGGCTGACGGGTGTGAGCGAAGGGGCGGACGGTCCCCGAGGTCCCCGGAGTGGCGGAAAGCCGCCTCACCGGACGAATGGATTTCCATACCGTCTGCCCAAATTGACCCCCCAGGTCTACTCTGGACCTGTGCCGGAGGACGTGGGGGGTAGGCCGTTCCCTGACGGCTGGGAGCCCGACGACGATCACGACCGCGGGGCGTCGGACGACGAGTTCGCCTCCGTGGTCTTCGACGAGGCCTTCGTACAGGCGGCCGTGATCCATGAGCCGACCGCCGTCGAACGCCTCCTGGCCGCGGCCCAGGCCAGAGCCGAGGCCACCGAGGCCGAGGCCCGCCGCGCGCATGCCAGGGGCGAGCACTACGAGGACGGCTACAGCTCCGACGGACGCGGCCGGCACCTCGACGACCTGGACGACCCCGACGGCCCTGACGTCTTCGAAGGCCCCTACGGCACCTCACGGCCCTTCGGCCCGCAGGTCCGCTGGCACCGCCCCGTCGCCTGGGTGCTCGCCCTCGTCATGGGCGTCGGCATGGTGGCGCTGGCCTTCGCGGCGGTCTACCGGGGCGGCTCCTCCGGCAGCCGCGACCAGGTCCCGCCGCCCGCCACCACCAATCTGGAACAGGGCGGCGCGGTGGTGCCCACCGCATCCGCCGACCACTCCGGTCCCCCCGTCCCCGCGGTCCCGCGCACCCCCTGACGGCCGGGCCGCCGCCTTGATGACGCCTTGGTGAGAACCTGTCAGGACTTGTCGTGCGGCAGGGCGTTTACCGGGACTTCCACAGACCTACCCTGAAGATATGGGAGGCCCTGGAGACCCGCCCGAGGGGACACCCGAGGGTGCCCCGGGAGGCGCGGAGGACGAATACCGGTCCGTCGTCTTCGACGAGTCGTTCGTCCGTGCTGCCCGCCTCCAGGAGTACTCCGCGCAGGAGCGGATAGCCGACCACACCCCCGCCGTACGCCGCCGTCCACCGCTGCGCCGCGGACCGTCCCGGCAGGCGCTGATCCTCGCCCTGCTGATCGTCCTCGCCTTCGGCACCGCGATCTACCTGGGCATACGCCACCCCCAGCAGACGACCTCGCAGGTCCGGCAGCCGGTCACCACGCTGCGGGCCACCGTCATCCCGCTCGCCCCGCAGGGCAAGGTGCCCGGGGCCGCCGACCCCGAGGCCCTGTACGCGCACAGCCCGGCCGCCCGGTTCAGCACCGGCGCCGAGGGCATCCCGCTGCCCGTCGTCCGGCGGACCGCGCACTTCTCCAACAGCCAGATCGTCGCCGCGCTCTCCGCCGCGAAGGACTACATCGTCGCCTCCTCCCTCGACCCGGAGGTGCTCACCGGGGGCCGGACCCACCCCGTGCGGTCCCTGCTCGCCCCCGGCCAGCTCGACCAGTTCGACCGGAGCATCAACGCCCCCGCCGCCGACGGACGGCACGTGTCCACCGGCTGGCTGGTCCGCTTCGACCCGGACCAGGTCGAACTGGCCGACCGCCGGATCCGGGTGCGGGGCAGTCTGCGAGCCGTCGAGACCGACACCGCCACCCTCGAGGTCAGCGCCGACCACACCACCGTCTACGCGCTGAAACCGGCCGGCTCCGCCGCCGGGGCACCGGCCTCGCTGTTCACCGTCCGGCGCGAGCTGCAGTTCCGCTTCACCCACGACGACGTACGGCTGCACCGGGTCCAGCTGGCCGTCGCCCACGTCCGGGCCGGTCCGCTGTCCTGCGCCGAGGACTCCACGAGCCACTTCCGGCCCCTGCTGGCCGGCCAGACCGCCAAGGCGGGCGGCCCGGCCGGCACGGACCCCTACGACCCTGACAGTGTCACGGCCCTGTGCGGTGCCCTGGCACCGGGCGCCCAGCCGCAGATGTGACACCCGGGCCGCGGGTAGGACGCCCAGGGGTGACACTCAGGCCGCGGGCACGGCACACAGGGGTGACACCGCCGGGCGGTGAGCGCCCGGTTCAGCTCCGGTCGTGCGGCGGGGTGCCGGAGGACGGCTGGTCCTTCGGCCGGCCGGCGGACGAGGCCGGGCCGGTGAAGCCGGCCAGGCCGCTGAAACCGCGCCGCACCCGCTCGCCCAGGTCGCCGGCACCGCCCGCCAGATCGCTGACCAGCTTCATCAGCGGGTCCTTGGAATTCTTGACCTGCTGGGCGTAGTGCGCCGCGGACTCGCGGAAGGAGTCGCTGACCGAGGCGTCCTTGTCCTCGCCGCGGCGCGGGTAGTGGCCGTCCAGGATCCGCTGGTGGTCGCGGGACGCGGCCCACTTCTTCAGCTCCGCCGCCCGCACGGTGGTGAAGGGATGGGTGTGCGGCAGCACATTGAGGATCTTCAGCACGGAGTCACGCAGATCGCCGCCGGACTCGTACTCCTCGGCCTGCGCGAGGAACGCGTCCACGTTCATCTCGTGCAGGTGGTTGCCGCCCGCCATCTTCATCAGACCGCGCATGGACGCCTGCAGATCCTGCCCGACCAGCAGGCCGGCCCGGTCGGCCGACAGCTCCGACTTGCGGAACCACTCGCGCAGCGCCGTGACGACCGCCATGATCGCCAGATTGCCCAGCGGGATCCAGGAGACCCGCACGGCCAGATTCGTCAGGAACAGCAGGATCGTGCGGTACACCGCGTGACCGGACAGGGCGTGGCCCACCTCGTGGCCGATGACCGCCCGCATCTCCTCCTCGTCGAGCAGCTCGACCAGGCCGGTGGTGACGACGATGATCGGCTCGTCCAGGCCGATGCACATCGCGTTGGGCTGGGGGTTCTGGCTGACGTACATCAGCGGGACCTTCTCCAGGTCCAGGATGTAGCAGGCGTCCCGCAGCATGTCGTTCAGGTGCGGGAACTGCTGGTCCGAGACCCGCACCGAGTCGGACAGGAACAGCAGCCTGAGACTGCGCTCGGGCAGCAGGCCGCTGAGGGCCTTGAAGACCGTGTCGAAGCCGCTCAGCTTGCGCAGGGCGACCAGGGCCGAGCGGTCGGCCGGATGCTCGTACGCCCGTGAGGAGATCTCCGGGAAGCGGGTGCGCTGCCGGCTCGGCACATGCTGGTGCGTGGTGTGCTCGTGGCCGTCGTCGGACATGTGGTCCCCCAGTCTGTGAGTGTCCAAAGCGCCCCCCGAAGCAGCGCCCAGCCTAGGCGGAGATGCCCTGGAGGGGCAGTGCGACGCAGCGGTCCGGGCCGGGGAGCGGCCCGGCCCCGTGGTCGCCCGGCCCGTCGAGGCCGCGGCCCGGCCCGGAGGGAGCGCGGCTGCCCGCTCCGTGCCGTCCTGGTCGTGCCGGTCGTCCTGGTCGTCGTGTGCCGTGTTCCTGGGCCGTGTCCCCGACCGAGCGGTTCCCTCCTCGTGGCTCGCACGGGGCTGCGAGCGGAACGACGACGGAGCGCACGGAAAGGTTCCCGGAGGACGGCCGCGTCGGCAGGACCGTGTCGGCCAGACCGTGCCGCAAGGAGCGGAGCGGCCGTGCTCATGGGACTGGCCGTGCCGGCAGGGCTGGTAGGACCGGTAAGGCTGGTAAGGCTGGTAAGAGCGGAGCCGGAGTGAGTGCTGTGAAGGCAGCCGCTTACGATGGGCAGGCACCCTTGCCAGCCCACACCCGGATAGGTTCTGCCGAAGATGAGCTTCTACAGTGCCGCTGCCCCGTTGGTCGACCTTGCCGAGGGCGGGGGCAGCACCCATGAGGGCCTCGACCCCCTTGTCGTCGGCGGCAGCGCGCTGATCATCCTGCTGCTTCTGCTGTGGATCACCACGCGTTTCAACCGGGACCGCTGAGCCCCGGTCCGTCCTGTCCCCGGGATCTGCCCGGAGAGGTCCTCGGGCCGGGCCGGTAGGGTCTGCCGCATGGGAGAGCAGGACATGCCCACCGGTCCGGCGAGTGACACGGCGAAGCACCCCGTATGCGGGTCCGGCGGCCCCGCGAAGCCGCGCAGGCGCCGCCTGGGAGTCATGGGCGGAACGTTTGACCCGATCCACCACGGACACCTTGTGGCGGCCAGTGAGGTCGCCGCGCGGTTCCACCTGGACGAGGTGGTGTTCGTCCCCACCGGCCAGCCCTGGCAGAAGAGCCACCGCCATGTCTCCCCGGCCGAGGACCGCTATCTGATGACGGTCATCGCGACCGCCGAGAACCCGCAGTTCTCCGTGAGCCGTATCGACATCGACCGCGGCGGCCCCACCTACACCGTGGACACCCTGCGTGACCTGCGCGCTCTCAACCCCGACACGGACCTGTTCTTCATCACCGGCGCCGACGCGCTCGCCCAGATCCTCACCTGGCGGGACTCCGAGGAGCTGTTCTCCCTCGCGCACTTCATCGGCGTCACCCGTCCCGGCCACCACCTGACCGACCCCGGCCTTCCCAAGGGCGGCGTCTCGCTCGTCGAGGTCCCCGCCCTCGCCATCTCCTCCACGGACTGCCGGGCGAGGGTCGCCAAGGGCGAACCGGTCTGGTACCTGGTGCCGGACGGAGTGGTGCGCTACATCGACAAACGCGAGCTGTACCGCGGCGAGTGAGCCGAGAGGGGCACCGGTGAACGATCGATACGACGCTGGGTACGGGGGCGACGGTTACGAGCTCGTCGGCTACGACGAGTACGGCCGGCCTGTCTACCGGCAGGTTTCGGCACCACAGGCTTCGCAGCAGACCTACGACACGTACGGGCAGCAGGGCTACGGCTACGGCTACGACCCGTACGCGACGGGCGACCAGCAGCACCTGGGTTCCTCCCCGTACGGCTCCGGCTACGACGGCGGTCACCCCACGGGGCAGCAGGCCCCCGGCCCCTCTGCCTACGACCCGTACGACCCGTACGGGACGCAGGGGACGCCCGGGGCGTACGGGTCGTACGACACCCAGGCCCCCCAGGCCCCCCAGACCCCCCAGGCCCCTTACGACCCCTACGGCCGGACCGCGGCCGGCGGGCCCCGGCCCCAGGCCGCCGGACAGGCCGCCCGCATCCCGCAGCAGACCGGCCCCGCGGACGCCGACCGGGCGGAGCAGGAACCCGACGGGGCGGCGCAGAAGGAATCCGGCCGGGGCACCACGGGCGAGTCGGAGTACCGCACCAAGCAGTTCGCCTTCGTCGAGGAGCCGACGGACAGCTCCGAGGACGTCATCGACTGGCTGAAGTTCACCGAGAACCGCACCGAGCGCCGCGAGGAGGCCCGCCGGCGTGCCCGCAACCGCCTCATCGCCCTGACGGTCGTCCTGGCGCTGGTCGCGATGGGCGGCGTCGGCTACCTCTGGTACGCGGGCAAGCTGCCCGGCCTGTCGTCGTCCGACGGCAGGACCGGCACCGCGACCGCCGCGGGCGCCCAGAAACGCGATGTGATCGTCGTCCATCTGCACAACACCGACAAGGGCGGCACCTCCACGGCGCTGCTCGTCGATAACGCCACCGCCAAGCAGGGCGCCACCGTGCTGCTGCCCAACTCCCTCGCCCTGACGGCCGACGACGGCAGCCCCACGACCCTCGCCAAGTCGGTCCAGGACGACGGCTCCTCGGGCACCCGCGAACAGCTCGACACGGTCCTCGGCACCAACATCCAGGGCACCTGGCGCCTGGACACCCCCTACCTGCAGAACCTCGTCGACCTGGTCGGCAACATCGAGGTCGACACCGACACCGACGTACCCGACCCGGACGCCAAGAAGAAGGGCACCGCACCCCTGGTCCGCAAGGGCGAGAACCAGACCCTCAGCGGGAAGACGGCCGTCGCCTACGCCACCTACCGGGCCCCCGGGGAGGCGGAGGACGCCCAGCTGAAGCGGTTCGGGCAGGTGATGCAGAGCGTGCTGCGCAAGATGTCCTCCGACGCCTCGAGCGCGACCACGACGGTGCAGACGCTGCAGCAGATCCTCGACCCCTCGCTCACCGACAAGGACCTCGGCACCTTCCTCGCCAGGCTCGCCGAGCTCGCCAAGGGCGGCGACTACAGGACGGAGCTGCTGCCGGTGCAGGCCGACGGCACGCTGAGCGCGCGGACCAGCGCCGAGATGGTCAAGAACATCCTGGGCGGCACCGCGAAGAGCCCCGACCAGTCCGCGGCCGTCCGGGTCTCCGTGCAGAACGCCTCCGGCACCAAGGACAACACCGAGAAGGCCCGCGTCGCCCTCCTCAACGGCGGCTTCACCTTCCTGGAGGGCGGTACCACCTCCGCCGTCCGGGCGACGTCCACGGTCGTGTACTCCGACGCGTCCGACAAGGAGAACGCCACCGAGGTCGCCAAGACCCTGGGGCTGCCCGCCACCGCGGTGACGAAGGGCACGGTGCCCTCCGGCGCCCGTGTCTCGGTCGTCCTCGGCCAGGACTACAAGCCCTCCTCGGGCCAGTGAGGCCTCTCCGCACGCGGTAATCCCGTGGGGCGCCGTCGGCGGTCCGTGAGACCCTTGATGTCAAGTGACCGCCGACGGAAAGTCCTGTAGTGACCGCAACCGACCACTCTCTCGAACTCATCACCACCGCCGCTCAGGCAGCGGCCGACAAGCTCGCGCACGACATCATCGCCTACGACGTCAGCGACGTACTGTCGATCACGGACGCCTTTCTGCTGGCGTCCGCGCCCAACGACCGCCAGGTCAAGTCGATCGTCGACGAGATCGAGGAGCGGCTGCTGAAGGAGCGCGGCGCCAAGCCGGTGCGCCGCGAGGGCGACCGGGAGGCCCGCTGGGTCCTGCTCGACTACGTCGACATCGTCGTCCACGTCCAGCACAACGAGGAGCGCGTCTTCTACGCCCTGGAGAGGCTGTGGAAGGACTGCCCCGAGATCGAGCTGCCCCCCGACGCCAAGGCCACCCGGGGCAGGGCCGAGGAGTACGCCAGGCAGCGGGCCGCGGAGGAGGCGGCGGAGCTGGAGGGCGACCACCGATGAGCGGTACCGCTGGGAGAACCGGCGGAACGCCGGAGCGGGGCCGCCGCATCATTCTGTGGCGGCACGGCCAGACCTCCTGGAACATGGAGCGCCGTTTCCAGGGCAGCACGGACGTCGAACTGACCGAGACCGGCATCGCCCAGGCCCGCCGTGCCGCCCGGCTGCTGGCCTCCCTCGGCCCCGACGCGATCATCTCCTCCGATCTGAAGCGCGCCACGCGCACGGCCGCCGAACTGGCCGCGCTCACCGGCCTGGAGGTCACCCAGGACGAGGGCCTGCGCGAGACCTACGCGGGCGTCTGGCAGGGCCTGACGCACGAGGAGATCATCGCCCGGTACGGCGAGGAGTACGCCGCGTGGAAGCGCGGCGAGCCGGTGCGCCGCGGCGGCGGCGAACTGGAGACCGAGGTCGCCGACCGTGCCGCTCCCGTGGTGCTGCGGCATGTGGAGAAGCTGCCCGAGAACGGCACGCTCGTGGTGGTCAGCCACGGCGGCACCATCCGCACCACCATCGGGCGTCTGCTCGGGCTGGAGCCCCGTCACTGGGAGAGCCTGGGCGGCCTGTCCAACTGCTGCTGGTCCGTCCTCGGTGAGGGCGCCCGGGGCTGGCGGCTGCTGGAGCACAACGCCGGCACGCTGCCCGAGCCCGTCCTCGGCGACGACGACTGAGGCCGACGACCGGGGCCGACGACTGGAGCCACTCCCGCCGCACGCGACCCGGATTTCACTTTCCGGCAGGTCGCAGGCTACAGTTCTTCTTGTTCGCCCCGCCGAGCGGGGAGGAACAGGAGCCATGCGGCTTCGCCGCATGGAGCAAGGGGCTATAGCTCAGTTGGTAGAGCGCCTGCATGGCATGCAGGAGGTCAGGAGTTCAATTCTCCTTAGCTCCACAGCTTCAGGAACCGGTCGGCACAGGCCGGGTCGCCGAGAACCGGCTGTCGGGAATCCCGTCCCTCTGGGACGGGATTTTCTTGTGCCCCGCTTGTGCCCTGCTTGTGCCACGCTTGCGTCCCTGTGCGGGGCTGCCCCCGCGTGGCACGTTGCGGGGCGGACCGACCCGGCACCACCGGCGGACGGCGTCCCGGCACCACGGGCGCGCCCCGGCCGGGCGCCGGGAACGGCACCACCGCCTTCGACGGTGCGCGACGACAGTTCCGGTCCCACGGCGAACGGCGACGGTCCGACGGCGAGCGGTGGCGAGCGGTGGCGAGCGGTAACGGTCCAGTCCGTTCGGCCGGCCGGCGCCGGGGTGTCCGGCGCGCTGTTCCTGAATCGGCTTGAGTCACTTGGAGCCCAGAGGCGTATACCTCTGTGAAGGCGCTTTCGGAGGGCGCGCACGCGCCGGCCGGGGCGGTCACGGCAGGTGTGTCGTGGCCGGACTGGTACCGAAGCGTCGCTGACCGTACTGGCCCCGCCGTGGCAGAATCAAACGGCCGGAAGGGGGCGTGACCCGACGGGAGGAGCAGGGATGCCAGCGAGCATCATCGGGGAGGTCGGTCACCTCCTCGGTGTGGCGTTGATACACGACACGACCACCCGACTCGTGTGCCCTTCCCGCAGTTCCCTCCGCGCGGCCCGAGCCCTCGGTGGCAACGGCGAGACCCCGTACGTGTGCACGACCTGCGGCCACAGCTGGAGCTGACCCATGGGAGCACACAGGAGAAAGTGCGACTGGTGCGGCAGCGGCACCCCGATCGTCCGCGACATGGAACCGATCAACCCCGACTACCAGTACTGGTGCGAGGAGTGCGCGCGGGCGCTGATCATAAAAGGCGACCCGATCGAGGTCTATCGCGAGCTGGAGGGCGAGCCGATCTACGGTCGGCTCCTGGACGAGCTCTGCACGCTCAAGCGGTTCTACTCCTTCGTGGCGGCCTGACATGGCGGCCTGACGCGGCGGCCTGACGCGGCGGTCCGGCGCCGCCCGCTCCGCCCGGTCCTGCCGGCCCGTTCCGGCGAAAGCGGAAACCGATTTGGTGTTCCACCCCCTGGACCGTGTAATGTTGGGGGCGCCGCCGGGGAGACCGGGCGGAACACCACAAGGGGCTATAGCTCAGTTGGTAGAGCGCCTGCATGGCATGCAGGAGGTCAGGAGTTCAATTCTCCTTAGCTCCACAGGACGTGAGGGCGAGTCATCGGCACGGATGACTCGCCCTCGGCGTATGTCCGGCACAGGGCAGGTCCGGCCCCTGTGCGTCCGGCCTCCGCCCGGCCGCGCACACGGCGGTGTCCGGAGCGACGACGCACGAAGGCGGGCCACCCCCGGAACACGAAGGCGGGCCACCCCCCCCCGAGAAGAGGGTGGCCCGCCTTCGTGCGTGCTCAGCGGCCCAGAGCGCGCCGGCCGCGGCCCTGGGAGAGGACCGGCAGGTTGCGGCTGCGGGACGGGGCCTGCGAGCGGGTGTCCTCCTCGATGCGCAGGGCCAGTGCCGGGCACCGGCGGACGGCACGCATGGCCTTGGCCTCCGCGTAGCGCGGCACCGGCGCCTGGGCGACGGTCGGGAATCCGTCGGGGCCCAGTTCGAAGACCTCGGGAAGGATGTCCGCGCACAGGCCGTGGCCCCGGCACAGCGTCCAGTCGACGAAGATCTTCTGACGGCTGGCGCCGGTCTCCTCGGGCTCGCCGCCTCCCGGGATGCCCGTGGGGGCCCTGCCCCCCTCGAAGAGCGGCAGAACGCCCTCCACGGGCCGTCCGCAGCCGTTGCCGAGGACATGGGCGGCCAGGTCGTCCGTGAACGCCTTGATGGTCGACTCCAGGAACATCGCCGAGCCGTCCGGGTGCGAGCACGCACCGCGCCGCTTGACGTTCTTGGCGACCTGCTTGAGGGCCTCCAGGGCGGCCGGCCCGCCGCCGTTGAGGATGTCCTCCATCCCGCGCGCGGCGGCCGGCAGGCCGAGGTAGCAGGGGCCGCACTGGCCCGCGCTCTCCTCCGCCAGCCACTTGGCCACCTGCAACGCCTCACCGAGCGGGCAGGTCTCCTGGCTGATCGGCAGGATCGCCCCGGCGCCGAGCGAACCGCCCACCGCGTCCAGCGAGTTGCGCGAGATGATCGCCTCGTTCACGGTCGCCGCGTCGATCCACTTGCCGTGGTAGCCGCCGGTCAGCACGCCCTGCGGCACCGGCGGCGCGCCGGCGAGCTGAAGGACGTAGCGCAGGGGCACGCCCGTGGGGACCTCGATCACCATGGGGCGCGCGACGGCGCCGGAGACCGTCAGCATGACGGTGCCCGGCTCGTCGTACAGGCCGGTGTTGCCGTAGCGCTCCGGGCCCAGGCGGGCGCCGATCGCCAGCTGGGCGAAGGTCTCGGCGTTGGACAGCAGCGTGGGCGCGCCGTCCACACCGCTTTGCGAGGCACTGGTCTTGCGGCCCGGAGGGATCGCCGGGCCGCCGTTGATGGAACGGATCAGCGAGGCCGCCGCGCCCGTGACCATGCGCACCGGGTTGCGCTGCACGCTCGCCCGCAGGGCCGACCTGCGGCTGTTGCTCAGGCCGCGCTCGGCGAGCGCGGCCTCCATCGAGCGCTGGGTGGACTCCCTGGTGACACCCACCACGAGCATGCGGGCGCCGAGGGCCTCCGCGCACAGCAGGGCGCCGTCCAGGATGAGGTGCGGAGCACGGTTGATCAGAACCGTGTCCTTCCGGCAGGCCGGCTCGTCCTCACTGCCGTTGACGACGACGACCGGCCGTACGCCACGCTGGATCGCCGCCTTGGCGACCGAGCGCAGCTTCTTGTGGAAGGGGAAGCCCGCGCCGCCGCGGCCCTTCAGTTTGATGGCCTCGGCGAGCTGTGCGAGCTGCTCGCCGCTCATCGGTTCGAGCGGCCCGTGCACCTTCAGGTGCATGGACAGATCGAGCCGCTCGACAAGGTCGAAGCCCGACGTGAGCTGGGGAAGACCGACCACGCGGACTTCGGGGACGTCGGGCAGGGCCTCGTTCACCTATAGCCTCCGGAAGGCATGTTCCAAGGTTCGCCCGAACCCGGCGCGTTCTGGGACGCGCCGGGGGGTGTTTGTGGGGTGGGACCGCTGTTGTACGTATCACTCGGGTTGTACGTGCCGTAGGGCGTGTTCGTCTCACCGGTGTCGCGTACATCACGCCCGCTGTACGTGGTCGTGCCCGGACTGTTGTAGGTCGGGATGTTGTATCCCGTGTCGTTCAGGGGGTCGTAGGCCGACGGGGGCGCCTCGCCCACGGGCGGCGGGGAGGGGATCGGCCAGCCGCCCGCCGCGCCGCCGGCGCCGTCCGCACGCGGCATCGCCTCGGTGGGCTGCTCGGGGGCGGTCCGGTAGGCCGCCGCGAAGCCGGAGGACCCCGGGGACCCCGAGGATGCAGTGGTCGCGGCGGACGCGGAGGCGCCGTACAGCGACGAGGAGGAGCCCCTCGTGCCGGCACGCGAGGGCTTCTCGTAGCCCGGCAGCGCGGACTCCGCCACCCTGGCGCGGCTTGCCTCCAGGGCGTCCAGCTCGGGCCGTTCCCCGGTGTCCAGGTACGACATCAGCCGCTCGGCGAGCTTGCGCTTGAACGACATGGGCGACGCGCGCACGATCAGGACCGCCAGGACGCCCAGCACGGACAGACCGTAGAGGATCATGAAGATCGGCTTGGCCGCACGGCCCGCGTACAGGCCGTGGATCAGCGCCGCGCACCAGGCCGGGTAGGCCAGCATGTGCATCGACCGCCACCGTGCCGCCACCAGGGCCGGGGTCGCGAAGCGGTTGCGCAGCACACCGGTGGCGCCGACGAAGAGCATGAGCAGGCCGGCCGTGTTGCCGAGGCCGATCAGGAAGCCCCTGCCGATGAGATCGTCGTCCGTGAGGAGGAGCCCGAAGGGGATCACCGCGGCGATCCAGGTGGTGTGTTCCGTCACCAGCTTCGTCACGATGTGCACCAGGAGGAACACGATGGAGGCGACCGCGGTCACCCGGTGAACGGCCTGCGCGGCGATCCGCTGGCGGATGTTGAGCAGGATCCGGTCCTGGGCGATCAGACCCCAGATCACCGAGCAGGAGAGGTTGACGAGGGACAGGACGCCGGCACCGAAGTTGAGGAAGTCCAGGATCGTGTTGCCCAGCGTGCTGCCGTTCGCAGTAGTCGTCACGGCATGCCTCCCGTCAGCGCGAAGGGGGGTACGGACGGCAGGGCAGCAGCAGCCGACAGGCCGGCTCCGGGCGGCGAACTACTGTGAGAACGAGGGTTCATGGGGGCGACTCCGAGCGGTTCGGGAAAGCGGTCCCGAGAACGAACTCTAAGCGGCTCCCAAACCGAGCAGTACGCCAATCAGGTTATTGCCTTGTTATCAAGGGGTCTCCTGGGGATCGGCTTGTCCCGATAGGTTCCGTTGCGCCGGGTAATCCTTGAACCTCGTCCAACTTTTCGGAACCCGCACAAGCGGACTCCCGCCGCCCCGCGGACCGGCCGGCGCGCCGCTTCCGCTCCGTGGACGCTCGTCGCACGGGGCTCGACGGCTGCGGTACCCTGACCCCATGCGTGCCGTATGCCTTCTGCTTGGCGAGCCGCGCTGATCAGTCTCGGCCGCCGGATCGACCGGTGGTCGGCATCGGCGCGGCGTCCCCTCCTGTGCGAGGGGATTTTTCATTTCCGAAAGTCGCAGCCGCGGGCAGAGACGATCGATGGAGCTTTGAGGATCATGAGCGAGACGAACCCCGCTGCCCCCTCCCAGGCGGTAGCACCGCACCGCTACACGGCCGCCCTGGCGGCCGAGATCGAGGCACGCTGGCAGGACTTCTGGGATGCCGAGGGCACCTACGCCGCGCCGAACCCCAAGGGTGACCTGGCCGGGGACCCCGAGATGGTCGCCAGGCCCAAGAAGTTCATCATGGACATGTTCCCGTACCCCTCCGGTGCGGGACTGCACGTCGGCCACCCCCTGGGCTACATCGCCACCGACGTCTACGCCCGGTTCCAGCGGATGACCGGCCACAACGTCCTGCACACCCTGGGCTTCGACGCCTTCGGCCTGCCCGCCGAGCAGTACGCCGTGCAGACCGGCACGCACCCGCGGGTGTCCACCGAGGCCAACATCGAGAACATGAAGGCCCAGCTGCGCCGGCTGGGCCTGGGCCACGACAGGCGCCGGTCGTTCGCCACGATCGACCCGGACTACTACAAGTGGACCCAGTGGATCTTCCTGCAGATCTTCAACTCCTGGTACGACGAGGAGGCGAGGAAGGCCCGCCCGATCTCCCAGCTGATCGCCCAGTTCGAGTCCGGCGAGCGGGCCGTGCCGGGGCACACGCGCGCGTGGCACGAGCTGAGCAACGTCGAGCGCGCCGAGGTCCTGGACCAGTTCCGCCTGGCCTACGCCTCCGACGCGCCCGTCAACTGGTGTCCCGGCCTGGGCACCGTGCTGGCCAATGAGGAGGTCACCGCCGAGGGCCGCTCCGAGCGCGGCAACTTCCCGGTCTTCAAGGCCAAGCTGCGCCAGTGGAACATGCGCATCACCGCCTACGCCGACCGGCTGCTGGAGGACCTGGAGGAGCTGGACTGGCCCGAGGCCATCAAGCTGCAGCAGCGCAACTGGATCGGCCGCTCCGAGGGCTCCCGCGTCGACTTCCCGATCGACGGCGAGCACATCACGGTCTTCACCACCCGCCCGGACACCCTGTTCGGCGCCACCTACATGGTGCTGGCGCCCGAGCACCCGCTGGTGGAGAAGTTCACCCCGGCCGCCTGGCCCGAGGGCACGCGCGAGGCATGGACCGGCGGCCATGCCACCCCCGCCGAGGCCGTCGCCGCCTACCGCGCGCAGGCCGCCGCCAAGTCCGACGTCGAGCGCCAGGCCGAGGCCAAGGACAAGACCGGTGTCTTCACCGGCGCGTTCGCGACCAACCCGGTCAACGGCGAGCGGATCCCGGTCTTCATCGCCGACTACGTCCTGATGGGGTACGGCACCGGCGCGATCATGGCCGTTCCGGCGCACGACTCCCGCGACTTCTCCTTCGCCCGCGCCTTCGAGCTGCCGATGCGCTGCGTCGTGGAGCCGAACGACGGCCGGGGCACGGACCCGTCCACCTGGGACGACGCCTTCGTCTCGTACGACGCGAAGGTCATCAACTCCGCCGGCGACGACGTGACGCTGGACGGACTGAGCGTCACCGAGGCCAAGGCGCGCATCACCGAGTGGCTGGAGCGCAAGGGCATCGGCGAAGGCACCGTCAACTACCGCCTGCGCGACTGGCTGTTCAGCCGCCAGCGCTACTGGGGCGAGCCCTTCCCGATCGTCTACGACGAGGACGGCGTCGCCCACGCGCTGCCCGAGTCGATGCTGCCGCTGGAGCTGCCCGAGGTCGAGGACTACTCGCCGCGCACCTTCGACCCCGACGACGCCGACACCCAGCCCGAGACCCCGCTGTCGCGCAACGAGGACTGGGTCAACGTCACCCTGGACCTGGGCGACGGGCCGAAGAAGTACCGCCGCGAGACCAACACCATGCCCAACTGGGCCGGCTCCTGCTGGTACGAGCTGCGCTACCTGGACCCGCACAACAGCGAGCGGCTGGTCGACCCGGAGATCGAGCGCTACTGGATGGGGCCGCGCGAGGGCATGCCGCACGGCGGCGTCGACCTGTACGTCGGCGGCGCCGAGCACGCCGTGCTGCACCTGCTGTACGCGCGCTTCTGGTCCAAGGTCCTGTACGACCTGGGACACATCTCCTCCGCGGAGCCGTTCCACAAGCTGTTCAACCAGGGCATGATCCAGGCCTACGTCTACCGGGACAGCCGCGGCATCGCGGTGCCGGCCGCCGAGGTGGAGGAGCGCGACGGCGCCTACTACTACCAGGGCGAGAAGGTCTCCCGGGCGCTGGGCAAGATGGGCAAGTCCCTGAAGAACGCCGTCACCCCGGACGAGATCTGCGCCGAGTACGGGGCCGACACGCTGCGCCTGTACGAGATGGCCATGGGACCGCTGGACGTCTCCCGGCCGTGGGACACGCGCGCGGTGGTGGGCCAGTTCCGGCTGCTGCAGCGGCTGTGGCGCAACATCGTCGACGAGACCACCGGCGAGGTCACCGTCGTCGACACCGAACCCGACGAGGCGACGCTGCGCGCCCTGCACAAGGCGATCGACGGCGTGCGCCAGGACCTGGAGGGCCTGCGCTTCAACACCGCCATCGCCAAGATCACCGAGCTGAACAACCACCTGACCAAGGCGGGCGGCCCGGTGCCGCGCTCCGTCGCCGAGCCGCTGGTGCTGATGATCGCGCCGCTGGCCCCGCACATCGCCGAGGAGCTGTGGCACCGGCTGGGCCACACCGACTCCGTCGTCCACCAGGACTTCCCCGTCGCCGACCCGGCGTACGTCGTGGACGAGACCGTGACCTGCGTCGTCCAGGTCAAGGGCAAGGTCAAGGCACGCCTGGAGGTCTCCCCGTCCATCACGGAGGAGGAGCTGGAGAAGATCGCGCTGGCCGACGGGAAGGTCGTCGAGGCGCTCGGCGGCGCGGACGTCCGCAAGGTGATCGTCCGGGCACCGAAGCTGGTCAACATCGTGCCGGCGTAATCGCGTGAGCCCCCGGGAATGAGCATCTCGGGGTGGTCCCTTACGGGCAGGTTCGGGGTTCGTCCGGAACCCGGGACCTGCCCGTAGCGTTTACCGTGGAGAGGCGGTGCAAGCAGGCCGTACGACCCGTGCCGCCGCAGCCGGAGGAGGAGAGCCGTGGAAGTCGTCGTCACCGTCTTCGCCCTGCTCTTCGTGCTCTTCCTGGCACTCGGCGTCTACGCCACGGTGAAGGTGGTCGGCGCCGCCAAGCGCGGTGTGGACCGCACCCTCACCCAGGCCCGCCGCGCGGTCGAGGACCACACCCTGAGGGCCAAGTCCTTCGCCCAGCCCGGACCGGCGGGCGAACTGGCCCAGCTCCGGCTCGGCCTGCGCACCTCGATGCGCGCCACGCAGGACGCCCTGCACGCGGGCGTGCGCGAGGACTCCTCCCTCAAGGAGTCCCTCGCCCTGTTCGAGCGCCTCAGCGCGCTCGGGCACGAGCTGGACGACGAGCTCAGGCGCCTGGAGGGCGAGCCGGACCGCGCGAGGCTCGCCGAACGGCTCCCCGCCCTGCGCGAGCGCGTCCGGCGCATCACGGAGTCGGCCGACTCCCTGCGCTGGGCCGCCCGCGACCGCGCCCACCGCTTCGCCGACGACGAGCTGGAGGCACTGAGGGCCCAGATCGATCTGGAGGCCGGTGCGCTGCGCCACTGGACCAGGGACGAGCCGCAGCAGACCGCGTCCGGGTCCTGGCCCGAGCCCCCGGCCGCCGAAGCGGCCCCGCAGACCTGGGCCGAGGAGCCGCGGCAGACCTCCGGGCAGGAGACGACCCGCCCCGCCATCACCCCGCCGGGACCTCGCCCCACCTACCCCTGGCAGAAGAAGGCCCGCCCCGAGAGCACGACGTGAGCACATGCCCGGCCGGCCGCACACGATCCGCCGGACGGCCGTACATGACCCGCCGGGACCTCTCCGGGACCTGCTGAGACCCGCTGAGGACGGAGCCGGGCTGCCCTCGGGGCGCCACGACAGGTAACCTCCAGCTCATGTCCCGCCATGTCGCGATCGTCACCGATTCAACGGCCTATCTGCCGCCACGGACGATGGAGCGCCACGGCATCACAGCGGTCCCGCTGACCGTGGTTCTCGGCGACCAGGCGCTCGAAGAGGGCACCGAGATCTCGACGCGTTCCCTCGCCCAGGCGCTGCAGAAGCGGCGCCCCGTCACCACCTCGCGCCCCAGCCCCGAGCTGTTCGCCGCGACCTACCGCAGGGTCGCGGAGTCCGGCGCGAGCGGCATCGTCTCCCTGCACCTGTCCGCGGAGCTCTCCGGCACCTACGACGCCGCGGTGCTCGCCGCACGCGAGGCACCGGTGCCGGTGCAGGTGGTGGACACCAGGATGATCGCGATGGCGCTCGGCTTCTGCGCCCTGGCCGCGGCCGAGGCCGCCGAGGCCGGCGGCACGCTGGACGAGGCGGTCGCGGCCGCGGAGAAGCGTGCGGCGGGCACCTCCGCGTTCTTCTACGTCGACACGCTCGACTATCTGCGCCGTGGCGGCCGTATCGGTGCCGCGCAGGCGCTGTTCGGTTCCGCGCTCGCGGTGAAACCGCTGCTGCAGCTGCAGGACGGCCGCATCGAACCGCTGGAGAAGGTCCGCACCGCCTCGAGGGCGATCGCCCGGCTGGAGGAGATCGTGGCCGAGCGCGCGGGCGGCGCCGACGTGGACATCGCCGTCCACCACCTCGCCGCCCCCGACCGGGCGTCGGCCCTCGCGGACCGGCTGCGCACCCGGCTGCCCAACCTGGCCGACCTGCACGTCAGCGAGGTCGGCGCGGTGATCGGCGCGCACACCGGGCCGGGGTTGCTGGGAGTCGTGGTCTCGCTCCGGTAGCCGAGACGGCGCGGACCGGTCGTCCGCGGACGGCGCGGGCCGGCCGTCCGGGCGGCGGACGAATCGGCCGTCCGAGTGACGGAGTTGTCCACAACCAGCGGGTAATCCCCGGGAATCAAGCAAGATCATCGCGAGGGTGCCGGAGTGCCCGATGCTCCTCGCATGGCACTGCGATCACGCTCACACATCTCCGCGGCGACCAGCGGCCCGGGCCGCGCTCCGGCCTCGGACGGCCGGGCCCGTCACCGCCGTCGGCCGGCCCGCCGGGCCTCGGCCGAGGAACTGCGCCGACGCGCACGGTCCCTCCTCGCCGAACACGCCGTCCGGACGGAGGAACCGGGGACCGGGCCCCCGGAAACCGCCAAGCTGCCGGCCAACGGCCCCCACCAGACGCCGCCGCTCCGGCCCGGCCGCCCCAAACCGTCCTGGGCCGCCCCGGACGCGGACGTGGAACCGGACCGGACCGGCCACCCGGCGGCCGAGCCCCACGCACCGCCGAACGGACCCCACTGGACCGGCACCACCACCGGGTCCGGGGCCGTCGGACACCGCCTTTCGAGCCGGGGCACGGCGGTTGACACGGTGACGACGGAACCGGCTGGACCGGCCGGCACGGAGCCGGAACCGGCCGCCGGGGCCGGTGCGGGCCGTCCCGTGGCCGTGCCGCACTGGCGGCGACGGGTCGCGGAGGCGGTGCGGGAGCGGATGCCGCTGTGGCTGCAGACGCGGTGCGGGCTGGAGCGCAGGAACGTGGTGGCCCTCACGGTGCTGCTCGCCCTTGCCGCGGTGCTCGCCGCGCAGCACTTCTGGACCGGCCGCACCCAGACCGTCCAAGCGCCCGAGCTGGTGCGGGCCGTGGCCCCCCGTCAGGGACAGACGGAGGGAGCAGGGGGAGCAGAGGGAACGGAGGCAAAGGGCGCTGCCGCAGCGGCACCGTTCACTGCACCGGGTGCCCCTGCCCCGGCCGGTGCGGAGATCGTGGTGGACGTCAGCGGCAAGGTCCGGCGCCCCGGAATCCACCGCCTGCCGGCCGGATCGCGGGTCGCCGACGCGCTGCGGGCGGCCGGCGGGGTGCGTCCCGGCACCAGCCTCGACGGCCTCAACCAGGCCCGCTTTCTCGTGGACGGCGAACAGATCGTCGTCGGCGCCCCGGCCCCGGCGGCGGGACCGGCCCCGCCGGACACGGGCACCACCGGTACGGCGGGCGCTCCCACGGCCCCGGTCTCCCTCAACACCGCCACCGTGGACCAGTTGCAGACGCTTCCCGGCGTCGGCCCCGTGCTGGCCCGCCGCATCATCGACTACCGCACACGGCACGGCGGCTTCCGTTCGGTGGACCAGCTGCGTGAGGTCAACGGCATCGGCGAGCGCCGCTTCGCCGACCTGCGCAACCTGGTCGGCCCGTGAACCGGAGTTCCGGCGACCCGCGAGGGCCCGCGGCTCTCGAGCACCCCGCTCGCCCGGCGGTGCACGCCGCCTCCGGCAAGCGGCTCGGAGCCTCCCACCCCCGGCAGGAGGGACCGGCGGACCTCCGGCTCGTCCCGCCCGCGCTTGCGGCCTGGGCGACGGCCGCACTCGCCCTGGACGCCCCCACGGGCTGGGTGACCGGCTTCGCGATCGTCTGCCTCGCCGCAGCCGCCGTCCTCCTCCTCGGCCGCCGGCGCCGAGGGCACGGACGGACACCCGCCCCTCCTGCCGGAGGGATCCGGGCTCCTGTCGGAGGGCCCTGGGCACGTGCCTCTGTCGCCGCCGTACTGCTCGCCTCCGCCGCTGCCGCCCTCGTCGCCGGGCTGCACGGCGCGGACGTACGGCGCGGCCCGGTGCCCGCCCTGGCACGGCAGTACGCCACAGTGACCGCCGAGGTGGAGCTGACGTCCGACCCCCGTCCCGCCCGCCCCCGGGTCCACGGCGGCCGCATGCCGCCCCCTTCCGTCCTGATCGACGCCGAGGTGCGACGCGTCGAGCGGGCAGGGGGAGGGACAGCGGCCGTGACGACCCGGGCTCCGGTACTGCTCCTCGTCAACACCGGCACGCAGCAGCCGGGCCCTGCCGAGAGCACCTCGGGAGGAGAGCGACGTGCGTCGGCCGACCCGACGCGGCACTCGCCCTGGCTCGGCCTGCTGCCGTCCACGCGGCTGAGGGTGACCGCGCGGCTGACGCCCCCGCTGACAGGCGGCGACCGGATCGCGGCGGTGCTGCGGATCCGGGACCGTGCGCCCCCCGAGGTGGTGGCGCAGCCGTCCGGCCCGCAGCGGCTGGCCGGACGGCTGCGGGCGGGACTGAGAGAGGCCACCGACGGCCTGCCGGCGGACGCGCGGGCGCTGCTGCCGGGCCTGGTCGTCGGGGACACCTCACGGATCACTCCCGAGCTGGACGAGGCGTTCAAGGCGACGGACCTCGCCCACACCCTGGCCGTCTCCGGGAGCAATCTCACGATCCTTCTCGCCCTGCTCGTCGGGCCGCCCGGCCTGGCCCAGTACGCCGAGCGCGGGGGCCTCGCACCACGGCTCGGCCTCACGCTGCGCGGCACCGCGCTGACCGGCGCGGTGCTCACCCTGGGATTCGTCGTCCTGTGCCGGCCCGACCCGAGCGTGCTGCGGGCCGCGGCCTGCGGGTCCGTGGCGCTGCTCGCCCTCGCGACCGGACGCCGCAGATCGCTGCTGCCCGCCCTGGCGACCGCCGTGCTGCTGCTGGTGCTGTACGACCCATGGCTGTCCCGCAGCTACGGCTTCCTGCTGTCGGTGCTGGCCACCGGCGCCCTGCTCACGCTCGCGCCCCGCTGGAGCGCGGCGCTGCGACGGCGCCGGGTGCCCGCCCGCCTGGCCGAGGCGCTGGCCGCGGCGGCCGCCGCGCAGGCGCTGTGCGCGCCGGTCGTGGCCGTGCCGTCGGCCCGGGTGAGTCTGGTCGCGGTGCCGTGCAACCTCCTCGCGGAGGCCGCGATCGCACCCGCGACGGTGCTGGGCTTCATGGCACTGGCGACGGCACCGGTCGCCATGCCGGTGGCGAAGGCGCTCGCCTGGTGCGCGAGCTGGCCGACCGGATGGCTCGCCAAGGTGGCCCGGACGGGGGCGGCCCAGCCCGGCGGGGGAGTGGACTGGCCGGGCAGCTGGACCGGGGCACTGCTGCTGGGCCTGGTCACGGTGGCGGCCTTGCTGGCGGGCCGGTGGCTGCTCAAACGCCCCTGGCTCTGCGCGGTCTGCGGGGTCCTCCTGCTGCTGGTGATCGTGCAGCCGCCGCCGCTGACCCGGGTGATCACCGGCTGGCCGCCGCCGGGCTGGCGGTTCGCGATGTGCGACGTGGGGCAGGGCGATGCGACGGTGCTCGCGGCGGGCCGGGACGCCGGTGTGGTCGTGGACGCCGGGCCCGACGCGACGCTGGTGGACCGCTGTCTGCGCCTGCTCGGCGTCACCAGAGTCCCGCTGGTCGTGCTGACCCACTTCCACGCCGACCACGTGGCCGGCCTGCGCGGTGTCCTGCGGGGACGCGCGGTGGGCGCGATCGCGACGACCGGGTACGAGGAACCGGCGCAGCAGGCCGAGTTCGTCCGGAGGGAGGCGGCCGACCACGGCATTCCGCTCACCCGTGCCGTCGCCGGGGAGGAACGCGGCATCGGTGGGCTGACCTGGCAGGTGCTGTGGCCGCCACCGCCTCCGGCACCGGACCCGGAAGGCCCCAACGACGCCAGCGTGACCCTGCTCGTCCGCTCCGGCGGACTGCGGATGCTGCTCCTCGGCGACCTCGAACCCCCGGCCCAGCAGCGGCTGCTGCACTCCCCGGCGGGCATGCGACTGGCGGACGTGGACGTGCTGAAAGTCGCCCACCACGGCTCGGCGTACCAGAGCCCGGAGCTGTTACGGCTGGCGGCCCCGCGCGTGGCGCTGATCTCCTGCGGCGCGGACAACCCCTACGGGCATCCGTCCCCCACCACCGTCGCCGCCCTCCGCGCCCAGGGCGCGGTGGTGCTGCGCACGGACCGCGACGGAGCCCTCGCGGTGACGGGGGAGGGCGCGGAGCTACGGGTGGCGCGAGGCTGAGGGCACGGGTGCGGTACGGGCTGACGCCCGTCTTCGCCGCACTGGAGCCGGGCCTCGATCCTCGCCCACCACGGACACCTTGCGGGAGTCACACCTGGGGAGGGCGGTGGCCCACCCCTGCCGCCTTCGGGCAGCAGGGGCTCACGTCCGCCCAGCGGCGTCCTGTGCTGCGTCAAGGAGCAGATGCCAGGGGTACTCCTTCGGCTTTCCTTGGCCCGGCTGGTTCGGGACGAAGCCGTCCTCCCCGTACAGGACTCGTACGCCCATGTCGCGCAGCTCGGCAATGCTGCGCTCGAACTGGCGGTGCTGGACGTATGCGGCGTTGACGCACGGCATCGTCACCATGGGAATGTTCTTGCCGATGCCCTCGGCGACGACACCGACCACGAAGTCCCGGGTGATGCCGAGCGCCCATGCGTTGACCGTGTTGAAGGTGGCCGGCGCGACAGCGATGACGTCCGCCTTCGGCCACACGTCCGGCTCGCCCGGCATCTTGTACTCGCTGCGCACGGGATGCCCGGTCAGCTGTTCCAGCTCGGTGATCTGCGGGGCGAGCCAGCGGGCGGCCGTAGGGGTGAGCCCGAGGCACACGTCGAAGCCGCGGGCCTGCGCATCCCGAATGACCGATGCCACGTCGAAGACGGGTGGTGCAGCGGAGCCGAACAGGTAGAGCACACCGGAAGTCGTCGCCATGCGTTCCATCCGATCACACGTAACCACCTTCACTTGAGGGGGAGTTTGAGGTGAAAGGAGGGGCACCCGGCCATGGTGGTTAAGAGCCGTTGAGAGGGTAGGGCCGCTCCGGTGTCCCAAAGGCTTGTGCTTTCCGGCGTCGTGGCGCGTTGTGGTTGCTCCACCGCCGTATGCCCGACTGTGTCCTGCACTGCGGACGGCGACGCCCGATCGTGGGAGATGAGGGGCCGAACGCTGCGCTCCAGACCGAGCCGGGGGTACCTTCGAGGTTCCGAGACTCGGGGGATTCCGTCATGCCGTACACAGGCGACACAGCAGGAGAGCGGATCGGGCGGCGTATTGCCGAGGTGCGCAAGGCGCGCGGCCTGACACAGCTTCAGCTCGCTCAGCGCATCCCCTGCTCCAAGAGCCTCATCGCCCAGGTCGAACGAGGTCACAAGCCGGCCACGCCGTCGCTCACCGCCGGTGCTGCTCGCGCACTGCATGTGCGGCTGGAGCAGCTGACCGGGCAGCCGTACGAGGGCCCGCAGCGGGGCCGGGTGTACGGGACCATCCCGGACATTCAGGCGGCGATGCTGTCATGGGACCTGCCGGACGAGGATTTACCGGTGCGGTCGTACGACGACCTGGCAGCCGACGTTGCGCGAGCGTCCGCTCTGGGCCGGAAAGCCAAGTACGCCAAGCTGGGGCTCATGCTGCCGCCGCTGCTGGATGAGTTGTCGACGGCCTGCCACGCCGCCGACGGCCTCGAGCGGGAACGGCTGTTCGGCCTGCTGTCGGAGGCGTACACCGGGGTCACGGCGATCGCCTACGCGGTGGGGCTGTTCGACTTGCGGTCGCAGGCGATGGACCGGGTGCAGTGGGCGGCACGTGAATCCGGTGATCCGCTGCGCGTCGCCCGTACCCAGTGGCAGCGTTCCACCCTGTTCCTGAAAGCCGCCGCCTACAACCGGGGTGTGCGGCTGCTGGACCGGGTCCGCCACGACGTGGGCGAGGACATCACCCGCATGGACGCGCCGACGCTGAGTGTGCACGGTGCTGTGCATCTGCGGTCCGCGATGTTCGCCGCACGTGCCGGGAACAAGCCGACCGCCCGCGCGCACCTGGACGCCGCTGCCGACGCCGCTCGGCTGCTGGGCAAGGACGCCAACCATTACGGCCTGGAATTCGGGCCGACCAACGTGGCCATGCACCGCCTCGGTGTCGCCGTGGAGACGTACGACGGGCCGGAAGTCGTCCGCTGCGCGGAACACACGCGGCTGCCTGCGAACGTGGCCCCGGTACGGGCCGGCCGCTGGTACATGGACCTGGCCAGAGGCTGGCTGGACTACGGCAACCGGGACAAGGCGCTGGCAGCGCTCCAAGCTGCTCGCCGGGTGGCACCCGAGCAGACCCGGAACCACCCTCAAGTGCGGGAAACCGTACAGACGCTGATCCACAAGGAGCGGTACAGCAAGGAATCCTTGACGGGTTTCGCCGCGTGGATCGGCCTGTCCTGACGCAGGTTTCACAAACAGTGAAAATTGCGTCACACGCTTGTCTGGTAGGCGGATTCTCGGAAACCGCCCCGTCTTTCCTGCGTGCGGCTCAGCTTCGGCGTGCTGCTCCCTCGGGCCACACCACGTCGACCGGCATACCGGTCTTGCGTGCGGCAAGGACGGTATCGGCGGTGCCGCCACCCTTGCCGGACGGCGGCTCGCCGTTCCATACGGCGACAAGGCGTTCGGCACGCTGGAGAAGTGTGTTGTTGGCGTCCTCGTACGCCGATCGATTCGCGGTCTCGTGCTTCAGCACCACAACTTCGTCAGCGGCCTTGACCAGTCGGTCGAACGTCTCGGTGTGCTCCGGCTTCACCTTGGCTTGCCGGTAGTTCTTCGAAGGGATCACCGCGACCAGTCGACCACCGAGTTCCAGCACGACATCGGCGAACAAGGAGTCGGATCCTTCGGCGATGCAGGAGACACCGACCAGATTTCCTTCTGCGGCGTAAGGCTTGAGCTTTTCCCGCAGGGCGTCGCGGACCAATGGCACGCTGTCTTCGGTCAGGTCCATGTGCCCTGTCACGGCGATCGTGGTCACGGTTCTCCCTCAGCTCGACAGAAGGTCGCGGATCATTGTGCGCGCGCTGTGACGTGCCTTCAGGCATTCCGGCCGACCGGTGTACCGGTACGGCCGACTGAGCTGTGTACGGACGCAGGCGGACCGGGTTCGAGTGGCAGGGGCTCGCCTCCGCCCGGCGGCGTTCTGCTGCGGCCAGGGCCGGACGCACCCGGTGGCAGCGCTGCGGCTCCTAGGCTCCCAGGCGTGATTGAGACCATCGTGTTCGATGTCGGCGAGACGATCACTCGGGACGACCGGTACTGGGCGTCCTGGGCCGACTGGCTGGACATCCCCCGACACACCCTGTCCGCGCTCGTGGGGGCCGTCGTCGCCCGGGGGCAGGACAATGCCGAAGCCCTGCGTCTGGTGCGACCGGGCATCGACCTCGCTGCCGAGTACCACGCTCGCGAAGCCGCCGGCCGTGGGGAGGACCTGGACGAGAGCGACCTGTACGACGACGTCCGTCCGGCCCTCACTGCGCTGCGCAGGCAGGGCATACGCGTGATCATCGCGGGGAATCAGACCCGTCGTGCCGGGGAGCTGCTGCGTGCCCTGAACCTCCCGGCGGATCTCGTTGTCACCTCGGGGGAGTGGGGCGTTGCGAAGCCGCAGCCGGAGTTCTTCCATCGGGTGAGGGAGGTGGCGCAGGCGGTCCCGAGCGCGACCCTGTATGTCGGCGACCACCCGGCCAACGACGTGTTCCCGGCGAAGGCGGCGGGGCTGCGTGCGGCGCATATCCGCCGTGGTCCTTGGGGACACCTGTGGGCGGACGCTCCTGATGTCGTGACGGCAGCGGACTGGCGGATCAGCAGCCTCACCGAGCTTGTCGGCATTGTCGACGGCTGAAGGCTCGCGCCTTCGGGCATTGGTGCATTGCGATCGCTCCACCGCCTCGCCGGTGCCCTCCTCGAGGGTCCGGCACTTCCTGGGGCGGTGGCCGGCCCATGTCTTCTTTCTCCCAGGGGGAAGTGGTGCCGCTGCCCCTGCCGTCTTGCGAGCAGCGGGGGCCTTGTCGTGCGTGTATGGCAACAGCCCCGCCGGTGGGGCGAGGGCTGTTGCGAGAGTTCCCTGGCTTGACCCGGGTACCGTTCTGAGTGTCGAGTCCAGAACGGAGCCGTTATGCCCGTACACACTGATGACCCGATCCCCCCGACGTTCGGGCAGCGCGTCAAGCGGGCCCGTGAACGCGCCGGGCTCACGCGCCCGGTTCTTGGCGGGCAGGTCGGCAGATCCGCCGAATGGGTCAAGGCACTTGAGAACGGGCGCTTCCAAATGCCGCGCCTGCCGATGCTGCTGAAGCTCGCCGACGTCCTCGGTGTGGAAGACCTGTCCGAACTCACGGGCGATGAGCGACTGTCGTCTGCTACGTACGGCAAAGCTGCGCACACGGCGCTGTCCGCCGTGAAGGCCGCGCTGACCAGCTACCGCTTCAACAGCAGCGACGAGGAACCGGAGAGCGCTGATGCGCTGGCCGCACGCGTGCGGCAGGCCTGGCAGATGTGGCACGGCTTCGGTGACCACCGCACACGCATCGCGATACTGCTGCCGGACCTGCTCGCCGACTGCCAGTACGCCGCCCGGGCTCTGGAGGGTAAAGCGCGCCGCCGCGCCCTGGTCGCTCTCGCGCAGACCTATCACCTCGCCCAGCTGTACCTCAGCTTTCAGCCGGCGCCCGAGCTGGTGATGCTGACCGGCGACCGGTCCATGACCGCCGCGCAGGACGCCGACGACCCGCACGCGATCGCGGCGGCCGCCTGGTACATGAACCATGTCTTCCGGGATGCCGGTGAGCGGCACGAAGCCCGTGTCGATCTCGCGATGAAGGCCGCGGACCTGCTCGACCGTGAGCGTGGTCCGGAAGACCTGGCCCTGTGGGGGCTGTTGCATCTGGCCGCAGCCTTGTCATACGCGAAGGTCGGACGGCGTGGAGATGCCGAACGCTACTGGGACCGGGCCAGTGAGGCCGCGAAGCGACTCGGTGACGGCTACGCACACGAGTGGTTGATCTTCGGTAAGGACATGGTCGACGCGTACGCGATCACCATGTACACGGACCTCGTACGGTCCGGGCCGGCTGTCGAGGTGGCGAAGCGCATCGATCTCGCGCCGATGCGCTCAGCGACGCGCCGCAGCTTCCACCTCGTGGAATCGGCGCGCGCCTGTCACCTCCAGGGCGAGGACGTCGCCGTCGTGCACCTGTTGAAGAAGGCGTACAAGGAGAGCCCGGAGACCGTTCGCTTCAACCTGTTCACCCGCTCCGCGGTGGTGGAACTCGCCACCGGCAACAACACGATGATTCGTGACGACGCCCAGCAACTCGCCCGCAATCTCGGTATCCCTGCGTAATCAGAAAGGTACAAGCTGTACCCCTCTGCAAGGGGGTACGGCTTGTACCCCTCTGAGTGCTCTGACGCTCCTAGCGTCTATGGCTACGACAAGACCCCGGCGACCGCTGACACGGTCCCGGGGCATGGCCAACGCTGCGAAGGAGCGTCGACATGAAAAACGGTACTGCCCCACCACCCGTCAGCGAAGAGCAGAGCAGTCTCCCGCCGGACGTTGAGACAATGCGTGCCACCGTTCGCCGGCTGCTCGCCGACGACGCCGAGCCGCCCAGCCCGGAGGAGCTGGAGACGCTGACGCTGCTGCTGCGCGGACATTTGATGGTCGTCATTCCCGCGGTGGAGAGTGTGGCCGGCCGTCTGCCGGAGGGCGACGCGCTGTGCGCCTGCGTCAAGGCGTGCATCGAGGAGGCTCGGGTGCGGCTGTGCCGGGAGCCCGGCTGGACGTTGCCCGCAGGCATCGCGCATGCGCGGCTCCTGGCCCGCTCCGTCGACGCGCTCGCCGACCACTACGAGAGCATCGGCGGCCACCGGTGACCGCCGCGGTGCGTGTGTGCCAGGCCTGCGGCGAGGACATCGCCGACCCGGACGACGCCGTCTACCTGGGGCATAAGGAAGCCGCTTCCGGACCCGGCTGGGAGATCTGGGCGCACCGTGCGCACATCGAGCAGGTGCGGCCGGATCCGGTGGCGGAGCGGATCCTGGCCCGAGTCCTGATCGCGCGGGCTCTTCAGCCGTGAAAGCCGTCGTCGGGCTGGTCGCCTACGTGGTGGTCGTGACCGGCCCTGTCCTCGCCGTGGTGCTGGCGCGGACCCCGCACTGACACAAGCACCCCCATGGCGACCTCAGGGTCAGGGTCGCATCTCTTGACTGCCCGTCCCGTCGGAGGACCGCAAGTCTCCGGCGGGACGGGTCCCACAGATCTCGCTTCCGGGAACCCCGAACCTCGGCAGGTCCGGTCCTGGGGGTGGGTTCATCCCAGCGCACGAGAGAGGAAGATCCGTTGTTCGTTCACTCCGATCGATTCCCGGTCTCATCGCCGCTTCCGTCCGGCGTACCCACCCCCGTTCCGTGGGGTGTCAGCCGTATGGCTCCCTACCCGACGACGGCTCCCGACCACGCGCGCGTCGAACTCGACCCGGACACCCAGACCGCCGTCTTCTTCGACAAGGACGACCAGGTCATGGAGATGGGCAAGCACAACACCAGCACCGGCACCAGCCCGGCCACGGGCACCAGCCCGGACGGCAACGGCACCACGCAGGACAGCGACACGGGAAGTGACAGCGACCAGTGAGTGAGCCGCGTCCGGTGCTGGTCGTCACCAGCCTGCACGACCCCACCGCCGACGTGGTGATCCGCGAGCTGCACGACCGGGGTGTCCCGGTCGTGCGGCTCGACTCCGGGGATTTCCCCGCATCACTGTCGGTGGAGGCAGAGATCACCTCGAGCGGCTTACGAGGCCGCCTCCGTACTCCCTCCCGCACGGCCGATCTGGCCGGTGTTCGCTCCCTGTACTACCGCAGGCCGACCGGGTTCGCGTTCCCTCATCTCGACGAGCAGGACGCCCGGTACGCCGTCACCCAGGCCCGGTACGGGCTCGGCGGTGCGCTGGCCTCGTTGCCCGGCTGCCTGTACGTCAACCATCCCCACCGCATCGGAGACGCAGAGTTCAAGCCCTCCGGCCCGGTGGCTGCGGTGAGCGCGGGCTTCCTGGTCCCGCCCACGCTCATCACCTCCAGCCCCGACGCAGCACGAGCCTTCATCAAGCAGCACGGCTCGGTCATCTACAAGCCGCTGTACAACCCCGTGTACCGGATCGACGGTGTCTCGTCAGTCGTCAAGATCGCCGAAGTGGCGGTCGAGGACATCGACGACGGCGTGGCCGGGACGGCGCACCTGTTCCAGCAGCGTGTGGAGAAGACCTCGGACGTGCGGGTCACTGTCATCGGCGACCAGGTCTTCGCCGTCCGTATCGACTCGGACCTGCTGGACTGGCGCACCGACTACAGCCGTCTGCGCTACAGCGTCGACACACCGCCGCCGGGCGTCACCGAGGCTCTGCACGCATACCTGTCCCACTTCGGTCTCGTCTTCGGTGCTTTCGATTTCGCCGTTGACCGTGCGGGGCGATGGTGGTTCCTCGAGTGCAATCCCTCGGGCCAGTGGTACTGGCTGGAGGACGAGACCGGCCTGCCGATGCTCGCGGCCATGGCCGACCTCCTGGAAAGGAAGAGCCGCTGATGACCGTCATGGACTCCGCCGCCCTGCGCCGGGAGCTGGCCGGCCGCCTTGCCGCAGGCGGTTCTCTGCGCACCGAGCCATGGCGGAAGGCCGTCGAAGCCGTGCCCCGGCACGAGTTCTTGCGCGGTGGCTTCTTCGTGCGTTCCGCACCGGATGCCTGGCGGCCGGTCCTGGCCGACGCCGACGGCTGGCTGGAGCGCTGCTACGCCGACGAGTCCCTGGTCACCCAGATCGCGGGCACCATCGTTCCCGGTGACATTCGTGGTGAGATTCTGCGTGAGCCCACCTCCTCCAGCACGCTGCCGAGCCTGGTCGTGCGGATGCTGGAGGACCTCCAGGTGGAGGACGGCGACCGAGTGCTGGAGATCGGCACCGGCACGGGCTACTCCACGGGTCTGCTGTGTCACCGGCTCGGGGACGACCTGGTCACGTCGGTGGAAGTGGACGCCGAGGTGTCCCGCCGGGCCGGCACTGCTCTGGTGGCCTGCGGCTACTTCCCGGAGCTGGTGGTCGGCGACGGTCTGGCCGGGCACAAGGACGGCGCCCCGTACGACCGGCTGGTCGCCACCTGTGGTGTGCGACAGCTGCCGTACTCCTGGATCGAGCAGACCAAGCCGGGCGGTGTCATCCTCGCCACGGTGGGCGGCTGGATGCATGCCTCCGAACTGGCCCGGTTGACCGTCGGTGACGACGGCGAGGCCCGCGGCCGGCTCCTCGGGGGACAGGTCTCCTTCATGCCGGCCCGACCGCAGATGCCGCCGCCGCTCGGGACGCTCCCCGACCTGGAGTCCGGCCAGGAGAGGGTGGCCCGGCTCGGTCCCGAGGTCCTGGACGCCTGGGACGCACGGTTCGTGGCCCAGCTGGCGGCCCCGCACGCGCAGCGCCTCTCCCTGACGCTCGCCGACAAGACCCAGCACGTCCTGATCGACGTGGAGGCGGGCGCCTGGGCGGCCCTGGTCCTGGACGGCGAACACCGGACCGTCCGTCAGGGCGGGCCTGTACAGCTGTGGGACCAGGTCGAGGAGCACCTGTTGCGCTGGCAGGCAGACGGCTCTCCGGCCCTGACCCGCTTCGAAATCCTCGTCACCCCCGAGGGACAGCACTTCACTTGGCCGAAGGGCTGATGTGATGCGCAGGGGTCGGGCGTCTGCAACTGGTATCTGCGTCACGCGTTGCCAACCTGCTCAGGGACACCGAGGAGATGCACTGCCTTCAGCAGTGGTGCAGCAAGAGCAGCCTGGCCCGCGTGTATGCGGCCATCAACTCGGGAGGATGACGTGACCCGGCCGATCGAGGTCGAACGCAAGCGGCAGCTGGCCGACGACGGCGAGGCGCTGACGCAGATGCTGGACCGCCTCGGCTGGGTGCCGGATCCGACTGTGACCGAGGTGGACACCTACTACAGCCGTCCGGACGTCGACTACATGCAGACCGTGGAGTGCCTGCGGGTGCGGCAGCGCGGCGACTTCGCCGAGATCACCTACAAGCCGCCGTCCACCGAGGCCACGCACAGTGCTGACGACGTGATCTCCAAGCCGGAGACGAATGTCCACCTGATGCCGGGCAATGCCTGCCGTGCCGAGCAGCTGCTGGAGAACATCGGCATGCGGCGCCTGGTTCGTGTGGAGAAGCACCGCACTGTCTACCGGCACAGGTCGCACCCCGACGTCACGGTGAGTGTCGACACAGTGGTCGGTGTCGGTGTCTTCGTGGAGACCGAAGTGCTCAGCGCGGACGCCGACGCGGCAGCGCGAATCGTCTCGGAGACCGAGACCCGGCGCGGTGTGTCGGACTGCCCCGTCGTCGACCTGCCGTACCGGGACCTGGCTCTGCGTCACGCACCTGCGTGACGACCGGACCGGCCCCGTTCGTCCGTCCCCCCGTGGCGGATGAGCGGGGCCTTGGCGTGCTCAGAGGCAAGCCGATGGGGCGGGGTGCGGATGGCGAGTACGGCCCCATTCGAGGGAGGGCGTTGGAGCAAGAGGGCAGCCCGTCGCCGCCCTTGCCCTGCGTGTGCGGGCGTGGCGGTGCTGTGCACGGACCGGGACGGGGCGTTCGTGGTGACCCGAGTGGGTTGTGGGGCTGTGGAGGGCGCGAGACTGGGGGCATGGATGCCGTACGGGTCGACGCCTATCTTCGCCGCATCGGGGCCGAGCGCCCGGCCTCGCCCACCACCGACGCCCTGCGGGAGCTGCATCTGCGGCACCTGGGGACCGTGCCCTTCGAAAATCTGTCCATCCATCTCGGCCAGGAGATCGTGCTGGAGGACGAGCGGCTGGTGGCCAAGGTGGTGGACGAGCACCGGGGCGGGTTCTGCTACGAGCTCAACGGGGCGTTCGCAGCGCTGCTGGAGGCGCTGGGGTTCGACGTCATGCTGCTCGCGGCGCGGACGTACGGGCCGGAGGGGCGGCTGGGCATCCCGTACGACCATCTCGCGCTGCGGGTGCGGACGGTGGACGGGGGTGACTGGCTGACCGACGTGGGCTTCGGGGCATTCAGCCACTTCCCGCTGGCGTTCGGGGAGCGGGGTGAACAGGTCGATCCGGGCGGCACCTTCAGGATCGTCGAGGCGGAGGCCGGCGATCTGGACGTCCTCCGGGAGGGGCAGCCCCAGTACCGGCTGGAGGTGCGGCCCCGGGCGCTCGCCGACTTCCTGGCCGGGGTCTGGTGGCACAGCACCTCGCCCACCTCGTACTTCACGCGGTCGCTGGTGTGCTCGCGGCTCACCGAGGACGGCGGACGGATCACCCTCAGCGGGCGCACGCTGACCACGACGGGGGCGGACGGGAAGCGCGAGGTGCGGGACCTGGACTCGGACGAGGAGGTGCTCGCGGTGTACCGGGAGCGGTTCGGGATCGAGCTCGGCGAGGTCCCGGTCGTGCGGGCCCCCAAGGGAGGCTCCGGGGAAGGGAGCGGCTGAGGAGGGCCGGGCCGGGTGCTCGAGAATGTCGGTGTGAGCGATGTGAGACACGTGCTGGTGCTGCCCGACCGGGAGGCCGCGGAGGAGGTGGCCGATGCCCTCGGGGAGCGGTTCGCCCTCGACGAGGAACCGAGGACCGTCCGCGACGAGCTGGCCGGGGAGGACGACGCCGAGGACGCGCAGTGGCTGGTCCTTCTGCGGGACGAGGCGGGCCGGCTCGATCCGCAGGAGCTGGACGCCTTCGTGGGGGAGTGGGAGGGCTGGCGGGAGGAGCCGTAGTCCGCACAGGGAAGCTTCGCAGTTCCCACAGGGAAGTTTCCGCAGTCCTCGCGGGAGGAGTCGCGGCGTCAGGGGGGCCTCGCGGCAGGAGCCGCGGTGCCCTGGGAGAGCCGCCTGCCCCGTCCGGCGTCCGGCCCCGCGGTGCTGTCGGCGGCCCGTGGGATGCTTGTCGCGATGGCCAGGAAGACTGCGAACGACGACCCCCTCGCCCCGGTGACGCTCGCCGTCGGGCAGGAGGAGCTGCTGCTCGACCGTGCCGTGCAGGAGGTGGTGGCCGCCGCCAAGGCCGCCGACGCCGACACGGACGTACGGGATCTCACTGCGGATCAGGTGCAGCCCGGCACGCTCGCCGAGCTGACCAGTCCGTCGCTCTTCGCGGAGCGCAAGGTCGTGATCGTGCGCAATGCGCAGGACCTGTCGGCGGACACGGTCAAGGACGTGAAGGAGTATCTGAAGGCGCCCGCCGAGGAGATCACGCTCGTGCTGCTGCACGCGGGCGGCGCCAAGGGCAAGGGGCTGCTGGACGCTGCGCGCAAGGCGGGGGCGCGGGAGGTGGCCTGCCCGAAGATGACCAAGCCCGCCGACCGGCTGGCGTTCGTCCGCGGTGAGTTCCGCGGGCTCGGACGGTCGGCCACGCCCGAGGCGTGCCAGGCGCTGGTCGACGCGATCGGCAGTGACCTGCGGGAGCTGGCCTCGGCGGTGTCCCAGCTGGTCGCCGACGTCGAGGGCACGATCGACGAGGCCGTCGTCGCCCGGTACTACACGGGCCGGGCCGAGACCTCCAGCTTCACGGTCGCCGACCGGGCCGTCGAGGGGCGGACGGCGGAGGCCCTGGAGGCGCTGCGCTGGTCGCTCGCGACCGGTGTGGCACCGGTGATGATCACCAGCGCGCTCGCCCAGGGCGTGCGGGCGATCGGAAAGGTGTCCTCCGCGCGCGGTGGCCGTCCGGCCGACCTCGCGCGGGAGCTCGGCATGCCGCCGTGGAAGATCGACCGGGTGCGCCAGCAGATGCGCGGCTGGACCCCGGACGGGGTGGCCCTCGCCCTCCGCGCCGTGGCCGAGGCCGACGCCGGCGTCAAGGGCGGCGGCGACGACCCCGAGTACGTCCTGGAGAAGGCGGTGGTGACCATCGCCCGTGCGGCCCGCTCCCGAGGCCGGGCATAGCCGACACCGACGCGCGCACGCCGAAGACCCCGACGCCTCCCCCTGGGGAAAAAGGGATGGCTCCGGGGCCTTCGGTCACGTCGGTCGGATCTACGCCCGCGTGGCGAACGCAGGCCGCGCGCAGATCCGGGGTGCCGGTCGGGGGCGGAAGTGAGAGGGCTCGCCCTGGGTCCTTCCGGCGGTCAGATCAAGAAGAGGTTCAGCCCTTGAGGGACGCGACCTTGATGGCCAGGGCCGACTTCTTGTTGGCAGCCTGGTTCTTGTGGATGACACCCTTCGAGGCGGCCTTGTCGAGCAGGCGCGCGGCGGCGCGCTGCAGCTCGACGGCCTTCTCGACATCACCCGCGTCAGCGGCCTCGCGAGCCTTGCGGATCGCAGTCTTCAGAGAGGACTTGACAGCCTTGTTGCGCAGCCGAGCCTTCTCGTTGGTCTTGTTCCGCTTGATCTGGGACTTGATGTTCGCCACGAATAAGCCTTTTCGGATTCTGGTGCGGGGCCGCGGGGATCCCGTACCGGTGTTTTCTTGAGACGTGTCTCGCGCCGGAGGGCATGAGACACAGCCCCCCACGCTACCAGTGGCCCGCCGGGCAGCCCAAACCGGCCACCGGTCCTGGGCGCGTGGGACCATGGAAGCTACGTATCGATCCGACCCGAGGCATAAGGTGCCTCAAGGAACAGGACCCTGCGTGCCCGCGATCCCTAACCACGTGCCCGAGCCGAGCCGTACCGACCCGGCTCTGATCCGCAATTTCTGCATCATCGCGCACATCGACCACGGCAAGTCCACGCTCGCCGACCGGATGCTCCAGCTGACCGGCGTGGTCGAGCAGCGGCAGATGCGTGCTCAGTACCTCGACCGCATGGACATCGAGCGCGAGCGCGGCATCACGATCAAGTCCCAGGCGGTGCGTCTGCCGTGGGCCCCCACCCACGACCCCGGCAACACGCACATCCTCAACATGATCGACACTCCGGGTCACGTCGACTTCACCTACGAGGTGTCGCGGTCGCTCGCCGCCTGTGAGGGGACCATCCTCCTCGTCGACGCGGCCCAGGGGATCGAGGCCCAGACCCTCGCCAACCTCTACCTGGCGATGGAGCACGACCTCACGATCATCCCGGTGCTCAACAAGATCGACCTTCCGGCGGCGCAGCCGGAGAAGTTCGCCGAGGAGCTGGCGAACCTGGTGGGCTGCGAGCCGGACGAGGTGCTGAAGGTCTCCGCCAAGACCGGCCTCGGCGTCGAGGCGCTGCTCGACCGGGTGGTCGAGAAGATCCCGGCCCCGGTCGGCGACGCCGACGCCCCCGCCCGCGCGATGATCTTCGACTCGGTCTACGACTCCTACCGGGGCGTCGTGACGTACGTCCGTGTCGTCGACGGCCGGCTCAACAAGCGCGAGCGGATCCGGATGATGTCCACCGGCGCCACGCACGAGCTGCTGGAGATCGGCACCAACTCGCCCGAGATGATCAGCGCCGACGGGCTCGGGGTCGGCGAGGTGGGCTACCTCATCACCGGCGTGAAGGACGTCCGCCAGTCCAAGGTCGGCGACACCGTCACCAGCCAGGACAAGAGCGCCGAGGAACCGCTGGGCGGCTACAAGGAGCCCAAGCCCATGGTCTTCTCGGGCCTGTACCCGCTGGACGGCTCCGACTACCCCGAGCTGCGCGAGGCCCTCGACAAGCTGCAGCTCAACGATGCCGCCCTGGTCTACGAGCCGGAGACCTCCGCGGCCCTCGGCTTCGGCTTCCGCGTGGGCTTCCTCGGCCTGCTCCACCTGGACGTGATCCGCGAGCGGCTCGAGCGGGAGTTCGGTCTCGACCTGATCGCCACCGCCCCCAACGTGGTCTACCGCGTGATCATGGAGGACGGCCGCGAGCACACGGTCACCAACCCCAGCGAGTTCCCCGAGGGCAAGATCGCCGAGGTGTACGAGCCGGTCGTCCGGGCCACGATCCTCGCGCCCAGCGAGTTCATCGGGGCGATCATGGAGCTGTGCCAGAGCCGCCGCGGCACCCTCCGCGGCATGGACTACCTCTCCGAGGACCGCGTCGAGATCCGCTACACCCTCCCGCTCGCCGAGATCGTCTTCGACTTCTTCGACCAGCTGAAGTCCAAGACCCGCGGGTACGCCTCGCTGGACTACGAGCCCACCGGCGAGCAGAGCAGCAACCTGGTGAAGGTCGACATCCTGCTGCACGGGGACAAGGTGGACGCCTTCTCGGCGATCACCCACAGGGACCAGGCGTACGCGTACGGCGTCCGGCTGGTCAGCAAGCTCAAGGAGCTCATCCCCCGGCAGAACTTCGAGGTGCCCATCCAGGCGGCCATCGGCTCCCGCGTGATCGCCCGCGAGACCATCCGCGCCCTGCGCAAGGACGTCCTCGCCAAGTGCTACGGCGGTGACATCTCCCGCAAGCGGAAGCTGCTGGAGAAGCAGAAGGAGGGCAAGAAGCGCATGAAGATGGTGGGGTCCGTGGAGGTGCCCCAGGAGGCCTTCATCGCGGTGCTCTCCAGTGACGACGCCTCGGGGTCGGGCAAGGGCAAGAAGTAGCCGTCCCCGGCCGTGGCCACCCGGCAAACCGGTGGAAAAGGGCCCGTCGCACGCGAGTGCGGCGGGCTTCGCGCGTGCACGTGGTAGCGCTCTCTGGAGAAATCGACAGGCCACAGCCCCTTACGCGGTGGCCGGGAGGCCTTTACGCTGATGCCCGCCCGATAGTTACTCGCGAGTTAAACAGCAAGTCGAACCACCCCCGTGAGTCGACCCAGCCACACTTGAGCCAGCCGCAATGTCGCGGGCCCCGGAGGATGTCGTGAGCGACGCACAAACCCTGATCGAGAACCGTCCGCCGTCCGTGGCGGCCCTCTTCCTGGAGCGTGTGGCGGCCACACCGGACGCCGAGGCCTACCGCTACCCCGTGCCCCCCGCCTCCGGCCAGGGGCCGGACGAATGGAAGTCGCTGAGCTGGGCGCAGGCCGCCGAGCGGGTCCACGCGATCGCGGCCGGACTCATCGAGCTGGGCGTCCAGCCCGAGGAGCGGGTCGCCCTCGCCTCCACCACCCGGGTGGAGTGGGTGCTCGCCGACCTCGGCATCATGTGCGCGGGCGCCGCCACGACCACCATCTACCCGCAGACCAACGCCGACGAGTCCGCGTTCATCCTCTCCGACTCCGGCAGCAGGGTCCTCATCGCGGAGAACGCCGGCCAGCTGGCCAAGGTGCTGGAGAAGCGCGCCGAGCTGCCCGAGCTGCACCATGTCGTGGTCATCGACCCGGACGGCGTCGAGACGAGCGACTGGGTGCTCACCCTCGCCGAGCTGGAGAGCCGCGGCGCCGCCCATCTGGGCAAGCACCCCTCGCTGGTCAAGGAGCGGGTCGACGCGATCACCAAGGACCAGCTCGCCACCCTCATCTACACCTCCGGCACCACCGGCCGCCCCAAGGGCGTCCGGCTGCCGCACGACAACTGGTCGTACATGGCCAAGGCCATCGCCGCCACCGGGCTGATCAGCTCCGAGGACGTGCAGTACCTGTGGCTGCCGCTCGCCCACGTCTTCGGCAAGGTCCTCACCTCCGGCCAGATCGAGGTCGGCCATGTCACCGCCGTCGACGGCCGGGTCGACAAGATCGTCGAGAATCTGCCGGTCGTCCGGCCCACCTACATGGCGGCCGTCCCGCGCATCTTCGAGAAGGTCTACAACGGCGTCGCCGCCAAGGCCCGCGCCGGCGGCGCGGCCAAGTACAAGATCTTCAAGTGGGCCGCCGGGGTCGCCCGCGAGTACGCCAAGGTCACCCAGGACAACTTCCAGCGCACCGGCACCCGCTCCGCGCCGTTCGCCCTGGCCGCCCAGCACAAGGTCGCCGACAAGCTCGTCTACGCCAAGATCCGCGAGGCCTTCGGCGGCAGGATGCGCGCCTGCATCTCGGGCAGCGCCGCCCTCGCCCCGGAGATCGGCTACTTCTTCTCCGGCGCCGGCATCCACATCCTGGAGGGCTACGGCCTCACCGAGTCCTCCGCCGCCTCCTTCGTCAACCCCGGCGAGGCCTACCGCACCGGCACCGTCGGCAAGCCGCTGCCCGGCACCGAGGTCCGTATCGCCGACGACGGCGAGATCCTGCTGCGCGGCCCCGGCATCATGGAGGGCTACCACAAGCTGCCCGAGAAGACCGCCGAGGTCCTGGAGCCCGACGGCTGGCTCCACACCGGCGACATCGGCGAGCTCTCCCCGGACGGCTATCTGCGCATCACCGACCGCAAGAAGGACCTCATCAAGACCTCCGGCGGCAAGTACGTCGCGCCCGCCGAGATCGAGGGCCAGTTCAAGGCGCTGTGCCCGTACGTCTCCAACATCCTCGTGCACGGCGCCGACCGGAACTACTGCACCGCCCTCATCGCCCTGGAGGAGACCGCCATCCTGGGGTGGGCCAAGGAGAACGGCCTGGAGGGCAGGACCTACGCCGAGGTCGTCGCCGATCCGCGGACGGTGGAGATGGTCGACGGCTACGTCCAGCGGCTCAACCAGAAGCTGCAGCGCTGGCAGACCATCAAGAAGTTCCGCCTGCTGCCGCGCGACCTCGACGTCGAGCACGGCGAGGTCACCCCGAGCCTGAAGCTGAAGCGGCCCGTGGTGGAGCGCACCTACAAGCACCTGCTCGACGAGATGTACGAGGGCACGCGCGAGGCGTAGCCGGCGTACCGGCCTGACCGGGCCCCTCGCCTCTCCGGAGAGGCGAGGGGCCCGGCCGCGTACGGCCGGCGTTCGAGCGTGCCCGGATCTGCCCGCCTTTGATCGCTTTTGCAGTGCGGTTTCCCCGCCCGGTGGCTCACTTCGGTAACTCCATGCTTATGAGCGCGGCCGTTCTGTCACCCTGTCCCCAACGACTGAACCGATTCGTCCGCTCTGCTCGGGGAGCCGCTGATGGGGGCCATTCCGACGCAACGGGAGACCGTCTCCCCTGTCTCCGAGGTGCCTGCGCACGCCTCCGGCACGACCGCGCACCGCGGCGCGAGAACGGGTACGGAGGTGTACACGACCCTGCCCGGCAGCCCTCTCGCGCCCGGTTCCGCCCGCGCCCTGCTGCGCACGGTGCTGACGGAGTGGGCGGACCTCGGATTCGTGATCGCCGAGCGACTGGCCGAGGACGCCGTTCTCGTGGTGAGCGAGCTGGTCACCAACGCCGTCGTCCACGCGGGCACCGACGTCGAGCTGACCTGCCGGCTGGAGCCCGACACCGGCGCCTGCGTCATCGAGGTCTGCGACCGCCACCCCACGCGCGTCCCCCGTGACCACGGCGGCGAGACGCCGTGCGAGCCCGCCGAGTACGGCCGCGGCCTGCGCCTGGTCGCCGCCCTCTCCGAGGCCTGGGGCGTCACCCACCGGGCCGGCACCAAGACGGTGTGGGCGCGGCTGCCCGCCGAGGGCAGCACGGTGGGCGAGAGCGCACAGACCTACGACACCGAGGGCGGGTTCGCCGTCGCCGAGCTCTTCGCTCCCGGGCCGCAGTACACCGGCCGGGACCGGGAGTGGCTGGGCCGGGGCGCGCTGTCCTTCCTCGCCGAGGCCTCCGACCTGCTCGCCGGACAGCTCGACGAGGACCTGGTCGCCTCGCTCACCGGACAGCTGCTCGTCCCCCGGCTGGCCGACTGGTGCGCGGTGTGGCTGGAGGACGAGTCCACCGCGCGCTGGGGGACCTCCCACTGGAGCGGGGCCGAGAGCGGGGCGGGCTGGGGCGGCGGCACCGGCCTGGCCGGACCCCGGCTCGCCCGCGTCTGGCACGTCAGCGAGGACCGCCTGGAGGAGCTGCGCCGCGCCCTGGAGAAGGACCCGCCGCGCCCCGCCGGCGGCCTGAGCTCCGGGCCCGTCCCCTATCCCTGGCCCGCGGAGGCCCTCGGCCCCCACGCGGCCCACGGCACGGCGCTCGCGTACCGGCTGATCGCCGGCGGCCGTCCGCTGGGCACGCTGGTCATCGGGCGGACCGGGCTGCACCGCTTCCCCGACGAGGTCACCGGCCTGGTCGAGGACCTCAGCCGCCGGGTCGCGCTCGCCATCGGCGCGGCCCGCCAGTACGCCCGGCAGGCCACCATCAGCGCCGTGCTGCAGCGCGGACTGCTGCCCGGCGCGGTCGCCCGGATCCCCGGTCTGCGCAGTGCGCTGGTGTACGAGCCGTGCGACAAGGGCGGCCCGAGCGGCGACTTCTACGACCTCTTCCCGGCCGGTGACGGCCGCTGGTGCTTCGCCATCGGCGACGTCCAGGGCAAGGGGCCCGAGGCCGCCGTCGTCATCGGGCTCGTCCGGCCCTGGCTGCGGCTGCTGGCCCGCGAGGGCTACGGCGTCGCCGACGTCCTCGACCGCCTCAACCAGCTTCTCCTCGACGACGCCACCGAGGCCGCCGACGCCGCCGCCCGGGTCCTGGTGGCGGCCGGCGGCCGGGCCCCGGCCTCCGGCGACAGCCCCCAGACCCGCTTCCTGTCCCTTCTCTACGGCGAGCTCGTCCCCCACGACGGCGGCGTCCGCTGCACCCTCGCCAGCGCCGGGCACCCGCTGCCGCTGGTCCTCGGGCGGGACGGGGGCGTGCGCACGGTCGCCCGGCCGCAGACCCTGCTCGGGGTGATCGAGGACGAGACGTACACCTGCGAGACCTTCGAGCTCGGCCCCGGCGACACCCTGCTGTGCGTCACCGACGGCGTCACCGAGCGGCGCTCCGGCTCCCGCCAGTTCGACGACGGCGACGGGCTCGCCCGGGCCCTCGCCGGCTGCGTGGGGCTCGACGCGGACGGCATCGCCGAGCGCATCCGGCAGCTCGTGCACGACTTCGGGGCCAGACCGCCGGAGGACGACCTGGCCCTTCTGGTGCTCCAGGCGGAGTGCGCGCGGGCGGGGTGACGGGGGCCGCGGGGCAGCGGCCCGGGAGAGCCGGCCGGAGGGGCGGGCCTGCGCCGTGGTGCCGGAGGCGCGGTGCCGGCCTCGTGGTGCTGGACAATGGAACGCATGCCTTCCGCACTTCCCGACGGCGAGCCCGTGCCCGACGACGGTGCGCTGCCCGCGTACGCGCTCGCCGGGGCGGCCGACCGGCCCCTCGGGTTCTATCTGCACGTCCCCTACTGCGCGACCCGCTGCGGCTACTGCGACTTCAACACCTACACCGCCACCGAACTGCGCGGCACCGGGGGAGTGCTCGCCTCCCGCGACAACTACGCCGGGATCCTCGTCGACGAGATCCGCCTCGCCCGCAAGGTCCTCGGCGACGATCCGCGCGAGGTCCGCACGGTCTTCGTCGGCGGCGGTACGCCCACGCTGCTGGCCGCGGACGACCTGGTACGGATGCTGAGGGCGATCCGTGACGAGTTCGGCCTCGCGGCCGACGCGGAGGTCACCACGGAGGCCAACCCCGAGTCGGTCGACCCGGCCTACCTGGCCGCGCTGCGGGAGGGCGGCTTCAACCGGATCTCCTTCGGGATGCAGAGCGCCCGGCAGCACGTGCTGAGGATCCTCGACCGCACGCACACGCCCGGGCGTCCCGAGGCATGCGTGACCGAGGCCCGTGCGGCGGGTTTCGAGCACATCAACCTGGATCTGATCTACGGCACGCCCGGCGAGTCCGACGACGACTGGCGGGCCTCGCTGGACGCGGCTCTCGGAGCCGGGCCCGACCATGTGTCGGCGTACGCGCTGATCGTGGAGGAGGGCACACGGCTCGCCCGCCGGATCCGCAGGGGAGAGATCCCGACGACGGACGACGACGTGCATGCCGACCGGTATCTGATCGCGGAGGAGACGCTCTCCGCGGCGGGCTTCTCGTGGTACGAGGTGTCCAACTGGGCCGCCTCGGACGCGGGGCGCTGCCGGCACAACGAGCTGTACTGGCGGGGCGCCGACTGGTGGGGCGCGGGACCCGGGGCGCACAGCCATGTGGGGGGCGTGCGCTGGTGGAACGTCAAGCACCCCGGCGCCTATGCGGCGGCCCTCGCCTCCGGGCGCTCCCCGGGTGCGGGCCGGGAGCTCCTCACGGAGGAGGACCGCCGGGTGGAGCGGATCATGCTGGAGCTGCGGCTGCGGGAGGGCCTTCCGCTGGACGTGCTGCGCCCGAAGGGCCTGGAGGCCTCCCGGCGGGCGCTGTCCGACGGGCTGCTCGAGCAGGAGCCGTACGCGGCCGGGCGCGCCGTGCTCACCCTGCGGGGCCGGCTGCTGGCGGACGCGGTGGTGCGGGACCTGGTGGACTGAGGAACGGGCGGACCGAGGCACCGGTGACCGAGGCACCGGTGGACTTGAGGCATCGAGGGCGCGCCGCCCCCGAGGCGTGTGCGCTCACCCGCCCTCGCCCGAGGGGAGCCGCTGCCCCGGCGGCACAACACCCCGCGCCCGGGCCGCCATGCCGTCATGCCGTCACGAAGTCGATCAGCTGCTCCACCCTGCCCAGCAGCTCCGGCTCCAGGTCCTTGTACGACCGCACCCGGGACAGGATCCTCCTCCACGCCGCGCCCGTGTCCTCGGGCCAGCCCAGCGACCGGCACACGCCCGTCTTCCAGTCCTGGCCGCGGGGGACGTCGGGCCAGCCCGCGATGCCCAGGGACGACGGCTTCACGGCCTGCCAGACGTCGACGAACGGGTGGCCGACCACCAGGGCGTGCTCGCTGGTCACCACCTCGGCGATGCGCCACTCCTTCGTGCCGGGGACCAGGTGGTCGACGAGGACGCCGAGACGGGCGTCCGGCCCGGGGGCGAACTCCTCGACGACCGCCGGCAGGTCGTCGATGCCCTCCAGGTACTCCACGACCACGCCCTCGATGCGCAGGTCGTCGCCCCACACCTTCTCGACCAGTTCGGCGTCGTGCCGCCCCTCGACATAGATGCGTCCGGCGCGGGCCACGCGCGCGCGTGCGTGCGGGACGGCCACCGAACCGGAGGCCGTACGGGTGGGCCGCGGCGGCCCGGACGACGGCTTCACCAGCGTGACCACCCTGCCCTCCAGCAGGAAGCCGCGGGGCCGGAGCGGGAACACCCGGTGCCTGCCGAAGCGGTCCTCCAGGGTCACCGTGCCCGCCTCGCAGTGGACCACCGCCCCGCAGAAACCGCTGCCCGGCTCCTCCACCACCAGACCGGGCTCGGCCGGAACCTCCGGCACGGCCCTCGGCTTCCTCCAGGGCGGGGTCAGATCGGGGGAGTACACACGGGAGCGCGGGCCCGGGGAGCCCTCGCCGAAAGGGCGGTGACGGGAGACGGGTGGGCGCATTCGAGTGACGATAGGGAGAAACCCGCGGCCGGTCAGCGTGACACGCCGAAGCGCGCGGCCAGGGCGTCCCGCTGGGCCCGGACGAAGGCCGCGTCCACCACCGCTCCGTGACCGGGCACGTACAGCGCGTCCTCGCCGCCGAGCGCCAGCAGCCGGTCGAGGGCGGCGGGCCACCGGGACGGCACGGCGTCGGGGCCCGCCTGGGGCTCACCGGACTCCTCGACCAGGTCGCCGCAGAAGACGACGGCCGGCTCACCCGGGACGACGACCGCGAGATCGTGGGCGGTGTGACCGGGGCCCGCGTTCGCCAGCAGCACCTCGCGTCCCCCGCCGAGCGGGAGGGCGAGCCGGTCGCCGACCTCGTGCCCGGGGCGCACCAGGGCGTTCGCCGCCTCCTCGGCCGCCCGTGCGTCCAGCCCGTGGCGCACCGCGTCCGCGCGCAGCTCGGCACGTGCGCCCTCCGCGTCGCCGTACACCGCGCGGGAGCCCTCGGCGGCGAAGATCTCCGCGCCCGTGAACGCCGCCGCCCCGAAGACATGGTCGAAGTGCGGATGCGTCAGCGCGAGAAGCCTCACATCGCCGCCGGCGAGCTCCCGCGCCTGCGCGCGCAGCCGCGCTCCCTCCGCCAGGCTCGACCCCGCGTCGACGAGCAGCGCGCGGTCCGTCCCGGCCACCAGCCCGACGGTGCAGTCCCACCCCGGGAGACGCACCCGCCCGACCCCGTCCGCCAGCCGCTCCCATCCCGACTCTTCCCACGTCACGCTCATGGGGAGACGCTAGTGCCACAGCGCAACCGCCTTGCCCGGGGTATACCCGACAGCCGTACACTGTGCGAGTAAAGCTGGCACTCTTATGCGTCGAGTGCCAGGCGGGGAAGCCGACCAACGACTTCTGGAGGTGTGCGCGATGCTCAGCGAGCGGAGACTTCAGGTATTGCGCGCGATCGTCCAGGACTACGTCGGCACTGAGGAGCCGGTCGGCTCCAAGGCCCTGACCGAGCGGCACAACCTCGGCGTCTCGCCGGCCACGGTCCGCAATGACATGGCGGCCCTGGAGGAAGAGGGCTACATCGCCCAGCCGCACACCAGTGCCGGACGTATCCCCACCGACAAGGGGTACCGCCTGTTCGTCGACAAGCTGGCCGAGATCAAGCCGATGAGCGCGCCGGAGCGGCGTGCCATCCAGAACTTCCTCGACGGCGCCGTCGACCTCGACGACGTGGTGGCCCGCACGGTGCGACTGCTCGCGCAGCTGACCCGGCAGGTCGCCGTGGTGCAGTACCCGTCGTTGACCCGTTCGACCGTGCGGCATGTGGAGCTGCTGTCGCTCGCGCCCGCCCGTCTGATGCTGGTGCTGATCACGGACACCGGCCGGGTCGAGCAGCGGGTGATCGACTGCCCCGCCCCCTTCGGGGAGACGTCCCTGGCCGATCTGCGGGCGCGGCTGAACAGCCGGGTCGCCGGCCGCCGCTTCCGGGACGTCCCGCAGCTGGTGGAGGACCTGCCCGAGAGCTTCGAGGTCGACGACCGCGGAACCGTCTCGACCGTGCTGTCCACGCTCATGGAGACGCTCGTCGAGCAGAACGAGGAGCGGCTGGTGATCGGCGGCACCGCCAACCTGACCCGCTTCGCGCACGACTTCCCGCTCACCATCCGGCCCGTCCTGGAGGCGCTGGAGGAGCAGGTCGTCCTGCTGAAGCTGCTCGGCGAGACGAAGAACGCGGACATGACCGTGAGCATCGGTCACGAGAACGCCCACGAAGGACTCAACTCCACGTCCATCGTGTCGGTCGGTTACGGTTCAGGCGGCGAGGCAGTGGCCAAGCTCGGCGTGGTCGGACCGACCCGCATGGACTACCCGGGAACGATGGGAGCGGTACGCGCAGTGGCACGGTACGTCGGACAGATCCTGGCGGAGTCGTAGGTGGCCACGGACTACTACGCCGTCCTCGGCGTGCGTCGCGACGCGTCGCAGGAAGAGATCAAGAAGGCCTTCCGGCGGCTCGCGCGCGAGCTGCACCCGGACGTCAACCCGGATCCGAAGACCCAGGAGCGGTTCAAGGAGATCAACGCCGCCTACGAGGTGCTGTCGGATCCGCAGAAGAAGCAGGTCTACGACCTCGGTGGCGACCCGCTCTCGCAGTCCGCCGCCGCCGGCGCGAGCAGTGGCTTCGGGGCGGGTGCCTTCGGGAACTTCTCCGACATCATGGACGCCTTCTTCGGAACGGCGTCGCAGCGCGGACCGCGTTCGCGCACCCGCCGGGGCCAGGACGCGATGATCCGGATCGAGGTCGAGCTGGACGAGGCGACCTTCGGCACGACGAAGGACATCCAGGTCGACACGGCCGTCGTGTGCAACACCTGCAACGGCGAGGGCGCGGCCCCCGGCACCAGCGCCCAGACGTGCGACATGTGCCGCGGCCGCGGTGAGGTCTCCCAGATCACCCGGTCCTTCCTGGGCCAGGTCATGACCTCCCGCCCCTGCCCCCAGTGCCAGGGCTTCGGCACGGTGGTGCCCACCCCGTGCCCGGAATGCGCCGGTGACGGCCGTGTCCGCGCCCGCCGCACGCTGACCGTGAAGATCCCGGCCGGTGTGGACAACGGCACGCGCATCCAGCTCGCGGGGGAGGGCGAGGTCGGCCCCGGCGGCGGTCCCGCCGGTGACCTCTACGTCGAGATCCAGGAGCTGCCGCACCCGGTGTTCCAGCGGCGCGGCGACGACCTGCACTGCACGGTCACCATCCCGATGACCGCGGCGGCCCTCGGCACCAAGGTGCCGCTGGAGACGCTGGACGGCCTGGAGGAGGTCGACATCCGTCCGGGCACCCAGTCCGGCCAGTCGATCCCGCTGCGCGGCCGGGGCGTCACGCATCTGCGCGGCGGCGGACGCGGCGACCTCGTCGTGCACGTCGAGGTGCAGACCCCGACCAAGCTCGACCCCGAGCAGGAGCGCCTGCTGCGCGAGCTGGCCAAGCTGCGCGGCGAGGAGCGCCCGCAGGGGCAGTTCCAGCCGGGACAGCAGGGGCTGTTCGCACGGCTGAAGGACGCGTTCAACGGGCGCTGACGGGCGCGTGGAGCCCGGCTGACGGCCGAGGGCCGGGCCGCCCCCTCCGCAGGCAGACGCAGTGCGCCGTCCCCGAGGACGGCAAGGTCCACGCCGGCCGGGTCCCTCATGGGCGGACGCAGCCGGCCGGGCCGGCAGGGACCGTTCTCGTGACCGCCCGCGGTGCCCGGCCGCCCTGCGGTCGCCTGTGGCCGAAGGACGCGTTCACCGGGCGCCGGAACCGGTGCGGAGGGGACTTCCCCGGCATGTGCCGAAGGCCGTCCGGATGCGGACGTGTGGGGAGGACGTGACACCATGCGGTCATGTCCTCCCCACTGACCGATCTCTTCCCGCACCCGATCGTGCAGGCGCCCATGGCGGGCGGGCCCTCGGTGCCGGGGCTGGCCGCCGCGGTGTCCGAGGCGGGCGGGCTGGGATTCCTCGCCGCCGGCCACAAGACCGCGGACGGCATGCGCCAGGAGATCAACCAGCTGCGCGGGCTGACCGGCCGTGCCTTCGGCGTCAATGTGTTCATGCCGCAGCCGGAGAGCGCCGAGTCCGGCGCCGTCGGCCTCTACGCCCAGCAGCTGGCCGGTGAGGCAGAGTGGTACGGCACCGGGCTGGGCGACCCGGAGAGCGGCCGTGACGACGGTTACGACGCCAAACTCGCCGTCCTGCTGGACGACCCGGTACCGGTGGTCTCCTTCCACTTCGGCGTGCCCGGCCCTGAGGTGGTGGACGCACTGCACCGGGCCGGCACCTTCGTCCTCGCCACCGCCACCACCGTCGAGGAGGCGCTCGCCGTGGAACGGGCGGGCGCGGACGCGGTGATCGCCCAGGGCGTGGAGGCCGGGGGCCACCAGGGCACCCACCGCGACCTGCCGGAGAACGACAAAGCCGGGATCGGCGTCCTGTCGCTGGTCGCGCAGATCCGCGAGGCGGTGGACCTCCCGGTCGTCGCGGCCGGAGGCATCATGCACGGCGGCCAGATCGCCGCCGTGCTCGCGGCGGGCGCGAGCGCGGCCCAGCTCGGCACGGCGTTCCTCGCCACCCCCGAGTCCGGGGCGTCCCCCGTGCACAAGCAGGCGCTGACCGACCCGCTGTTCCCGCACACGGAGCTGACCCGCGCGTTCACCGGGCGGCCGGCCCGCGGACTGGTCAACCGCTTCCTGCGGGAGCACGGCCCGTACGCGCCCGCCGCCTACCCGGAGGTCCACCACCTCACCGCACCCCTGCGCAGGGCGGCCGCCCGGGCGGGCGACGCGCAGGGCATGGCACTGTGGGCGGGGCAGGGCCACCGGATGGCCCGCGCGCTGCCCGCGGGGCGGCTGATGGAGGTGCTGATGACCGAATACGACGCGGCCAGGGCAGGGCTGACGGCCCGTCCGGCGGCGGGAGGGGGTGCGCGATGACCGCGCCGGTGTTCGTCGTCGACCGGCTCGACGGCATCGGGACGGAGTTCGTGCTCGACGGCCCCGAAGGACGGCACGCGGTCACGGTCAAGCGGCTGCGGCCGGGCGAGGACGTGGTGCTCACCGACGGCCGGGGGCGCTGGACCGAGGGCGTGGTGAAGGCCGCCGAGGGCAAGGACCGGCTGGTGGTCACCGGTCTGACGGACCCGGCCGAGGAACCGCCCCCGTCGCCCCGTATCACCGTCGTCCAGGCCCTTCCCAAGGGCGACCGGGGCGAACTCGCCGTGGAGACGATGACCGAGGTCGGCGTCGACGCGATCGTGCCGTGGGCCGCGTCCCGCTGCATCACGCAGTGGAAGGGCGACCGGGGCCTGAAGGCGCTCGGCAAGTGGCGCTCGACCGCCCGCGAGGCCGGCAAGCAGTCCCGCCGGGTCCGCTTCCCCGAGGTCGCGGACGCGGCGACGACCCCGCAGGTTGCCGCACTTTTGGCCAAGGCCGACTTCGCCGCCGTGCTCCACGAGGCCGGCGAGGAACCCCTGGCCACCGCCGAACTCCCCGCCGAGGGCGAGATCGTGCTGGTCGTCGGCCCCGAAGGCGGGGTCTCCCCCGAGGAGTTGGCCCTCTTCCGGGAGGTGGGCGCCAAGGCGTACGTCCTCGGCCGCACCGTGCTGCGCACCTCGACCGCGGGCACGGCGGCGACCGCCCTGCTCCTGGGCCGCACGGGCCGCTGGTCCTGACCCCTGACCGCCGCGGCCCCGCCCGCCCCGTGCCGGCGGGAGCGCGGACGGCGTGGAGGCCGGGTGCGGCGGGCGCGCGCCCCGGCCGCCCGGAACGGGGCCGGTGCGCCGTGCGGCGCCGTGGGGGTCCCTGAGGGCGCGGGCGCATGCGACATGCGTGGCCATATGCGCTCTACCGCCCCGGGCCCGGCGGTGGCACGCTGCCGGACATGAGGGGATCAGGGAGGATTGCGCACCTGTCGCGGGGGCGGCGGATGATGGCCGGTGCGGTGCTCGCGGCGGGTGCCGTGGGCGGGGTCGCCGCCTGTGATCCCGGCGGGCTGAACGCCGCGTCGGTGGCGTACACGACCGACAGGACGGTCACCGCGGAGCTGAACCGGCAGAACGCGTCCGTGCGCCGGCTCGACTGCACGGGCGGCTACGGCCGCGACAGGGCGCGCACGGCGCCGGCGTCCGACACCACCGTGGTCACCGTCGACTGCCGGGGGGAGACGCAGGACGGCCGGAGGATCACCGTCACCGGGGAGGTCACCCGGGCCGTCGACGGCGCCTGTGTGCGCGGGAACCTGGTCGCCGAAGTGGGCGGGAAGGAGTGGTTCCGTGTCAGCGGCCTCGGCAACTGCGAGGCCACGACCGGGCCGACGTACCGGCCGCCCGTCACCTACCGTCCCACCACCCCCGGACAGCCGGGCCCGACGGTCACGGTGACCGTCACCCGGACGATCTGGTGCCTGGACAACCCCGCCTGCGGGCCCGTCCAGGGCAAGTGAGACCGGCATCCCCGGTGTGACGTGCGGGAGACGGTGTGACATGCGGGAGTGAATGCGCCTTCGCCCTCTGTCGGCGGACGCCGCCGCTGCGTAGGGTGATCGAGTGACTCAGTCCGTATCGTCTTCGTCTGCGTATCTTCGGTTCCCGCATCCGCACGGCGAGTTGGTCGCCTTCACCGCCGAGGACGACGTGTGGCTCGCACCGCTGGAGGGCGGCAGGGCCTGGCGGGTCAGCGCCGACAACGTGCCCGTGAACCACCCCCGCATCTCGCCCGACGGCACCACCGTCGCCTGGACCTCCACCCGTGACGGCGCCCCCGAGGTGTACATCGCCCCCGTCGACGGCGGCCCCGCCAGGCGCCTGACCCACTGGGGCAGTTGGAGGACCCAGGTGCTCGGCTGGACCCCGGACGGGAAGGTCCTCGTGATCAGCGCCCACGGCCAGGCGAGCCTGCGCCGCACCTGGGCCCACGCCGTCCCGCTCGACGGCGGACCGGCCACCACCCTGCCGTACGGGCCGGTCGGCGGTGTCGCCCACGGCCCGCACACCGTGCTGCTGTCCGCGACGATGGGCCGCGAGGCGGCCTGGTGGAAGCGGTACCGGGGCGGCACGGCGGGCAAGCTGTGGATCGACCGCGAAGGTGACGGCGAGTTCGTACGGCTGCACGAAGAACTGGACGGCAACCTGGAGTACCCGCTGTGGGTCGGGGAGCGGATCGCGTTCCTGTCCGACCACGAGGGCACCGGTGCCCTGTACTCCTCCCTCGCGGACGGCTCCGACCTGCGCCGTCACACCCCGCTCGGAAACCCCTCGGGCCCGGACGGAGCCGGGAGCGCAGGAGGCTTCTACGCCCGGCACGCCGCCACCGACGGCAGCCGGGTCGTCTACTCCAGCGCCGGTGAGCTGTGGCTGCTCGAGGACCTCGACGGCGCCGAGCCGCGCCGGATCGACATCCGGCTCGGCGGCCCCCGCACCAACCTGCGGCCCCGCCCGGTCAACGCCTCCCGCTGGTTCGGCTCCGCCTCTCCCGACCACACCGCGCGCGGCAGCGCCGTCTCGGTGCGCGGTGCCGTCCACTGGATCACCCACCGCTCCGGTCCCGCCCGGGCGCTCGCCGCCGAACCCGGGGTGCGGAACCGGCTGCCGCGCACCTTCCGCGCCGACGGGGAGGAGTGGGTGGTGTGGGTGACGGACGCGGAGGGCGAGGACGCCCTGGAGTTCGCGCCCGCCACCGGCCTCGCCCCCGGCGCCACCCCGCGCCGGCTGGGCGCCGGGCAGCTCGGCCGGGTCCTGGAACTCGCCGTGTCCCCCGACGGCGCCCGGGTGGCCGTCGCCTCGCACGACGGGCGGCTGCTGCTCGTCGAACGAGAGACCGGCGAGGTCCGGGAGGTCGACCGCAGCGAGCACGGGGACGTCGACGGGCTCGCCTTCTCGCCCGACTCCGCCTGGCTCGTCTGGTCGCACCCCGGGCCGCGTCCGCTCAGCCAGCTGCGCCTGGCCAACACCACCGACCTGTCGGTCACCGACGCGACCCCGCTGCGCTTCCGCGACTACGCCCCCGCCTTCACCCTCGACGGCAAGCACCTCGTCTTCCTCTCCCAGCGCTCCTTCGACCCCGTCTACGACGAGCACGTCTTCGACCTGGCCTTCGTCGACGGCACCCGTCCGTATCTGATCCCCCTGGCCGCGACCACGCCCTCCCCGTTCGGCCCGCAGCGGCACGGCCGGCCCTTCGAGGCCCCCGACAAGGAGGAGACCCCCGACAGCGAGGGCGCCCCGACGACCCGCATCGACATCGAAGGGCTCGCCGACCGCATCGTGCCCTTCCCGGTCGAGGCCGCCCGCTACTCCAACCTGCGCACGGCCAAGGACGGCGTGCTCTGGCTCAGGCACCCGGTGCGCGGCGTCCTCGGCGCCTCCCGCGCCACGGACGACGACCCCGACCCCAAGACCGAGCTGGAGCGCTACGACCTCGCCCAGCAGCGTCTCGAGCAGCTGGCCTCGGACGCCGACCACTTCGAGGTCAGCGGCGACGGCAAGCGCGTGCTGCTGTGGACCGACGGCAAACTCAAGGTCGTCCCCAGCGACCGGCGCGCCTCCGGCGACGAGGACAGCGACTCCCACGTCACCGTCGACCTCGGCCGGATCCGGCAGACCGTCGAACCGGCCGCCGAGTGGCGGCAGATGTACGAGGAGACCGGCCGCATCATGCGGGACCACTTCTGGCGGCCCGACATGGGCGGCGTCGACTGGGACGGCGTCCTCGAGCGCTACCGGCCCGTCCTGGACCGCATCGCCACCCATGACGACCTGGTCGACCTGCTGTGGGAGGTGCACGGCGAGCTCGGCACCTCGCACGCCTATGTCGTCCCCGGCGGCGGCCACGGCCGCGGACCCCGGCAGGGACTGCTCGGCGCGGACATCTCCCGGCACGAGGACGGCAGCTGGCGCATCGACCGGATCCTGCCCTCGGAGACCTCCGACCCGGACGCGCGCAGCCCGCTCGCCGCGCCCGGCGTCGCGGTGCGCGCCGGGGACGCGATCGTCGCCGTCGGAGGCCGGCCGGTCGACCCGGTGACCGGCCCCGGCCCGCTGCTGGTCGGTACGGCGGGCAAACCGGTGGAGCTCACCGTCTCGCCCGCCGGCGGCGGCGATCTGCGGCACGCGGTCGTGATCCCCATCGCCGACGAGGAACCCCTGCGCTACCACGCGTGGGTCGCCGACCGCCGGGCCTACGTCCACGAGAAGTCCGGCGGCCGGCTCGGCTATCTCCACGTGCCGGACATGCAGGCCCCCGGCTGGGCGCAGATCCACCGCGACCTGCGGGTCGAGGTGGCCCGCGAGGGCCTGGTCGTGGACGTCCGCGAGAACCGCGGCGGCCACACCTCCCAGCTCGTGGTGGAGAAGCTGGCCCGGCGGATCGTCGGCTGGGACCTGCCGCGCGGCATGAAGCCGGACAGCTACCCGCTGGACGCGCCCCGGGGCCCGGTCGTCGCCGTCGCCAACGAGTTCTCCGGCTCCGACGGCGACATCGTCAACGCGGCGATCAAGGCGCTGGGCATCGGGCCGGTCGTGGGCACGCGCACCTGGGGCGGCGTCATCGGCATCGACAGCCGCTACCACCTGGTCGACGGCACCCTGATCACCCAGCCGAAGTACGCGTTCTGGCTGGAGGGATACGAGTGGGGCGTGGAGAACCACGGGGTGGAGCCGGACGTGGAGGTCGTCCAGCGCCCGCAGGACTACGCGGCGGGAAGGGACGTCCAGCTGGACGCGGCCATCCGCATCGCGCTGGAGGCCCTGGAGAGGACACCCGCGAAGACCCCGCCGGAGCTGCCGTGACCGCGGCCGCCCCGTGAGCGCGCGCCGGCGCACCCCCCACCGGACCGTGCGGGGGGTGCGCCGGCGCCGGTGGCTACCATGGCCCCCGTACTCGATCGACTCAGGAGGCATCGCATGGCTGGGGAACCCCAGGACGACTGCCTGTTCTGCAAGATCGTCGCGGGTCAGGTCCCCGCGACGGTCGTCCGCGAGACGGACACCACCGTCGCCTTCCGCGACATCAACCCCCAGGCGCCCACCCATGTTCTGGTGATCCCCAAGGCGCACTACAAGGACGCCGCCGCCCTGGCCGCCGCCGCCCCGGACCTCGCCGCGGACGTCCTGCGCGAGACGCAGGCGGTCGCCGACGAGGAAAAGCTGGAGAGCTACCGCATCGTGTTCAACACGGGCTCCGGCGCCGGCCAGACCGTCTGGCACGCCCACGCCCATGTCCTCGGCGGCCGCGGCCTCCAGTGGCCCCCCGGATGAGCCGCGTCGGGTGAAGCCACGTCATGTCCGTCCGTGAACTGGTCGTCCTCGGCACCGCCAGCCAGGTCCCGACCCGGCACCGCAACCACAACGGCTATCTGCTGCGCTGGGACGGCGAGGGCATCCTGTTCGACCCCGGCGAGGGCACCCAGCGGCAGATGCTGCGCGCCGGGGTCGCCGCGCACGACCTGAACCGGATCTGCGTCACCCACTTCCACGGCGATCACTGTCTCGGCCTGGCCGGGGTGATCCAGCGCATCAACCTCGACCGGGTGCCGCACGAGGTCACCGCGCACTACCCGCGCTCGGGCCGGCACTTCTTCGACCGTCTGCGGTACGCCACCGCCTACCGCGAGACGGTCCGGCTCACCGAGGTCCCGGTCGACGCCGACGGGGTCCTCGCGACGACACCGGCGTACACCCTCGAGGCCCGCCGGCTCTCCCACCCGGTGGAGTCCTACGGCTACCGGCTCGTCGAGCCCGACGGGCGCCGGATGCTGCCCGACCGGCTCGCCGCGCACGGCATCAAGGGCCCGGACGTGGGCCGTCTGCAGCGGGAGGGCTCCCTGAACGGGGTCACGCTGGAGGCGGTGAGCGAGGTGCGGCGCGGACAGCGGTTCGCGTTCGTCATGGACACCCGGCTGTGCGACGGGGTGCACGCGCTCGCCGAGGACTGCGACCTGCTCGTCATCGAGTCGACCTTCCTCGACGAGGACAGGCAACTGGCCGCCGAATACGGCCATCTGACGGCGGGTCAGGCGGCACGTGCGGCCCGGGACGCCGGGGTGCGGCACCTCGTCCTCACCCACTTCAGCCAGCGTTACAACGGCGCCGGGGAGGAGTTCGAGCGGCAGGCGCGGGCGGCCGGCTTCGACGGGGAGCTGACCGTGGCCCGGGACCTGCAGCGGATACCGGTGCCCAAACGCCGCTGACCGGGGCCGGACGACGCTTCGGTGCCCCGGCCCGAGGCCGGACCGCGCCGCCCGGCCGAGGGCACCCCGGGGCCCGGGCCGGGCGGCGTGCCGCCGGGCACGGCCGGTGCTGTGCCGTGCCGGTGTCGTGCCGGTGGCGTGCGTCCCCGCGCCGGGCGGTGTCGACACGCCACCGGTGCTCTGGTGCACACTGGCCGGACCCGCACCATGTCAGGGAGCACGCCGTGACCCCGTCCAGCACGATCGCCGGAGAGTACCCGGAGGACCGGGAGTACATCCTCGGAACAGCGCACGCCCACTCCCAGGTCGACCCGCTGGCCCGGCTGCGCACGAGCGACGACCCGCCCTGGGACGTCTATCTGACGGGCACCGTCTTCCTCGACATCATCTTCACCGGGCTCGACTCCGCCCCGGTGCGCGGCACCGAGTCCTGGGCGCGCGGCATGGGGTCGAGCCCCGGCGGTGTGGCCAACATGGCGACCGCACTGGCCCGTCTGGGCCTCAAGACCTCCCTGGCGGCGGCGTTCGGCGACGACCACTACGGCGACTACTGCTGGGACGCCCTCGAGCGGGGCGAGGGCATCGATCTGTCCGCGTCCCGCACCGTGCCCGGCTGGCACTCCCCGGTCACCGTCTCCATGGCGTACGAGGGCGAGCGCACGATGGTCTCGCACGGCCACGAGCCGCCCCCGGAGGAGGTGTTCCCCCAGGAGGGCGCCCCGGCCTGCCGGCCCCGTGCGCGTGCCGCCGTGGCCTCCCTCACCCCCGGCCGGTCCGCCCCCTGGATCGCCCAGGCCGCGGCCGAGGGCACCCGTGTCTTCGGGGACGTCGGCTGGGACGAGACCGGCGCCTGGGACCTGGCGAGCCTGGTCGACCTGAAGCACTGCGAGGCGTTCCTGCCCAACGCCGAGGAGGCGATGCGCTACACGGGCACCGACTGCCCGCGCACCGCCGCGCACGCGCTCACCGAGTACGTGCCGCTCGCGGTGGTCACCCTGGGCGCGGAGGGCGCCTACGCGGTCGACCGGCGCACGGGGGAGACCGCCGAGGTGCCCGCCATCGCCGTGGAGGCGCTGGACCCGACCGGCGCGGGCGACGTGTTCGTGGCCGGTTTCGTCACCGGCACCCTGGCCGGCTGGCCCCTGGCCGACCGCCTGGCCTTCGCCGGCCTCACCGCCGCGCTGTCCGTCCAGGAGTTCGGCGGCTCGCTGTCGGCCCCCGGATGGGCCGAGATCGCCGCCTGGTGGCGCCGGGTGCAGTCCGTCGAGGGCCAGGACCCGGCGGCGCTGCGGCGGTACGCCTTCCTGGACGACCTGGTGCCGGAGGAGGGCGTCGAGCCGTGGCCGCGCCGCAGGGCCGTACCGACGATCGGGTTCCGCAGGCCGGCATGAAGGCATCGACGGACGATTTCTGACGTTTTATCAGGAGTGCGATCGAGCACGATGGGGCAAGCAGTCTCCTGACTCCCTCCGTCGAAGGACATGCGTCGTGCGCAGACCGACTCGCCGCCCCGGAGTGCTCCTCGCCGTCCTCGGCCTCAGTCTGGCCCTTCCCGTGGCGCTGACCATGCCGGATCCGGCACAGGCACGGGCACGGGCCGAGGCGTCCCCCGCCCCGCGAGGCCCCCGGCTCACCCCCTCCGCGGACGCGCTCACCCTGACCGTCCCGTCGGAAGGCACCGCTCCCGGTTACACACTTCGAGTGATGACCGGTCAGCTGTCGCTGATGACCAGCCGTTCGGGCGGCACGGTCCTGGCCACCGCCGGCGAGGACACCGGCGGTGCGCTGCGCTTCCGTGCCGCCGGCGCCTGGCAGCACGCCACCCGTGTCACCGGCTGGGACTGGAGGAACGGTGTCCTGACCCTCACCGCCGCCACGACGCTGCCCGGTGCGACGGTACGGGCCCGCATCACCCCCTCCGCCGACCGCTACGGGCTCGACTGGCGGGTGGAGGGAGCGGTCCCCGAGCGTCTCGAACTGGCCTGTGACCTGAAGTCCGCCGGCCACTGGTACGGCCACGGCGAGACCCAGACCCCGAACGGCGGCCCCGCCACCGACCAGCCCTGGCCGCTGGACGACGGACAGGTCGTCCACCCGGCCTTCGGCCCGGCCTCGTACTACATGATCGACCCCTTCTGGTACACGTCCTCGGCGGCCGGCCTGCACGTGGACACCGGACAGGTGATGAACGTGGCGATCAACCAGGGCGGGGACGGCCTGGGCCGCTTCGGCATCGAGTCCGCACAGCCGTACCGGGCGACGGTCTTCGTGGAGTCCACGCCCCTGGAGGTCTACCGCGACTACATCGGCATCGTGGGCAGACCGGCGAAGAGCGACGCGACGTACCGCCAGTACGCGGAGCCGGTGTGGAACTCCTGGGCCCAGTTCTACACCCACGTCGACCAGGCCAGGCTCCTCGACTACGCCCAGGACCTCCACGACCACGGCCTCACCGGCCACGCGCTCCAGCTCGACGACAAGTGGGAGTCCGCCTACGGGAACCTGACCTTCGACCCGAAGGCCTATCCCGACCCCAGGGCGATGTCACGCCGGATCCACGAACTGGGCTTCGACTTCGGCCTCTGGGTGACCCTGTGGATCAACCTGGACTCCGACCAGTACCAGTACGCCGCCGACCGCGGCTATCTGCTGGCGGACGCCGCCGACCCCGCACGGCCCTGCCGGGTCACCTGGTGGAACGGCACCGCCGGCATCGTCGACCTCGCCAACCCGGAGGCGGCGGCCTGGTACAAGGCCCGGCTCAGAACCCTGATGAGCACCTACGGCATCGACGGCCTGAAGTTCGACACCCGCTTCTTCGACGAGCGCTGCGCCCCGCGCGCGGGCCACACCCCCACCGACTACCAGCGCCTGGGCGCCCGGCTCGCCGACGAGTTCGACCTCCAGGGCGTCGGCATCCGCGTCCACTGGGACACCGCCGCCCACCGGGCCGGATTCGTCACCCGGCAGCTGGACAAGGGCACCGGCTGGGACTCCCTGCGGGCCTCCGTCACCCAGAACCTCGCCATCTCCACGATCGGCTACCCCTTCGTCGCCACCGACATGATCGGCGGCTCCAGCGTCCAGCCCGCCCCCACGAAGGAGGTGCTGGTCCGCTGGGCCCAGTCCGCGTCCCTGATGCCGCTGATGTACGCCTCCACGTCCCCCGTGGACACCACCGACATCACAACCGGCAAGAAGGTGGTCTACGACAAGCAGACCAGCGCCCTCTACCGCGAGGCCGTCGCCCGCCACACCCGGCTGGCCCCGTACATCTGGGACCAGGTCCAGCACACCCTGAGAACCGGCGACCCGATCATGCGCCCGCTGTTCTTCGACTTCCCGGACCACGAGCAGGCGTACACGACCGCCGACGCCTGGATGCTGGGCCCCGCGGTCCTGGCGGCCCCGCAACTGGCGGACGCCCCCACCCGCTCCGTTCACCTTCCCCCGGGCACCTGGTACGACGTGACCCACGGCCGGACCCTCCAGGGCCCCCGGACCATCCGCTCCTATGCCACGCCCCTGGAGGTGACCCCGGTCTTCGTCAGGCTCGGGGCCGAGGGAGCCGACAAGGCCCTGGAGGCCCTGCGCTGAGACGGGCCGGGCCCCGGGGGGAGGAGCCCCCGGGGCCCGGCGAGGTGCGTCGGAAGAGGCGTGTCAGAAGCCGAGGCGGCGCAGCTGCTTGGGATCGCGCTGCCAGTCCTTCGCGACCTTCACATGCAGGTCCAGGAACACCGGCGTCCCCAGCAGCGCCTCGATCTGCCGGCGGGACTTGATCCCCACTTCCTTCAGCCGCCTGCCCTTGGGCCCGATGATGATGCCCTTCTGGCTCGGCCGCTCGATGAAGACGTTCGCGTGGATGTCCAGCAGCGGCTTGTCGGCCGGCCGGCCCTCCCGCGGCAGCATCTCCTCCACCACCACCGCGATCGAGTGCGGCAGCTCGTCCCGCACCCCCTCCAGCGCCGCCTCCCGGATCAGCTCGGCCACCATCACCTGCTCCGGCTCATCCGTCAGGTCGCCCTCGGGATACAGCGCCGGACCCTCCGGCAGCAGCGGGATCAGCAGGTCGGCCAGCAGGTCCACCTGCTTGTTCGCCACCGCCGACACCGGCACGATCTCCGCCCAGTCGATCCCCAGTTCCTTGCCCAGCCGGTCGACCGCGATCAGCTGCTCGGCCAGCGCCTCGGGGGTCACCAGGTCCGTCTTCGTGACGATCGCGACCTTGGGCGTCCGCTTGATCCCGGCCAGCTCCTTGGCGATGAACCGGTCACCGGGCCCGATCTTCTGGTCGGCCGGCAGACAGAACCCGATCACGTCGACCTCGGCCCACGTGGTCCGCACCACGTCGTTCAGCCGTTGCCCCAGCAGCGTGCGCGGCTTGTGCAGCCCCGGGGTGTCCACCAGGATCAGCTGGGCGTCGGGCCGGTGCACGATGCCCCGCACGGTGTGGCGCGTCGTCTGCGGCCGGTTCGAGGTGATCGCCACCTTCTGCCCGACCAGAGCGTTCATGAGAGTGGACTTGCCCGCGTTGGGGCGGCCCACGAAACAGGAGAAGCCGGCCCGGTGGACAGCCTCGGCGGGCCGTGCGGATGACTGGGTACGAACGCTCATGGCGCCCATTCTCCCTGATCCACGACCCCCCGTTGCACGTGCACTACGCATCCGCCCCCGCGGGCAGGGTCAGCCGCACCTGCCCGTCCGGCCCCGCCAGCAGCACCGGCGTGTCCGCTCCGCCCAGGTCCCGTACGGCCGCCCGGTCCTCGGGAGCGATCCCGTCCGCCTCGCTGACCACCGCCGCCGCCTCCAGCGAGGCCGCCCCGGACGCCACGGCCATGGCCACCGCCGTCCGCAGGGCGCTGAGCCTCAGCGAGGGGAGGTCCACCGACCCCGCGACATAGGTGCGCCCCGTCTCGTCCCGTACGGCCGCGCCCTCCGGCACACCGTTGCGGGCCCGGGCCGAGCGGGCCAGGGTGATGATCTTGCGGTCCTCGGGGTCAAGCGCGTTGCTCTCGGTCATGAGCCGAGCATACGGAGCCGTGTCACCGGGCCGGTCCCTCAGCCCGCCTTCTTCTCCTCCGGCTCCTCCTCGGCCTCGGCGGACTCCTCCGGGGCCACCAGCTCCACCAGCACCGTCGCGATCTTGTTCCGGCGGCCGGCCGCCGCCTCCGCCGTCAGCCGCAGCTCCCGGCCGTCCGGCACCACGACGACCGCCGACGCCTCCGCGATGGGCACCCGGCCCAGCGCCTTGGCGAGCAGCCCGCCGACGGTCTCCACGTCCTCGTCGTCGTACTCCTCCAGCCCGTACAGCTCGCCCAGGTCGGTGATGTCCAGACGCGCGGTGACGCGGTAACGGCCGTCGCCCAGCTTCTCCACCGGCGGCAGCTCGCGGTCGTACTCGTCGGTGATCTCGCCGACGATCTCCTCGAGGATGTCCTCGATGGTGACGACACCGGCCGTGCCGCCGTACTCGTCGACGACCACCGCGACGTGGTTGCGCTCCTTCTGCATCTCGCGCAGCAGGTCACCGGCGTTCTTGGTGTCCGGCACGAACACGGCCGGGCGCATCGCCGTCGACACCAGCTCGTTCTCCGCGTCCCGGCTGATGTGCGTCTTGCGGACCAGGTCCTTCAGATACACGATCCCGACGATGTCGTCCTCGCTCTCGCCGGTGACCGGGATGCGGGAGAAGCCGGAGCGCAGGGCCAGGGTGAGGGCCTGGCGGATCGTCTTGTACCGCTCGATCACCACCAGGTCGGTGCGCGGCACCATCACCTCGCGCACCAGCGTGTCCCCGAGGTCGAAGACCGAGTGCACCATGCGGCGCTCCTCGGCCTCGATCAGCGACTCCCGCTCCGCCAGGTCGACCATCGCCCGCAGCTCCGCCTCGGAGGCGAACGGGCCGCGGCGGAAGCCCTTGCCCGGGGTGAGCGCGTTGCCGATGAGGATCAGCAGCGAGGGGAGCGGGCCCAGCACACGGGCCAGCGGCACCAGGACGTACGCCGCCACGGTCGCCGTGTGCAGCGGGTGCTGGCGGCCGATGGTGCGCGGGGAGACCCCGACGGCGACATAGGAGACCAGCACCATGACCGCGATGGCGACCACCAGGGCCTGGGCCGTGCCCGGGAACGCCTCCAGGCACGCATAGGTGATCAGTGCCGCCGCCGCCATCTCGCAGGCCACGCGGATCAGCAGGGCCAGGTTCAGGTACAGGGTCGCGTCCGCGGCGACCTGGGCCAGCCTGGCGCCGCCCCGGCGGCCGGACTTCACGGCCTCCTCGGCACGGAAGCTGGTCACGAGCGGCAGGGCCGCCTCCGCGCAGGCGGCGAGCCAGGCGACGACCACCAGGGCGACCGCGCCGAGAACGATCTGAGGGCTCATGGGCGGCTTACGAGACGGTGGGTGCCGGGGACGGCCCGGGCAGGCCCCGCTCCGCGCGCCAGCCGTCCACGATCGCGGCCTGCAGACCGAACATCTCGGCCTTCTCGCCGGGCTCCTCGTGGTCGTAGCCGAGCAGGTGCAGCACCCCGTGGACGGTGAGGAGCTGGAGCTCCTCGTCCATGGAGTGCCGGGTCGGGGCCTCGGCGGCCTGCTTCGCGGCGACCTCGGGGCACAGCACGATGTCGCCGAGCAGGCCCTGCGGGGGCTCGTCGCCGTCCTTGGACGGCGGCCTCAGCTCGTCCATCGGAAAGGACATGACATCCGTGGGTCCCGGCAGGTCCATCCACTGGACGTGCAGCTGCTCCATGGCATCGGCGTCCACGAGGATCACCGAGAGCTCGGAGAGCGGGTGGATGCGCATCCGCGTGAGCGTGTAGCGGGCGATGTCGAGGATCGCCCGCTCGTCGACCTCGGTTCCCGACTCGTTGTTGACGTCGATCGACATGGTGGTGCTGGTCTACTTCCCCTGGTGCTTGTGCCCGGCGGTTTTGCCGCGACCGGCGGGCCGGGGCGCGCCGTTCTCGGTGCCGTGCTTGCTGTCGTACCTCTCGTACGCGTCGACGATACGGCCCACCAGCTTGTGCCGTACCACGTCGTGCGACGACAGACGGGAGAAGTGGACGTCCTCGACCCCCTCCAGGATCTCCTGCACCTGCCGCAGCCCGGACGTCTGCCCGTCGGGCAGGTCCACCTGGGTCACATCACCCGTGATCACGATCTTCGAGTCGAAGCCGAGCCGGGTGAGGAACATCTTCATCTGCTCGGGGCTGGTGTTCTGGGCCTCGTCCAGGATGATGAACGCGTCGTTGAGCGTCCGTCCGCGCATGTACGCCAGCGGCGCCACCTCGATGGTCCCGGCCGCCATCAGCCGCGGGATCGAGTCCGGGTCGATCATGTCGTGCAGCGCGTCGTACAGCGGGCGCAGATACGGGTCGATCTTCTCGTAGAGCGTGCCGGGCAAAAAGCCCAGCCGCTCGCCGGCCTCGACCGCCGGGCGGGTCAGGATGATGCGGTTGACCTGCTTGGACTGCAGGGCCTGCACCGCCTTGGCCATGGCCAGATAGGTCTTGCCGGTGCCGGCGGGGCCGATGCCGAAGACGACCGTGTGCTTGTCGATCGCGTCGACGTACCGCTTCTGGTTGAGCGTCTTGGGACGGATGGTGCGGCCGCGCGAGGACAGGATGTTCTGCGTCAGGACCTGGGCCGGGGTCTCATGGCCGTCGCTCTCGCCGTTCTCGCTCGCCTTGAGCATGGCGATCGAGCGTTCCACCGCATCCTCCGTCATCGGCTGCCCGGTGCGCAGCACCAGCATCATCTCGTCGAACACACGTTGGATCAGAGCGACGTCCGCGGGATCGCCGACCGCGCTGATCTCATTGCCCCGGACATGGATGTCGGCCTCCGGGAAGGCCTTCTCGATCACGCGCAGAAGGGAGTCGCCGGATCCCAGCACGGTCACCATGGGGTGCTGGGCGGGGACGGTGATCTGTGCTCTCGCCTGCCCCTGCGCGGGGGTGTGTGCGGGTGTCTGAGTCATGGGCCGGCGCTGAAGGCCTGCTGTTCCTCCTCGTCACGGCCGCGCCACTGACCGCGGCCTCGCGCTTCCCAGGGTACGACGGGACGGCCGCGACGCCGTAGGGCTTTTCGGCGCTCCGAGGCGGGCTCACCCCCGTGCCGCGCCGCCGTGTCTCACCGTCCCGCGGCGTCGCCGCGCGGACGGATCCCGGCCCCGTCCCGGCTTCTCTGGGCCCTCAGCACCTGCCGGAACCAGGCGTAGGAGGCCTTGGGCGTCCTGGTCAGCGTGTCGTGGTCCACGTGCACCAGCCCGAACCGGCGTGCGTAGCCCTCCGCCCACTCGAAGTTGTCCAGCAGCGACCAGACGAAGTAGCCGCGCACCTTCACACCCGCCTCGATGGCCCGGTGCAGGGCCCGGAGGTGGGCGTCCAGATAGGTGATGCGGTCCTGGTCGTCCAGGCCCTCGCCGGAGCAGCCGTTCTCGGTGATGACGACGGGCGGGAGGCGGTCGCCGTAGCGGTCGCGGAAACCGGTGAGCAGTTCCGTCAGTCCCTCGGGCACCACGGGCCAGCCGGAGTCCGTCAGCGGACGGCCCTCGATCTTTCTGAGGGAGAAGGGGAGCCCGGCGGGCAGGGGCACACCGCCGAACGCGGTCCCGGTGCCCTGCGGGGCGCCCACCCTGGCGGGGGCGTAGTAGTTGACGCCGTAGAAGTCGACCGGCTCGGCGATGACCCTCAGATCGGCCTCCACGTCCCTCGTCCCGTCCGACAGCAGGTCGCCGACGGGCTGGGGGTAGGCGCCCAGCAGCACCGGCTCCGCGAACATCCGGTTCAGCAGGACGTCGTAGAGGTCCGCCGCCTCCACGTCCGCCCGGTCGCCGGACGCCGGCCAGACCGGGCCGTGGGAGTTGGCGATGCCGATGTCCGTGGCCCCGGCCGCGCGCAGCGCCTGCACCGCCAGGCCGTGGGCGAGCAGCTGGTGGTGGGCGGCCGGCAGCGCGTCGAACAGCAGCCGCTTCCCCGGCGCGTGCACCCCCAGGGCGTGTCCCAGCAGGGTGTGCTCGGCGGGCTCGTTGAGCGTGATCCACTGCTGTGTGCGGTCGCCCAGGCGTGCGGCGACCACCGACACGTACTCGGCGAACCGCGCGGCCGTGTCCCGCTCCAGCCAGTCCAGCGTCGCCGGCAGGTCCCAGTGGAAGAGGGTCGGGACCGGGCGGATGCCCGCCGCGCACAGGTCGTCGACCAGGCGGTCGTAGAAGTCGAGGCCGCCGGGGACGTTCACCCGCGGCCAGGAGACCGAGAAGCGGTAGGCGTTCACCCCGAGGCCGGCCAGCAGCGCCACGTCCTCGCGGTGGCGGTGGTAGTGGTCGCAGGCCACCGCCGCCGTCGAGCCGTCCCTCACCCGTCCGGGCTCGGCCGTGAACACGTCCCACACGGACGGCTCTCGCTCCTTCACCGCCCCCTCGATCTGGTGGGCCGAGGTCGACACGCCCCACAGGAAGCCGGCCGGGAACGGAGGCATCGGGTTCGTCACCATGCGCCGGATCATCCTTACCGCCGGTAATGGACGTCAATCCCCGGGCGCCGGCCAGGGGCCAAGGGTCACGCGCCTTCCTTGAGCACACGGGAGATGAGCTCCCGCTGCTCCCCGGTCAGCCGGGGATCGGCCGCGTACACCGTGCGGCCGTCCACCGTGATCTCATAGCTGAACCCGTCGGGCACCCCGGCCGGCGGTGCGGCCCGGCCGGCGGCCAGTGCCCGCTCGGCCAGGTCCCGCAGCTCCTGGGCGTCGGGCCGCCCCGAGGTGTCGACCTCGGCGTGGCGCTCGATGCCCGCGAACCCTCCTGTACGCCTCACTCGAATCCGCATGGGAACTGTGTCTAGTACGGGACTACCGGGTCCGCACCCCCACCTGTTCCCACGCCTTCCGCACGGCCTCGAGCTCGTCGCCGTCGCCGTACCGTTCCCGGGCCGCCCTCACGGTGAGCGTGGCGAAGTCCGTGAACTGCGCGTCCACCTCCAGCCGGCCGCCGGTCAGGACGTCGTACCAGATCTGCCCGGCCCTCTCCCAGGCGTGGCCGCCGAGCGCGGTGGCGACCAGGTAGAAGGCGCGGTTGGGGATGCCGGAGTTGATGTGCACGCCGCCGTTGTCGCTGCCGGTGTGGACGTAGTCGTCCATCGTGGCCGGCTGCGGGTCCTTGCCGAGCACGTCGTCGTCGTACGCCGTGCCGGGTGCCTTCATCGAGCGCAGCGCGGTGCCGCTGACGCGCGGGCCCAGCAGGCCCGCGCCGATCAGCCAGTCGGCCTCCGCGGCGGTCTGGCCGAGCGCGTACTGCTTGATCAGCGAGCCGAAGACGTCGGCGATCGACTCGTTCAGCGCCCCGGACTGGCCGAAGTAGGCCAGGTTGGCGGTGTGCTGGACGACGCCGTGGGTCAGCTCGTGGCCGATGACGTCGACCGCGATGGTGAAGTCGAGGAAGATCTCTCCGTCGCCGTCCCCGAACACCATCTGCTCGCCGTTCCAGAAGGCGTTGCTGTACTGCTCGCCGTAGTGCACCGTCGCGTCCAGCGGCATGCCCCTGCCGTCGATCGAGTCGCGCCCGTACGTCTCGAGGTACAGCTCGAAGGTGGTGCCGAGCCCCGAGTAGGCGCGGTTGACCGTGGCGTCCTTGCCGGGCGGGCTTCCCTCGCCGCGCACCTTCCTTCCGGGCAGACGGGTGCGGTGCTGGGCGTCGTAGATCGTGCGGTGCGGCTGTCCGTCCGTCCGGCCGGCGGGCGGGGCGACGGCGGGTGCGCCGATGACGGTGGTCAGCCGGCGGCGGGTGCGTTCGAAGGCGTCGCGCTCCAGGGTGCGGCGGGCGGGCCCGGAGAGCGCGGGGTCCGTGTTGCGTGCCAGGCGGTCGAGGACATGGGGCGGCACGATGGTGCAGAAGACGGGCTCGAGGCCCCCGTTGGTCGTCATGTTCGGAACCATGGCACTGTGTGACGGCTCTGTCACTACCCGCAACCGTGATTGATGAAAAACAGGGGAGGCAAACCCCGCCCGGGGGTGAAGTGGCAGGGGTGCGGAAGGCTGTGGCGGACACGGGGGAACGCGGGGGAAGCAGACGTGATGCCGCACACTTTTTGTCCGATTCACTCCTTCTCTGTTCTTCCTGTTCCGCATACTGAAACAGGGCCGCGCATCCGGTGCGGCTCGGTTAGGCTGCGGAGCACCATGCGTTTCGGGCTGCTTCTCCTTAGTTGCCGCGGCGAGGGCCTGTAAGTCGAAGGCCGACCCCCTCCCCGCGGTGTTTGGCGTTGCGCCGTCGGCCGTCATCCGGTCCCCGCGAATTCGCGGAACGTCCCGAGGAGCCCACGCAGCCATGGCGAACCGTCAGCAGCCCAGCCCCATGCCGATCCACAAGTACGGCCGCTACCAGCAGGTCGACCTGCCCGACCGCACCTGGCCCGACAAGCGGATCACCGTCGCCCCCCGCTGGCTCTCCACCGACCTGCGCGACGGCAACCAGGCCCTGATCGACCCCATGTCGCCCGAGCGCAAGCGCCGGATGTTCGACCAGCTGGTCAAGATGGGCTACAAGGAGATCGAGGTCGGCTTCCCGGCCTCCGGCCAGACCGACTTCGACTTCGTGCGCTCGATCATCGAGGAAGAGGGCGCGATCCCCGAGGACGTCACGATCTCCGTCCTGACCCAGGCCCGTGAGGACCTGATCGAGCGGACCGTGGAGTCCCTGAAGGGCGCCCGGCGGGCCACCGTCCACCTGTACAACGCCACCGCCCCGCTCTTCCGCCGGGTCGTCTTCCGTGCCTCCAAGGACGAGATCAAGCAGATCGCCGTCGACGGCACCCGCCGGGTGATGGAGTACGCCGAGAAGCTGCTGGGCGACGAGACCGAGTTCGGCTACCAGTACAGCCCCGAGATCTTCACCGACACCGAGCTGGACTTCGCCCTCGAGGTCTGCGAGGCGGTCATGGACGTCTGGCAGCCGGGTCCGGACCGCGAGATCATCCTCAACCTGCCCGCCACGGTGGAGCGTTCGACGCCGTCCACGCACGCGGACCGCTTCGAGTGGATGCACCGCAACCTGTCCCGGCGCGAGTACATCTGCCTGTCGGCCCACCCGCACAACGACCGCGGCACGGCCGTCGCCGCCGCCGAGCTGGCGCTGATGGCCGGCGCCGACCGGGTCGAGGGCTGCCTGTTCGGACAGGGCGAGCGGACCGGCAACGTCGACCTGGTCACCCTGGGCATGAACCTGTTCTCGCAGGGCATCGACCCGCAGATCGACTTCTCCGACATCGACGAGATCCGTCGTACGTGGGAGTACTGCAACCAGATGGAGGTCCACCCGCGCCACCCGTACGTGGGCGACCTGGTCTACACGTCCTTCTCCGGCTCCCACCAGGACGCCATCAAGAAGGGCTTCGAGGCGATGGAGGCCGAGGCCAAGGCCAAGGGCGTCACGGTCGACGACCTTCAGTGGGCGGTGCCGTACCTGCCCATCGACCCCAAGGACGTCGGCCGGTCCTACGAGGCCGTCATCCGCGTCAACTCGCAGTCCGGCAAGGGCGGTGTCGCCTACGTCCTGAAGAACGACCACAAGCTGGACCTGCCGCGCCGGATGCAGATCGAGTTCTCGAAGATCATCCAGGCCAAGACGGACGCCGAGGGCGGCGAGGTCACGCCGAAGGAGATCTGGGAGATCTTCCAGGACGAGTACCTGCCGAACCCGGAGAACCCCTGGGGACGCATCCAGCTCAAGACGGGCCAGTCCACGACGGACACGGACGGAGTGGACACCCTCACGGTGGAGGCCACCGTCGACGGCGAGGACACCGTCCTGACCGGCACCGGCAACGGACCGATCTCGGCCTTCTTCGACGCCCTGCAGTCCATCGGCATCGACGTACGCCTGCTGGACTACCAGGAGCACACGCTGAGCGAGGGCGCCTCCGCGCAGGCCGCCTCCTACATCGAGTGCGCGATCGGCGACAAGGTGCTGTGGGGCGTCGGCATCGACGCGAACACGACGCGTGCGTCGCTGAAGGCGGTCGTCTCGGCCGTCAACCGGGCGGCGCGCTGACCGCTCGACCGGTGTGCGTCCGGGCCCCGGCCGCCTCGACGGGCGGCCGGGGCCCCGTCGTACGACCGCCCTGTGCGACCGTCGTATATCGGCCATCTGTTCGCACGGAGCGCGGGGAGGGTCCGTCCGGGTGCTGACTCCACCTCGCCGGTGTGGCTAACATCACGCCAGCGCGGCGATGCCGCCGTGCGGTTACGGAGGTGCGACGTGCTGCCTGTACGGGGACGAAACGGCCGTGCCGCCAGGCTTGCCCGGATGCTGGGCACCCGTACCACATGGACACCGGTCGGCGACGGCGAGTTCTTCTGCCCCGGTTGCGGCGGTGACCGCAACTACCAGCGCCTGAGCGGTCGCCGGCGCTTCACCGTCCTCGGCGTGCCGCTGCTGCCGCGCGGCACGGCGGCACCGGTGGTCGAGTGCGCCGCCTGCGGCGGCCGCTTCGGCACGGACGTCCTGGACCACCCGACCACGGCACGCTTCTCGGCGATGCTCCGCGACGCCGTGCACACCGTCGCCCTGGCCGTGCTGTTCGCGGGCGGCACCGGCTCCCGCACGGCTCTGGAGACCGCCGCGGCCGCGGTCCGCGCGGCCGGCCTCGCCGACTGCACCGAGGAACAGCTGGCCGCCCTGGTCGAGGCCCTGGCCGAGGACACCGGACGCGTCCGCGACGGCCGGCCGTGCGGCGCGGGCCTGGCCATAGAGCTGCACGAGGCCCTCGATCCCCTCGCCCCCCACCTGGCCCCCGCGGGCCGCGAGTCGATCCTCCTCCAGGCCGCCCGCATCGCCCTGGCGGACGGCCCCTACACCCCCGCCGAACGCGACACCCTCGCCACGGTCGGCGCGGCCCTGACCATCCGCACGGACGACGTCACCCGCCTGCTGGCGGCGGCCCGCACCCCCTCCTGACCGACCGCGGTCCCCGCACCGGTTGTGCCGCGGCCGGGCACTCCCGGCTCTTTTTCCGCCGGTTTTCTCGTTGGTTTTCCCGCCGGTCCACCGCCGGTCCGTCGCCGGTCCGCCGGCAGCACCTCCGGCTGCGCCGTGGGCGGGCGGCCGACGGCGCCGTGCACCTGCGCGCTGCCGTGATCGCGCCCGGTGAACGCACGGCCCTCGCGGCCGCCGGCTTGTAGGGTCGCCGGACGGTGACGGCACCGTCCGAGACCGAAGGGGGAAGGCCCATGTCCGCGCCCGTGAACGACCGCCACGAGCACCACCTGTGGGACGAACGGACTCCCGGGGTGCTGCGGCTGCCGTCCGGACGGCTGGTGCGGGGCAGGGGACTGCGCCACCCCCTCGACCCGTCGGCGCCGCTCCCCTCGTACGGCGTCTACCTCCTGGGCAAGCGCCCCCCGGAGTTCCCCTGGGAGACCCACTGGCTGCGCTGGCCGGACTTCCGCCTTCCGGCGGACCGGGAGACGGCCCGCGCGGTCCTCACCCGTGCCTGGGAGCGCGCCGCCGGCGAACGCGTCGAGCTCGCCTGCGGCGGCGGCCGGGGACGCACCGGCACGGCGCTGGCCTGCCTGGCGGTCCTCGACGGCGTACCGCCCGAGGAGGCGGTGGCGTACGTCCGTGCCCACTACGACCGGCGCGCGGTGGAGACCCCGTGGCAGAAGCGGTACGTACGCCGCTTCACCCGCCCGTCCGGCTGAGCCGGGCTGAGCCGGCGGGAGCGCGGGCCGCGGTCCGGCGGGGACGGGCCGTGGGCGACAATGGGGGACATGAGTCTGTTCCGCGACGACGGCATTGTGCTGCGCACCCAGAAACTGGGTGAGGCGGACCGGATCATCACCCTGCTCACCCGCGGACACGGGCGGGTGCGCGCCGTGGCCCGGGGCGTACGGCGGACGAAGTCGAAGTTCGGGGCCCGGCTGGAGCCGTTCTCGCATGTGGACGTGCAGTTCTTCGCGCGGGGGAGCGAGCTGGTGGGCCGGGGGCTGCCGCTGTGCACCCAGAGCGAGACCATCGCCCCCTACGGCAGCGGGATCGTGACCGACTACGCCCGCTACACCGCCGGAACGGCCATGCTGGAGACCGCCGAGCGGTTCACCGACCACGAGGGCGAGCCGGCCGTCCAGCAGTACCTGCTGCTCGTGGGCGCCCTGCGCACCCTCGCCCGCGGCGAGCACGCCCCGCGCCTGGTGCTCGACGCCTTTCTGCTGCGCTCGCTGGCCGTCAACGGGTACGCCCCCAGCTTCAGTGACTGCGCCCAGTGCGGGATGCCCGGCCCGAACCGTTTCTTCTCCGTGGCGTCCGGCGGTTCCGTCTGCGCCGACTGCCGGGTGCCCGGCAGCGTCGTCCCCTCGCCGCGGACACTGGAACTGCTCGGCGCGCTGCTCACCGGGGACTGGGCGACCGCGGACGCCTGCGAGCCGCGGTACGTCAGGGAGGGCAGCGGGCTGGTGTCCGCCTATCTGCACTGGCACCTGGAGCGCGGACTGCGCTCCCTGCGGTACGTGGAAAAGTAGTACGCCCGAGCAGCAGTCCACACCGGTTCACCACCCACACCGGTTCACCACCGAGGAGACGAGAAGCACCATGGCCGTACGCGGGATCCTGGGGCGTCAGCGCCGTGAGTACCGGACGCCTGAGCCGCACCCCTCCGGTGCGCGCCCGCCGAAGCTGCCGGGCGAGCTGATCCCCGCGCACGTGGCGATCGTCATGGACGGCAACGGCCGCTGGGCCAAGGAGCGCGGCCTGCCCCGCACCGAGGGGCACAAGGTCGGTGCCGAGCGGGTGCTGGACGTCCTCCAGGGCGCCCTCGAGATCGGCATCGGCAACGTCTCCCTGTACGCCTTCTCCACCGAGAACTGGAAGCGCTCGCCCGACGAGGTCCGCTTCCTGATGAACTTCAACCGCGACTTCATCCGCAAGACCCGCGACCAGCTCGACGAGCTCGGCATCCGTGTGCGCTGGGTGGGCCGTATGCCCAAGCTGTGGAAGTCGGTCGCCAAGGAGCTCCAGATCGCCCAGGAGCAGACCAAGGACAACGACCGGCTCACCCTGTACTTCTGCATGAACTACGGCGGCCGGGCCGAACTGGCGGACGCCGCCAGGGCACTGGCCGAGGACGTCAGGGCCGGCCGGCTCGACCCCGCCAAGATCAGCGAGAAGACCATCCAGAAGTACCTGTACTACCCGGACATGCCGGACGTCGACCTGTTCCTGCGTCCGAGCGGCGAGCAGCGCACCTCCAACTACCTCATCTGGCAGAGCGCCTACGCCGAACTGGTCTTCCAGGACGTCCTGTGGCCCGACTTCGACCGCCGCGACCTGTGGCGGGCGTGCGTCGAGTACGCCTCCCGGGACCGCCGCTTCGGGGGCGCGATCCCCAACGAGGAGCTGCTGGCGATGGAGGGCAAGCAGCAGCAGTAGGGCGTGGTGACGGGACGCCCTCGAGGGGCGTCCCGAGGCGACGCGTCCTGAGTCCCGGGGCCTGAGTCCCGGGGCCTGAGGTCCCGGGGCCTGAGGTCCCGGGGAAAGCCCGGGAAACGTCGTGAGGGGGCGCTCAGCGCCCCCTCAAGCCCTCTGGGGTCAGTTGCTCGCGGCCGCGCACTCCGCGCACGTGCCGAAGATCTCCACGGTGTGGGAGACGTTGACGTAGCCGTGCTCCACCGCCACCGCCTCCGCCCACTTCTCCACCATCGGCCCCTCGACCTCGACCGCCTTGCCGCAGGTGCGGCAGACCAGGTGGTGGTGGTGCTCGTCGGTGGAGCAGCGGCGGTAGACGGCCTCGCCGTCGGAGGTGCGCAGCACATCGACCTCGCCCGCGTCGGCGAGGGACTGCAGGGTGCGGTAGACCGTCGTCAGGCCCACCGAGTCGCCCCTGTGCTTCAGCATGTCGTGCAGTTCCTGCGCGCTGCGGAACTCGTTGACCTCGGCGAGGGCCGCCGCGACAGCGGCACGCTGCCTGGTCGCGCGCCCCCTCACGGGCGGTCCAGCGGTGGTCACCGGTTGCCTCCTTAGGTCAGGGCTTGCCGGCCATTGTGCCAGCCGCGCCCGCGGGCGGTCAGGTGCCGGCCCGGTCGGCCGTCCCCCGATCGGCGGGCTCCCGGCCGCCGGTCTCCTGGTCGGCGGTCTCCCGGCCGGCCGGGAGCGCGTACTCCGCCGGCTCCCCGGCCGGGCGTGCCGCGGCCAGTGCCCGTGCGCGCCGCCGGGCCAGGGGAGCGGCCAGAGCGGTGAGCGCGATGAACACGGCGATGGTCAGCAGCACGATCGTCGCGCCGGGCGGCACGTCCTGGTAGTACGAGGTGACCGTGCCGCCGATCGTGACGCTCACCCCGATGGCGACGGCGATCGCGAAGGTCGCGGCGAAGCTGCGGCTCAGCTGCTGGGCGGCGGCCACCGGGACCACCATCAGCGCCGAGACCAGCAGCAGTCCGACCACACGCATCGCGACGGTCACCGTCACCGCCGCCGTGACGGCCGTCAGCAGGTTCAGGGCGCGCACCGGCAGCCCGGTCACCCGGGCGAACTCCTCGTCCTGGCTGACCGCGAACAACTGGCGGCGCAGGCCCAGGGTGACCAGGACGACGAAGGCCGCCAGCAGGCAGATCGCCGCCACGTCCGACGGCGAGACCGTCGACAGCGAGCCGAACAGGTACGAGGTCAGACTGGCGCTGGAGCCGCCGGGGGCGAGGTTGATGAACAGCACACCGCCCGCCATGCCGCCGTAGAAGAGCATCGCCAGGGCGATGTCGCCGCGGGTGCGGCCGTACCAGCGGATCAGCTCCATGAGCACCGCGCCGAGGACGGAGGCGGCCGCCGCCGTCCACACCGGGGAGGCGGACAGCAGGAAACCGAGGCCGACACCGGTCATGGCCACATGGCCGATGCCGTCGCCCATCAGGGACTGGCGGCGCTGGACGAGGTAGATGCCGATGGCGGGGGCGGTGACGCCGACCAGGACGGCGGCGAGCAGGGCCCGCTGCATGAAGGCGTAGGTCAGGAGTTCCATCAGCTCAGCAGTCCCGTGCGGATCGGGCCGGCGCCCGAGGAGTCGTGCGGATGGACGTGGTCGTGGCCGGGCAGGGCGTGCTGGCCGACTGCCCGCGGGGGCGGGCCGTCGTGCACGACACAGCCGTCGCGGAGCACCACCGCCCGGTCGATCAGGGGCTCCAGGGGCCCCAGTTCGTGCAGGACGAGCAGCACCGTCGTACCGGTCGCGACCTGCTCCCGGAGGGTGCGCGCCAGGACCTCCTGGCTGGCCAGGTCGACGCCCGCCATCGGCTCGTCCATGATCAGCAGTTCGGGTTCGGCGGCCAGCGCGCGGGCGATCAGCACACGCTGGTGCTGACCGCCGGAGAGGGTGTCGACGGAGTCCTTCGCACGGTCCGCCATGCCGACCAGCTCCAGGGCGCGGTGCACGGCCATGCGGTCGGCCCTGCGGAAGAGGCCGAAGCGGGTGCGCGACAGCCGGCCCGAGGAGACGATCTCGGTGACCGTCGCCGGGACGCCGCCCGCGGCGGTCGTGCGCTGCGGGACGTAGCCGACCCGCGACCAGCCGCGGAAGCGGCGCAGCGGGGTGCCGAACAGGTCGATCCGGCCGGAGCTCACCGGCACCTGGCCGATGACGCTGCGTACGGCCGTCGACTTCCCGGAGCCGTTGGCGCCGAGCAGCGCGACGACCTCGCCGCGCCGCACGGTGAGGTCGACGCCGCGCAGAACGGGGCGTGCGCCGAGTTCCGCGGTCACTTTGTGCACGGCTATGACGGGTTCGCCCATGATGCCGTCCTCTCCGTCCTCTCCGTGCTTGCGGTGGTCCCCGTGTTCCCTTTCGCCCCTGCCGCTCACTCGGCGCCCAGCGCCTTCCGCAGCGCCGTGAGGTTGGCGTCCATGACCTGGAAGTAGTCGGTGCCGCGGGACGCGTCGGTGATGCCCTCGATCGGGTCGAGGACGTCCGTCCTCAGGCCTGCGTCCCTGGCGAGGGTCTTCGCGGTTCTGTCGCTGACGAGCGTCTCGTGGAAGACGGTCGTGACGTTCTCGGCCTTCGCCGTCCTCTCCAGCTCCCTCACCCGGGCCGCGCTGGGCTCGGACTCCGGGTCGAGACCGCTGATGGCCTTCTCGTCCAGGCCGTAGCGCTCGGCGAGGTAGCCGAAGGAGGCGTGCGTGGTGATGAAGGTCCTGGTCCTGGTGTTCCTCAGGCCGGTCTCGTACCGGGTGTGGAGCTCGTCGAGCTTCTTGACCAGGGCCTCGGTGTTCCTGCGGTAGTCGGCCGCGTGGGCCGGGTCGCCCTTCTCGAAGGCCTTGCCGACGCCCTGGGCGATCTGGGCGTAGCGCACCGGGTCGAGCCAGACGTGCGGGTCCCGGCCGCCGTGCTCCTCGCCCTCGTGGGCCTCCTCGTGCGTGTCGTGGGCGTGCCCGTCGCCCTTCCCGCCGTGTTCCCTCAGCGTGGTCAGGGAGGCCGCGTCGATCTTCGTCTTGATCTCCGACTGGGCGACGGCCTCGTCGACGGAGGGCTGCAGGCCCTTGAGGTAGAGCACCGCGTCGGACTCCTGCAACTGCGCGGTCTGCCGGGCGCTGATCTCCAGATCGTGCGGTTCCTGGCCCGGCTGGGTGAGACTGGTGACGTGAACGTGCTTCCCGCCGATTTGCTCGGCGAGGAAGGCCATCGGGTAGAACGAGGCGACGACGTTGTACGTACCGCTACTGTTGCCTGCCGCGTCAGAGGAGCAGGCGGAGAGGGATCCGAGGCCGAGGGCGATGACCGCCGCGGCCGCGGTCCCGGGTATGAGGCGTCGTCGTACGTTCATGACAGTCATTTTCAACTAACATGGAAACCGTTGTCAACAAGCCTCCTTGGAGGGGCGGACGAGGGTCAAAAGGGCCCTTAACCGGCATCGATTTGGTCGAGGGGGAGCCCTCGCCGGTACCCTGAGGCATTCGCCCTGTGAAGCGTCTCGCTTCGTCGCCCGTCGTCGTATTGAAGAGAGCACCGTGGCCGCCGACAAGATCGACACCATCGTCAGCCTGAGCAAGCGCCGAGGCTTCGTTTTCCCCTGCAGCGAGATTTATGGCGGACAGCGCGCCGCCTGGGACTACGGTCCCCTGGGTGTCGAGCTCAAGGAGAACCTCAAGCGCCAGTGGTGGCGCTCCATGGTGACGGCTCGTGAGGACGTGGTCGGCATCGACTCGTCCGTGATCCTGGCCCCCGAGGTCTGGGTCGCATCCGGGCACGTCGCCACCTTCACGGACCCGCTGACGGAGTGCACCTCCTGTCACAAGCGGTTCCGCGCCGACCATCTGGAGGAGGCGTACGAGGAGAAGAAGGGCCGCGCGCCGGAGAACGGTCTCGCGGACATCAACTGCCCCAACTGCGGCACCAAGGGCCAGTTCACCGAGCCCAAGCAGTTCTCGGGCCTGCTCTCGACCCACCTCGGCCCGACGCAGGACTCCGGCTCCATCGCCTATCTGCGTCCCGAGACCGCCCAGGGCATCTTCACCAACTTCGCCCAGGTGCAGAGCACCTCGCGCCGCAAGCCGCCGTTCGGCATCGCCCAGATGGGCAAGTCGTTCCGCAACGAGATCACGCCGGGCAACTTCATCTTCCGCACCCGCGAGTTCGAGCAGATGGAGATGGAGTTCTTCGTCAAGCCCGGCGAGGACGAGAAGTGGCACGAGTACTGGATGGAGCAGCGCTGGAACTGGTACACCGGCCTGGGTCTCCGTGAGGAGAACCTGCGCTGGTACGAGCACCCCAAGGAGAAGCTCTCCCACTACTCCAAGCGCACCGTCGACATCGAGTACCGCTTCAACTTCGCCGGCAGCGAGTGGGGCGAGCTCGAGGGTATCGCCAACCGCACCGACTACGACCTCAGCTCCCACTCCAAGGCCTCCGGCCAGGACCTGTCCTACTTCGACCAGGAGGCCGGCGAGCGCTGGACGCCGTACGTCATCGAGCCCGCGGCCGGTGTCGGCCGGGCGATGCTCGCCTTCCTGCTCGACGCCTACGTCGAGGACGAGGCGCCCAACGCCAAGGGCAAGATGGAGAAGCGCGTGGTGCTGCGCCTGGACCACCGCCTGGCCCCGGTGAAGGCCGCGGTGCTGCCGCTGTCCCGCAACCCGGAGCTGTCCCCGAAGGCCAAGGACCTCGCCCAGGCCCTGCGCCGGCACTGGAACATCGAGTTCGACGACGCCGGCGCGATCGGCCGCCGCTACCGCCGCCAGGACGAGATCGGCACGCCGTACTGCGTCACGGTCGACTTCGACACCCTGGAGGACAACGCGGTCACGGTCCGTGAGCGCGACTCCATGAAGCAGGAGCGGGTGTCGCTGGACCAGGTCGAGAGCTACCTGGCCGGCCGCCTGGTGGGCTGCTGACCGGAACGCCACGGCAACGACGTACGGCCGCCGAGCGACTCGGCGGCCGTACGTGTGTCGAGTACGCGTGCCGAGGGGGAGGCGGGTGCGACGGCCGCCGCGCCGGACAGTCGTCGCTCCGGACGGTCATCGCGTCGGAAAGCCGTCGCGCCGGGACGCCGCCGGGTCGACCGTCGCCTGGTGGACCTCGGCCAGATGCTCCTCGGCCCGCGGCCCGGGCAGGAGAGCGCGTTTCCGCCAGCCGCAGGTGTCGCAGCCGAGCAGGGCGCCGAACAGGGGCAGGCCGGCCGTGCGGCGGACGCGCACGACGTGCCGGCGGCCGTGCCGGTCCCAGCGGCTGATCTCACTCCGGTCGGGTTGCCGCACCGTACGGGACATGGGCGGAAGTCTGCCTCAGGTGCGGCCCCGCCGGGGCGGAAAGCGAGGGATCGGCGGCCGCCCGGCCGCCGTGCGGGCGGGCGGAAGATGGCCGGAATCCTTCGCCACTTGGTGCAGACCATTGACAGGCGGGGGTGGAGGCCACTGTCATGTGGCCGTCAGTTCCGGACCGGCCGAGAGTGCGGTTTGTCATGAACAGATCCAAAAGATGAACCGCAGTGACCGACGGCGCGCCCCACGGTGATGTCAGGCGCCTCGCCCGCCGCCCGGTCCGCTGACCCAACCCCCCACACTCCCCGCGCCTTCCTTGGAGGAGACGTGCGCAGAATTCTGACCACGCTCGCCGCGGCGGCCGCCGCCGTCCTGGTGGCGGCGGCGCCGTCCACGAGCGCGTCGTCCGGCGCAGGCCAAAACGCCGCCCCGGTGTCCCACCGGACCGAGGCGGCCGCTGCCGCGGCGGCCCCCCACACGGTCACGTTCGTCAACCGCACCGGACGCACGGTGTGGGTCGGCAGCGCCGTCAACAACGACGGCTCCAGGCCGCTGACCGGACTGCCGGTGCTGCAGCCCGGCCAGTCGGCGACCATCACCATCCCCGAGACCTCCGCCCCCGGTCACTGGCGCGGCAAGTTCTTCGCCCGCATGGGCTGCAGCGGCACCTCGGGCAGCACCTTCCACTGCCAGCTGGGCGACTGCGGCAAGTACGCCGACCGCTGCGAGACGAGCGAACAGCCGGTCAGCCTCGCCGAGTTCAACTTCGACACCGCCGACGGCCTGGCCCCCTGGTACAACGTCAGCTACGTCAACGCCTTCTCGGTGCCCATCACCATCACCCCGGTCAACGTCGGCCCCGGCGGGGGCGGTTGCGCCACCATGGGCTGCTCGACCAACCTGCTGCCGCTGTGCCCGCCCGGGAACCTCACCCGGTGGCCCGACGGCAAACCGATGCTGTGCACCAACCCCAACCGGGACGCCAAGACCCCCTACAGCGACATGATCGCCACGCACTGCCCGCGGGCCTACGGCTGGTCGCGGCATGACCAGGAGCCCGGCAACCAGGTGATGCAGCAGTGCAGTTCGTGCAGCGGCTTCACCGTCGAGTTCCACGCCGGCGCGTGACGGGAGCGACAGGCATGCGCAGCATACGCACCGTCCGGCTGCTGTCCGTCCTGCTGGCGGTGCTGGCCATGTTCGCCGCGGGCGGCACGGCGGGAGCCGCCGGCGGCGCCCCCGCCGCCGCGGACGCGGTGAAGAAGAAGGGCGTCAGCGCCTGGAACTTCCCCGGCGTCACCGACGCGCTGCGGGACTCGCGCTCCGGCTGGTTCTACACCTGGGCGTCGGACCCGCAGCAGATCACCGCCCCGTCCGGCGTGGAGTTCGTCCCCATGATCTGGGGCCCCGGCTCCGTCACCGACGCCGAACTCGACCGGGCCCGGCGGAGTGGCACCAGCCTGCTCGGCTTCAACGAACCGGACCTGCCCGGACAGGCGAACATGAGCGTCGAGCAGGCCCTCGACCTGTGGCCCCGGCTGCAGTCCACCGGCCTGCGGCTCGGCGCCCCCGCGGTCGCCTACGGCGGCGACACCCCCGGCGGCTGGCTCGACCGCTTCATGCAGGGCGCGGCGGCCCGCGGCCACCGGGTGGACTTCATCCCGCTGCACTGGTACGGCTCCGACTTCGACCCCACTCGTGCCACCGGCCACCTCCGGTCGTACCTGCAGGCGGTGTACAACCGCTACCACAAACCGATCTGGCTCACCGAGTACGCCCTGACCGACTTCTCCTCCGGGACCCCGCGTTACCCCAGCCGGGCCCAGCAGGCGGAGTTCGTACGGCAGTCCACCGCCATGCTGGAGCAACTGCCGTTCGTCGAGCGCTACGCGTGGTTCACGCTGTCCACCAGCCGCGGTGACGGCACGGGCCTGTACGACGGCACGACCGCGAACGAGACGGGCGTCGCCTACCGCAACGCCGGCTGACAGCCGGCCCGCCCTCCCGGGCGCTCTCTCCCCGCGTGACGTCACGACGGTCACGACGCCACGACGGTCGTGACGTCACGCCTTCCCATCCGCACGACGCCCCAAGGCGCCTTGAGAAAGGAACCCCCCATGCGCCGTGTCCTTCCGCTGCTGCGACCGGCCGCCGCGGCGGCCGCCGTGTGCGCGCTGCTGGCCGCCGCTCCCGCCAGCGCCGACGCCACCGGCTCCGTGAGCCCGAGTGCCGACACCTGCTGGGCGACGCACTACGGCCCCCAGCCGCCCGGTGCGCTGACCGCCAGCGGTGAGCTGTTCGACAACAACGCCGACACCGCGGCCACCTCCCTGACCCGCTCGCCGCAACTGCCGTTCGGCACCCGGGTGAGGGTCACCAACGTCGCCAACGGCGCCTCCCTGGTCGTCCGCATCAACGACCGCGGCACCTTCCGGCAGACTCCGCAGGAACCCAAGTGCCTGGACCTGACCGACGGCGCCTTCAGCCGGCTCGGCGGCAGACTCAACCCGGACGACGGTCATATCGTCGTCACCCAGGAGGTCCTGGGCTGATCCGAGGCCACGGCCGTGCGACGGCCGCCCGGTGGGACCGCGCCCGTCCGCGGTCCCACCGGGCGGCCCCCGGCCCGGACGGGACCATCGGCCGACCGCGAGCACCGGCCGCCGCCGGTGGCCGGGCCCGGGCAGGGGTGACAGCGCAGCGGATCCAATAGTGCGGTTAACTAATGAGCTGTACAGGTTTCTTGTCGATGCGCGACAATGGGGAAATGCCCACGTCCAACTTCTCCCTGCAGATCGGCCCGCACAGCGTCCAGCCGCCGGTGGTCCTGGCCCCCATGGCCGGCATCACCAACGCGCCCTTCCGCACCCTGTGCCGGGAGTTCAGCGGAGGCAAAGGGCTGTTCGTCAGTGAGATGATCACCACGCGGGCACTGGTCGAGCGGCACGACAAGACCATGCGGCTGATCACGTTCGGCGCGAGCGAACAGCCGCGCTCGATCCAGCTGTACGGTGTGGACCCGGCCACCGTCGGCAAGGCCGTCCGCATGATCGCGGAGGAGGACCTGGCCGACCACATCGACCTGAACTTCGGCTGCCCGGTGCCCAAGGTGACCCGCAAGGGCGGCGGCTCGGCCCTTCCCTACAAGCGCAACCTGCTGCGGGCCATCCTGCGCGAGGCGGTCCGCGGCGCCGGTGACCTGCCCGTCACGATGAAGATGCGCAAGGGCATCGACGACGACCACCTCACCTATCTCGACGCCGGCCGGATCGCGGCCGAGGAGGGCGTGGCGGCGATCGCGCTGCACGGCCGTACGGCCGCCCAGCACTACGGCGGCACGGCGGACTGGGACGCGATCGCCCGGCTGAAGGAGCACGTCCCCGAGATCCCCGTGCTCGGCAACGGCGACATCTGGTCGGCCGAGGACGCGCTGCGGATGGTGCGGGAGACCGGCTGCGACGGCGTGGTCGTGGGGCGCGGCTGCCTGGGCCGGCCGTGGCTGTTCGCCGATCTGGTGGCGGCCTTCGAAGGGCGCGACGACTTCACGAGGCCGACGCTGCGCGAGGTCGCCGATGTCATGGTCCGGCACGCCACGCTGCTGGGCGAATGGCTCGGCGACGAGTCGCGGGGCGTCGTCGACTTCCGCAAGCACGTCGCCTGGTATCTGAAGGGCTTCTCGGTCGGCTCCGAGATGCGCAAGCGGCTCGCGCTCACCTCCTCGCTCGAGGAGCTGCAGGCCGGCCTGGACGCACTGGACCTCGACCAGCCCTGGCCGGCCGGCGCAGACGGGCCCCGCGGCCGTACGTCCGGCAACAACCGGGTGGTGCTGCCGGAGGGCTGGCTCGACGACCCGTACGACTGCGCACGTGTCGGCGAGGACGCCGAGCTGGACACCTCCGGCGGCTGACCGGCGTCTCCCACCAGCCGGACCGGATGGATCGACCGGATCGTCCGGCTGGGGCGAACGAACGCACGGCGCGGCGCCCCGGGCGGGGCGCCGCGCCGTGTCGGTCCTGTCCGTGTACGGAGGGCTCAGGCCGTCGGCTGCGTCGGGGCCGTGTCGTCCTCGGGCTGCTCGGGGTGGCGGCGCAGCTGGACGACAGCACCCACCAGACCGCCCCAGACGATCACGATGGCCACGATCAGCATGATGATCGCACTCGCCGACATCAGTTCCTCTCCTTCTCCCGTGCGTCCTGTGCGTCCCGTGCCGCCGAGCCGGTGTCCGTGCCCGCCTCGAGGGCGGCCTCGGAGTCGGCGGAACGCCAGGGCAGCAGGCTGAGGAGCACGGCGACGAGCAGCGCCGCCGCGGCGACGCCCCAGCCCGCCCAGAGCAGGAACTGCGTCGGGTAGGCCTCGTAGTTCTCGGCGAACTCCGCGCGCAGGCTGTCGGTCATCATCCAGCCGAGCACCAGCGGAGTGATGATGCCGAGGCAGACCAGCCACCAGCGGCCGAGCGGGATCGCGGAGGTCTCGTTGGCGTGCCTCTGGAAGACGGGCAGGCGCCGCAGCAGCCAGCCCACGGCGATGAGCACGATCAGCGCGGCGAGGGCGATGCCGTACTGGTTGATGAAGTGGTCGGCCGCGTCCAGCACGTAGATGCCGCTGTCGGTCGGGAAGACGAGAATCGACACCAGGGCGATGGCCCCGCCGACCCCCAGGGTCGCCGGGAGCCGGCCCAGGCCGGTGCGGTCCTGTACGGCGGCGATGACGACCTCCACGATGCTGATCAGCGAGGTGAGGCCGGCGAGCACCAGCGAGGCGAAGAACAGCACGCCGAACAGGGTGCCCATCGGCATCTGGGAGATCACCGTCGGGAACGCCACGAACGCCAGGCCGATGCCGGAGCTCACGACCTCGTCCACCCCGACGCCCTGGGCCGCGGCCATGAAGCCGAGGGTGGCGAACACACCGATGCCCGCGAGGATCTCGAAGGCGCTGTTGGCGAAGCCGGCCACCATCGCGGAGCCGGTGAGGTCCGAGCGCTTCCGCAGGTACGAGGCGTACGTGATCATGATGCCGAAGCCGATGGACAGCGAGAAGAAGATCTGTCCGTAGGCGGCGACCCACACGCTGCCGTTGCCGAGCGCCGACCAGTCCGGCCGGAACAGGCCGTCCAGGCCCTGGGCGGCACCCTCGAGCGTGAGCGCACGGACGACGAGGATCGCGAAGAAGACCACCAGCAGCGGGATGAAGAACTTGTTGGCCTTCTCGATGCCGTTGCGGATGCCGAGCGCCAGGATGACGAGCACGACCGCCCAGACCGCGATGAGCGGCCAGAGCACACCGCCGACGTAGGAGGACATGAGGCCGGGCTTCTCGGCGGCCTGGAGGAAGTTTCCGAAGAAGAAGCCGTTGGGGTCCTTGCCCCACTGCTCGCCGAAGGAATAGCCGATGTAGCGCACCGCCCAGGCGATGATGACGGCGTAGTAGGCGGCGATCACGAAGCAGATCGCGGCCTGCCACCAGCCGAGCGCTTCCGTGGGTCTGGCGAGTCCGCGGAAGGCCGCCGGGGGCGATTTCCGGAATTTGTGCCCGATCGCGTATTCGAGGACGAGCAACGGAATACCGGCGGTCAGCAGCGCGACGAGATACGGCAGCAGGAAGGCCCCGCCACCGTTCTCATAGGCAACGGCGGGAAAACGCCAGATGTTGCCGAGACCGACCGCCGACCCGATCGCGGCGAACAGGAAGCCCGCGCGGCTTCCCCACTGCTCGCGGGAGGGACTGGACATGAACACGTTTCCTTGGTCATCTTCTTTTGCGCAGAGCGGCACGCTAGCAACAGAAGTGCCTGATGAACAGGGGTCTGTGCAGGATGCACGCACTTGTTACCGCTGCCCGGCGCGCAGTGCCGTCAAGAGGCGCGCAGGGGCTGCGCGGCTGAGGGGGCCGTTGCGGTCGCCGGGCGGACGGTGACACGGAACGTGTTCGTGATCCGGTAGCTCTCTGTACGGATGTCGTTACTTTTGCAACGTTCCCTGGCCTCCGGCCGGGTGGGGGACGGAACCGTACGCGGTCAGGAAGCGGTTGCGGAAGGCGTCCATCCGCCACACCGGGGCGTCAGGGGCGGGCCGCAGACCGTCGGTCCACCCCCAGTCGGCGATCTTCTCCAGGACCTTCGGGTCCTTGGCGACGATGGAGACCGGTACGTCCCGGCTGGCGTTGCTGCCGCTGACCTGGGCCTTGGGCTGGTGGTCGCCGAGGACGACGAGCACGGTGTCGTCCTTGGCGTAGCGCTCCATCCACTCGGTGAGGGCGGTCAGCGAGTACTGGACCGACTTGCCGTACTCCTCGCGGGAGCGGATCGGGTCGGTGATGATGTCCGCCGCCTTGACGCCGGACGCCTCGATCTCCTTGAAGACCGAGCCGTCGCCGAGCTCGTCCCAGCCGACCATCCTCGGGATCGGCGCCCAGGGCTGGTGGCTGGAGGTCAGGATGACGAACGAGGTCAGCGGCTTGTCGCGCTTCCTGCCGTGCTCCAGGCGTTCGAACGCCTCCAGGGCGTACTGGTCGGGCATGGTCGACCAGCTGAACTTGGGTCCCCTGTAGCCCATCTGGAAGGCGTTGTAGACCTTGTCCAGGCCGTACCACTTGGCCTCCGGCCAGGTCTTCTGCACGCCCGGCATGATGCCGACCGTGTCCCAGGCGCCGGTCTTCCTGAACACCTTGGTCAGGGTGAGGTGGTCGCCGGCGGTCACCGTGCGGTAGCGGCTGTGGTTGTCGATCCACAGGCCCGACATGAACGTGGAGTGGCCGAGCCAGCTGCCGCCGCCGTACGTCGCGGAGGTCAGCCAGCCGCTCTTGGCGTGGAAGCCCTTCTCGGCCAGGGCCCGGGTGCCGGCCTCGAGAGTGCGGTTGACGCCGGGCGCCATGATCGGGTCCTCGATCGCGCTGCGGCCGTAGCTCTCGATGAAGGTGAAGATCATGTCCTTGCCGCGCAGGTCCGGCACGAGCTGATCGGCCGGGGTGTCGCCGAACGGGTCGGCCTTCGCCATCCGCGCGAACTCCCGCTCGTCCTCGAGCGTGGTGCGTATCCCCTCCTGGCGGTACTCGAACATCGCGACCGTGTGCCGGGAGGCCACCGGGAAGCCGGAGATCCGCAGATCCAGGGCCGCGCACAGCATCCACAGCACGCTGAGGAGCAGCAGTCCGCGCATCGAGCGGGTCCTGTCGCGGCCGAGGAAGGTGCCGATGCGGACGACCGCGAGCGTCATCAGGACGAGCAGCGCCAGGACGAGGAGCACGACACCGACGGCGGCGAGCAGGGCGACGGTGCCGCCCAGGGTGTCCGCGAGATACGACTGGGCGTCGTCCAGCAGCTGCCAGTCCAGGATCACGTTGAAGCCGCGGCCCAGGTACTCGTGGAACTGGATGTCCATCAGGGCCAGCACGGTCAGCGCACCGAGGACCAGCCCGCCGAGCGCCGCCGCCACCGTGCGGGGCCGGCGCGGCAGCACGATCAGCAGGGCTCCCCAGAGCAGCAGTTCCACCGGCAGCCGGGTGAAGGTCGCGACCTTGAACTGGTCCGGCTTGTTCGGCAGCAGCAGGGCGACGACGACCAGGAGGAAGGCGAGGACGGTGACGGTGCGGGACGGCACACGGGCGGGTGCCGGGTGCGCCTCCCGCCGGCGCCGGAAGCCCTGCCGGACGGCGCGGGGGCCGAGGGCGCGGAGGAGACGGAGGGGGCGCGGGGCGGCTGCCTCCGGCTGAGGGGCCCGGGGCCGGGCGGCGGCGGGG
>NZ_BAAAHG010000007.1:0-165208 GCF_039525155.1 Streptomyces thermoalcalitolerans | reverse complement strand
CACGCCTCCGGGGGGCACGCCTCCGGGCGGGGCCCCCACGCCGCCTCCGCCCGGTGCGCCGGGTGCCGCGGGCGCTTATGTGCCGACCCAGCTCGTGCCGTCGCTCGGTCCCGGCGGCCCCGGTGGTGCGGGCGGCCCGACTCCGCCTCCGCCGCCGGGAGCGCCGAACCCGCCGGGCGGCACGCCTTCGGGTGGCGTTCATCACGCGGCCACGATGCTCGCGGATCCCGGCCGGACCGGCGGGGGGACACCTCCGCCCCCGCCGGCTCCGCCCAGTGCCCCTCCGGGCGCTCCGGGTGCCCCGGGGGCGCCGGGCGCACCTCAGCCGCCGGGCCCTCCGGGTGCCGTGCACCGTGCGGAGACGATGCTGGCCCCGCCCCCGCCGGGCGCTCCCGGCATGCCTCCGCCGCCTCCGGGGGCTCCCGGTGTGCCGCCGGGTGCGGTGCCACCGCCCGGCCCGCCGCCCATGCCCGGGCACTCCCTGCCCGGTCAGCCGCTCGCTCCCGGTCAGCCGCCCTCGGCCTACGGCTACCCCCAGCAGGGGCAGCCGATGGTCGGCCCCGGCTATCAGGCCGTGCTGCGCTACCGCGCGCAGGACGGTTCCGAGCAGCAGCTGATCCGGCGTTCCGCGCCGGGCATGCCGCATCCGGAGTGGCAGATCTTCCACGAGCTGCGGGCCATGAACGTGCCCCCGGACCAGGTGCTGGAGCTGCACACGGAGCTGGAGTCGTGCCGGCTGCCGGGCGCCTACTGCGCGCGGATGATCCGTGAGCAGTGGCCGCAGGCGCGCATCACGTCGATCGCGCCGTACGGCACCGATCACGCGAGCCGCCGGCAGGGCATCGAGCAACTCCTCGCCCACCAGGGCGAGCTGCACCAGGTGGCGGACGGGCCGGCCCGTCCGGGGCCGGTGCGTGCGCCGTTGCCGCCGGTGCAGCCGGCGCCGCCGGTCCCGCCGGAGGGCATCGCCCATGAGCTGGGTGCGGCCTTCGGGCCGGGCATCTTCCGGTTCGAGCAGGCCGCGGTCTCCCGGCAGGGCGTTCCGCCGATCGTGGCGCACACCTTGGTGGTGGCGGGGCTGCCGCTCGACATGGGGCCGTTCTTCTGGGCGCAGGCCCAGCCGGGGCGGCCGGTGCCGACGCTGGCGGAGCTGGCCGCCGAGCGCGGGGTGCAGGCGGCGCCGGACGCGGGCTCGTACCTCGTCGTGGGCAGTGACTTCGGCAAGGCGATCTGTGTGCAGTACGGCACGGCGAACATCGTGGCGGTGCCGGTGGAGGCGGGGCCGGGCGGTGGGCCCGTGCCGCCGCAGTTCGTGAACACGGGGCTGCCGGAGTTCGTGCGCTGTCTGGCGCTGCTCGGGCGGATGTGGCGGCTGCGCTACGGGCTGACCCAGGAGCAGGCGGGCCGCTGGACCGTCGACTTCCAGGCGCAGTTGGCGTCCTTGGACCCGGCGGCGCTGAGTTCGCCCGAGAGCTGGTGGTCGGTGGTGCTGGAGCAGATGTGGGACGGGCTGCTGTGAGGCGTCCCGGCTGACGGCCGCACCTCGTGCGGACGGGCCGGGCCCGGTTCTTGCGACCGGGCCCGGCCCTTTTTGCGCCTGCTGTGGGTCTGCTTTGTGTTCGCGTGTTCGTGCCCGCGTTCGGGTCCGTCCGTGTGTCCGCAGGTGTGTCCGCAGGTGTGTCCGCAGGTGTGTCCGCAGGTGTGTCCGTGGCCGTGCCCGTCGCCGGCGAAGCGACCCGCCGCGCGCCCGGAGTGTCGCGTTATGAACATCAACGCCCCATACATCAAGATATGCGCGAAATCATCATGTCGTATTCCGTTGGTGTTCCGTTCGTGCCGTCCGGCGGTGTTCCGGGAGCGTCCCGGCAGTGCGCCGGCGGTGTTCCGGCGGAGAGGGGTCCAGGATGAGCAGCGCACCGGGGTCGCCGTACGGCTTCGCGGTCGTACGGGGGCGCGGCTACCGTCCCGCCCAGGTCGACGCGTACATGGCTGCCCTCTCCGACAACCGGGACGCCGCGTGGGAGCGTGCGGCGCGGCTGACCGTCCTCGCCCGGGAGATGGAGACGGAGCTGGCCCGGCTGCGCGAGGCGGTGGAGGGGCTGGGCCCTCAGACGTACGAGAGTCTCGGCGAGCGCGCCGGGCGGCTCTTCGAGCTGGCGCAGGAGGAGGCGCAGGCGGTGCGCAAGAGCGCGCGGCGGGCGGCGCAGCGTCTGATGGAGACGGCACGGGCCGACGCGGAACGCGTCCTCGCCGCCGCCCGGGCGCAGGCCGACGCCGTGCGCACCCGGGCCGACGAGCAGGCCGAGCGGTGCCTCCTCGCGGCGCGGACGAAGGCCGACGAACTGCGGGCCACGGTCCGCCGGGAGGCGAAGGAACGCCGCGGCGAGGCGCTGGCCGTGCTGCGGGAGACGCGGCAGTACGCCTCCGGGATGCTCGCCGCGCAGGCCAGGGAGCACGCCGAGCGGTGGGCGGAGGCGGAGCGGGTGCGGGCCGAGCGGGAGGCCGCTCTCGAGGCGGAGCACGCCGCCCGCGCGGCGGCGGCCGAGGAGGCCCTGTACGAGGCGGTGCGGGCCCTGGCCGAGGCCGAGCAGGCGGCGCTGCGGGGGCAGCAGGAGGCACGGGCCCGGGCGGCGGAGGTGCTGGCCGAGGCCCGGCTGCGGGACGAGTGGATCGCCGGGGGGACGGAGCGGACGCCGCGCGAGCGCGGCGAGGGATGGGGCGACGGTGCGGGGGCGCAGGCCGGCACGGTGGCGCGGAGCGGTGTGACGGGACGCTGACCGGGCGGACGAGGGGCGGGCGGCCGACGACCGAGGGGCGGGCGGCCGACGACCGAGGGGCGGGCGGTCGGCGTACCGGGGGCGGGCGCTGCCCTGTGCGGGGCCTTTCCCGCGCGCCGGTTTGTCGTGGAGCGGCCGTGCGCTTGACCTTCACGCGGCGGGAGGGTGAAGACTTCCGGTGCGCCGATGGGGGGAGGCAACCCTGAGACGGGATCCGCCCTGCGGTGGAGAACCCCTAGGGGAAGCTCCGTACCCGAGGCTGGGGAGGGGTCGTCCCGCCGGATGACGTGCGGGGGCGGGAGTGTCCTTAACCTGGCTTTACACCGCAGGGGGGGCGGTGTGCCGCACCGACGGGGGTGGGGTTTTCCCCAGCAGAAGACTGCGCTGGGCACCAGCGCGCCAGGGGGCCTTCGCCGAGCAGACTCGACGGCGCAGCGATGCGCAGACGGCTGCGCACACCACTGCACAGACCACTGCACAGACGACTTCGCAGACCACGCGTCCGCAACCGACACGATCCACCGACCGACCGACTTAGGAGACTTGACGTGACATCGGCTGTGACCATTCCCAGGCACGGGGGTACTGGAAGGACTACGGCCGTTGCCGCGCGGGCGCGGCAGGTCGTGAAGGCCTACGGGGCCGGGGAGACCCGTGTCGTCGCCCTGGACCACGTCGACGTGGACATAGCCCGGGGCCAGTTCACCGCGATCATGGGGCCCTCGGGGTCCGGCAAGTCCACGCTGATGCACTGCCTCGCCGGTCTCGACACCGTGACCAGCGGGCAGATCTTCCTGGACGACACCGAGATCACCGGGCTGAAGGACAAGAAGCTCACGCAGCTGCGCCGGGACCGGATCGGTTTCATCTTCCAGGCGTTCAACCTGCTGCCCACGCTGAACGCGATCGAGAACATCACCCTGCCCATGGACATCGCCGGCCGGAAGCCGGACAAGGAGTGGCTGGACCGGGTGGTGGAGACCGTGGGGCTCGCCGGCCGGCTCAAGCACCGGCCCAACCAGCTCTCCGGCGGTCAGCAGCAGCGTGTCGCCGTGGCCCGTGCCCTGGCCGCCCGGCCCGAGATCATCTTCGGTGACGAGCCGACCGGGAACCTGGACTCCCGTGCGGGCGCCGAGGTGCTGGGCTTTCTGCGCCGGTCGGTGGACGAGCTGGGGCAGACGATCGTGATGGTCACCCACGACCCGGTGGCCGCCTCCTACGCCGACCGTGTGCTGTATCTGGCCGACGGCCGGATCGTCGACGAGATGGACAAGCCGACGGCCGATCAGGTGCTGGACCGCATGAAGGACTTCGACGCCCGGGGGCGCACGTCATGACCGTCCTGAAGACTTCCCTGCGCAACTTCCTCGCGCACAAGGGGCGCATGGCGCTGTCGGCCGTCGCCGTGCTGCTGTCGGTGGCGTTCGTCTGCGGGACGCTGGTGTTCACCGACACCATGAACACGACGTTCGACAAGCTGTTCCAGGCGACGGCGTCGGATGTGACGGTCAGCGCCAAGGACGCCTCCGACAGCGGTGAGACGACCTCCAGCAACGGCCGGCCGCCGGTGATACCGGCCTCCGTGCTCACCGAGGTGCGCGCGGTGGACGGCGTGAAGTCGGCCGAGGGCGCGGTGTTCTCGACCTCGGTGACCGTCGTCGACGGCGACAAGGACAGCCTTTCGCCGTCCAGCGGCGCGCCGACCATCGTCGGCAGCTGGAACGCCAACGAGGCCCGCACGATGGAGATCACCTCCGGTGCGGCGCCCAAGGGCGCGAACCAGGTGATGGTCGACGCCGACACCGCCGACAAGCACGGCCTGAGGCTCGGTGACGAGGTGGGCGTGATCACGGCGGTCGGCACGCACACCGCGAAGGTCTCCGGCATCGTCAGCTTCACCGTCACCAACCCCGGTGCCGCGGTCTTCTACCTGGACACCGAGACCGCCCAGCGGGTCCTGGTCGGCAGGACCGGTGTCTACACCGACATCAACGTCACCGCCGCCGACGGTGTCAGCGACACGCAGCTGAAGAAGAACGTGGTGGCCGCGCTCGGCGGCGACTACAAGGTGCGGACCGCCGAGGAGGTCGCCGACGCCAACCGGAAGGACGTCGAGAGCTTCATGAGCGTCATGAAGTACGCCATGCTCGGCTTCGCCGGGATCGCCTTCCTCGTCGGCGTCTTCCTGATCATCAACACCTTCTCCATGCTGGTCGCGCAGCGCACCCGGGAGATCGGCCTGATGCGGGCCATCGGCTCCTCCCGCGGGCAGGTCAACCGCTCGGTGCTGGCCGAGGCGCTGCTGCTGGGTGTCGTCGGCTCGGTGCTCGGTGTGGGGGCGGGCGTCGGTCTGGCGGTCGGGCTGATGAAGCTCATGGGCCTGATGGGCATGAAGCTGTCCACGGACGATCTGACGGTGGCCTGGACGACTCCCGTGGTCGGGATGCTGCTGGGCATCGTCGTCACCGTGCTGGCCGCCTATCTGCCCGCACGGCGGGCCGGCCGGATCTCCCCGATGGCCGCGCTGCGTGATGCGGGCGCCCCGGTGGACGCCAAGGCCGGCTGGGTGCGGGGTGTCGTCGGTACGGTCCTCACCGCCGCCGGAGGGTTCTCCCTCTACCTGGCGGGCACCGCGGACAAGGCGTCCGACGGCTCGCTGTGGCTGGGTCTGGGCGTGGTGCTGTCCCTGGTCGGCTTCGTCGTCATCGGCCCGCTGCTCGCCGGCGGTGTGGTCCGGGTCCTGGGCGCGCTCCTGCTGCGGGTCTTCGGCCCCGTCGGCCGGATGGCGGAGCGCAATGCCCTGCGCAATCCGCGCCGTACCGGCGCGACCGGTGCCGCGCTGATGATCGGCCTCGCGCTGGTGGCGTGCCTGTCGGTGGTCGGCTCCTCCATGGTGGCCTCCGCCACCGAGGAGCTCGACAAGGCGGTCGGCACGGACTTCATCGTCCAGAACGACATGGGCCAGCTGATCACCCCGCAGGCCGTGCGGGCGGTGGAGGCGGTGCCGGAGCTGGAGCGGGTCACCGAGTACAAGCTGGCCGAGGCCGCCCTCACCACGCCCGACGGCAGGACGCTGAGGAAGCAGACGCTCTCGGCGGCCGACCCGACGTACGCGACCGATCTGCGGGTGAAGACCGTCGAGGGCGAGCTGAAGGACGCCTACCGGCCCGGCTCGATGTCCGTCCCCGAGAAGTTCGCGAAGGACCACGGCATCGGCATCGGCTCGAAGATCAAGGTCGCGTTCGAGGGCGGCTCGACGGGCACGCTGACGGTCCGGGCGATCACCAGCAGCGAGGGCATGATCGACGCGGGGGCGAAGTACCTGTCGATCGACACGCTCGCCCGGCACGTCCCGGACGAGAGGATGCCGCTGACGGCGATGGTCTTCGCCTCGGCGAAGGACGGGCAGAAGGACGCCGCGTACCGGGCGCTGAAGGACGCGCTGCACGACTACCCGCAGTACACGGTGCGCGACCAGACCGACTACAAGGAGGCGCTGCAAGACCAGGTCGGCCAGCTGCTGAACATGGTCTACGGCCTGCTGGCCCTGGCGATCGTCGTCGCGGTCCTGGGTGTGGTGAACACCCTGGCCCTGTCGGTCGTGGAACGGACCCGGGAGATCGGCCTGATGCGGGCCATCGGCCTGTCGCGCCGGCAGCTGCGCCGCATGATCCGCATGGAGTCGGTCGTGATCGCCCTCTTCGGTGCCCTGCTGGGCCTCGGGCTGGGCATGGGCTGGGGCGCCACCGCCCAGCAGCTGCTGGCCCTGGAGGGCCTGAAGGTCCTCGACATCCCGTGGCCGACGATCATCGGGGTCTTCATCGGATCGGCGTTCGTGGGCCTGTTCGCCGCCCTGGTCCCGGCGTTCCGGGCGGGCCGGATGAACGTCCTGGAGGCGATCGCCACGGACTGACCCGTCATGGCGGGGGACGGGGCCGCGGCCGGGGCGGGCCGCGGCCCCGAGGACGGGCGGAGCAGGGGCGGCGGGGTGAGGCACCCCGCCGCCCCTCTGCGCGTCCGTTGTGTGTCCGTCTGAACGCCCCCTTGTTTGAATGTGTGTTCGACAGTGGTCGGGTGTGGGACGTTGTCCACAGCCCCCGCGACCACCGCCCCGGGCGTCGTACGCTGAAGGGACCCCGGCCCGCCGCGCGAGTCGGGCCCTTCGTGTTGCCCATCTCCGGACGGAAAACAACCCCCCATGACCCTGCACGGTCTGCTCGACGCCGTCGTCAAGGACCCCGCCCTCGCAGAAGCGATCACCGCCGCGGCGGACGGCAACCGCATGCACATCGACCTCGTCGGCCCCCCGGCGGCCCGCCCCTTCGCGGTCGCCGCCCTGGCCCGTGAGACCGGCCGCCCCGTGCTCGCGGTCACCGCGACCGGCCGCGAGGCCGAGGACCTCGCCGACGCCCTGCGCTCGCTGCTGCCCCCGCACGGCGTCGTCGAGTACCCCGCCTGGGAGACCCTCCCGCACGAGCGGCTCAGCCCGCGCAGCGACACCATGGGCCGCCGTCTGGCCGTGCTGCGCCGTCTGGCCCACCCCGACCCCGACGACCCGGAGACCGGCCCGGTCTCCGTCGTCGTCGCACCCGTGCGCTCCGTCCTCCAGCCGCAGGTCAAGGGCCTGGGCGACCTGGAGCCGGTGTCCTTGAAAAGCGGGCAGAGCGCCGACCTCGACGATGTCGTCGAGGCCCTGGCCGCCGCCGCGTACTCCCGGGTGGAGCTGGTGGAAAAACGCGGCGAGTTCGCCGTGCGCGGCGGCATCCTCGACGTGTTCCCGCCCACCGAGGAACACCCCCTGCGCATCGAGTTCTGGGGCGACGACGTCGAGGAGATCCGCTACTTCAAGGTCGCCGACCAGCGCTCCCTGGAGATCGCCGAGCACGGCCTGTGGGCCCCGCCCTGCCGTGAGCTGCTGCTCACCGAGGACGTCCGCGCGCGTGCGCGCGAGCTCGCCGAGCAGCACCCGGAACTCGGCGAACTGCTGGGCAAGATCGCCGAGGGCATCGCGGTCGAGGGCATGGAGTCCCTGGCGCCGGTCCTGGTCGACGACATGGAGCTGCTGCTCGACGTGCTGCCCGAGGGCGCCATGGCCGTCGTCTGCGACCCGGAGCGGGTGCGCACCCGCGCGGCCGACCTGGTGGCCACCTCCCAGGAGTTCCTGCAGGCCTCCTGGGCGGCCACCGCCGGCGGCGCACAGGCCCCCATCGACGTCGGCGCGGCCTCCCTGCGGTCGATCGCCGACCTCCGCGACCACGCGCGCGAGCTGGGCATGATGTGGTGGACCGTCTCGCCGTTCGCCGCGGACGAGACGGCCTACGACGGCGACGAGGACGAGGGCGCGGACACCCTCAAGCTGGGCATGCGCGCGCCCGAGACCTACCGCGGGGACACCGCGAGGGCGCTCGCCGACACCAAGGGCTGGCTCGCGGACGGCTGGCGCGCGGTCTTCGTCACCGAGGGCCACGGCCCGGCCTCCCGCACCGTCGAGGTGCTCGGCGGCGAGGGCATCGCCGCCCGCCTGGACGTGGACCTGAAGGAGCTGTCCGCGTCGGTCGTGCACGTGGCGTGCGGCTCCGTCACCCACGGCTTCGTCGACCCGGGCCTGAAGCTGGCGGTGCTCACCGAGACCGACCTGACCGGCCAGAAGACGGCCGGCCGCGACGGCGCCCGGATGCCGGTGCGCCGCCGCAAGAGCATCGACCCGCTGACCCTGGAGCCCGGCGACTACATCGTCCACGAGCAGCACGGCGTGGGCCGCTACATCGAGATGGTGCAGCGCACCGTGCAGGGCGCCACCCGCGAGTACCTGGTGGTGGAGTACGCCCCGGCCAAGCGCGGCCAGCCCGGCGACCGCCTCTACATCCCCACCGACCAGCTGGAGCAGATCACCAAGTACGTCGGCGGCGAGGCCCCCACCCTGCACCGGCTCGGCGGCGCCGACTGGACGAAGACCAAGGCACGCGCGAGGAAGGCGGTCAAGGAGATCGCCGCCGACCTGATCAAGCTCTACAGCGCGCGCATGGCCGCACCCGGGCACGCCTTCGGCCCCGACACGCCCTGGCAGCGCGAGCTGGAGGACGCCTTCCCGTACACGGAGACCCCGGACCAGCTCACCACGATCGCCGAGGTCAAGGCGGACATGGAAAAGCCGGTCCCGATGGACCGCCTGATCTGCGGCGACGTCGGCTACGGCAAGACGGAGATCGCGGTCCGCGCCGCCTTCAAGGCGGTCCAGGACGGCAAGCAGGTGGCGGTGCTCGTGCCCACCACGCTGCTGGTGCAGCAGCACTTCGCGACGTTCTCCGAGCGGTACGCGCAGTTCCCGGTGAACGTCAAGGCGCTCTCCCGCTTCCAGACCGACGCCGAGGCCAAGGCGGTCCTGGACGGGCTGCGGGACGGCTCGGTGGACGTCGTGATCGGCACCCACCGCCTGTTCTCCTCGGAGACCAAGTTCAAGGACCTGGGCCTGGTCATCGTCGACGAGGAGCAGCGCTTCGGCGTCGAGCACAAGGAGCAGCTGAAGAAGCTCCGCGCCAACGTCGACGTCCTGACGATGTCCGCCACCCCCATCCCCAGGACCCTGGAGATGGCCGTGACCGGCATCCGGGAGATGTCGACGATCACCACGCCCCCCGAGGAACGCCACCCGGTGCTGACGTTCGTCGGACCGTACGACGAGAAGCAGATCGGTGCGGCGATCCGCCGTGAGCTGCTGCGCGAGGGCCAGGTCTTCTACATCCACAACCGGGTGGAGTCCATCGACCGCGCCGCGGCCCGGCTGCGCGAGATCGTCCCCGAGGCACGGATCGCCACCGCCCACGGCCAGATGTCGGAGGCCGCCCTGGAGCAGGTCGTGGTCGACTTCTGGGAGAAGAAGTACGACGTGCTGGTCTCGACGACGATCGTCGAGTCGGGCATCGACATCTCCAACGCCAACACCCTGATCGTGGAGCGCAGCGACACCTTCGGCCTGTCCCAGCTGCACCAGCTGCGCGGCCGGGTGGGCCGCGGCCGCGAACGCGGCTACGCCTACTTCCTGTACCCGCCGGAGAGGCCGCTGACGGAGACCGCCCACGAGCGCCTGGCGACCATCGCCCAGCACACGGAGATGGGCGCGGGCATGTACGTGGCGATGAAGGACCTGGAGATCCGGGGTGCCGGAAACCTGCTGGGCGGCGAGCAGTCCGGGCACATCGCGGGCGTCGGCTTCGACCTGTACGTGCGCATGGTCGGCGAGGCGGTCGCGGACTACCGGCGGCAGCTGGAGACCGGTGAGATCAAGGAGGAGGAGCCGCCGCTCGAGGTCAAGATCGAGCTGCCCGTCGACGCGCACGTCCCGCACGACTACGCGCCCGGCGAGCGGCTGCGCCTGCAGGCCTACCGGTCCATCGCCTCCGCCAACTCCGAGGAGGACATCAAGGCCGTCCGCGAGGAACTCACCGACCGCTACGGCAAGCTGCCCGAACCGGTGGAGAACCTGCTGCTGGTGGCCGGGCTGCGCATGCTCGCCCGCGCGTGCGGAGTGGGCGAGATCGTGCTGCAGGGCACCAACATCCGCTTCGCCCCGGTGGAGTTGCGCGAGTCGCAGGAGCTGCGCCTCAAGCGCCTCTACCCCGGTTCGGTGATCAAGCCGGCCGTCCACCAGGTCCTCGTGCCCCGCCCCAAGACCGCGAAGGTCGGTGGCAAGCCCCTGGTCGGCCGGGAACTGCTCGGCTGGGTGGGCGAGTTCCTGACATCGGTCCTGGGGTCGTAGGCCCTGGGGGCGTACGTCCTGGGGGTCGTATGCCCTGGGGCGTGGACCGCACTGCATCCACACCCGGTTCGCGCCGCATCCGCGCCCCGTGCCCCGGTCCCCGTGCGGGACGAACATCACCCCGGTTAACGTGGGAAGTTGTGACAAGAGGACCGCACCAGAGGCGGGACCGGGCATATGAGGAGAGGGGCGCGGAGTGAGGCGACTGAGGTGTCCGAGGGGCGGGGCGGTCGTGGCCGCTGTCGTGGCACTGACCGTGACCGGCTGCACGGAGGACACCGGCGGCCCGGGCACACCCGAGAAGACGGCGGCCGGCGCGGCGCTCGCCGCCGTCGAGGAACTGCCCGTCAAGGGACGGGCACCGAAGACCGGCTATGAGCGGGAGAAGTTCGGCAGGGCCTGGGCGGACACCGACTCCAACGGCTGCCGCACCCGCGACGACATCCTCAAACGGGACCTGGAGCAGGTCAGGTTCACCGACGGCACCTGCAAGGTGTCCTACGGCGTCCTGGCCTCGGACCCGTACTCCGGCAAGGAGATCGTCTTCCGGCGCGGCCACAGCCAGATCGACATCGACCATGTCGTCGCCCTGTCGGACGCCTGGCAGAAGGGCGCCAAGTACTGGGACGCGAGCAAACGCATAGCCCTGGCCAACGACCCGCTCAACCTGCTCGCCGTGGACGCGCGCACCAACCGCGCCAAGGGCGACGGCGACACGGCGACCTGGCTGCCGCCCAACAAGGCCTACCGGTGCCAGTACGTCGCCCGGCAGGTCGCCGTGAAGAAGAAGTACGAACTGTGGGTCACCGCTGCGGAGAAGGCCGCGATGAAGAGGGTCCTGTCCACCTGCCCCGACCAGAAGCTCCCCTCCGGCGGCACCCCGACCAAGGCACCGGAACGGTTCCGCGCCCAGTGAACTGACACCACCCGCACACGGACCACACCGGAGCCCGCCAGGCCATGCCTCCACCACGGGCCACGGGCTTCGCCCGGTACCACGGCCTCACCTTACGGATTTACGGATGGCACCCCCGGCGGACACGCGCCGTGGTCGACCAGTCCCCGGAAACTCGGGCAGGACGTCACAGAAAAAAGCTCCGGCCGGAAAAGAGCTGCCGGCTGAGGATTTCCTCTGCGAGCTGCTCATGACCAGGAGTTCAAGGAGATACGGGGGATCGAAGGCTCTCTGGAATGCTGAGGTTGGACGATTCGAGGATGAACTGATGGAGTGCCTGTAGGTCCTCTGCAGACTCTCGTTCTGCGGGGCATCGAGGAGATGACGAGGTCGGCGGGATCTATCTGGTAGCAGACTGGGTGGCCGGCTTCGGGTCGACTGAAAAGGCCCTTGAGGGGTTGACTCTCGGGGTTGCGCCGACGGTTGCGGTGGAGGGGTAACAGCTGGATGGTCTGGTGCTGAGTGGCGGCAAAACGAAGGGCGATCAATGATGATCAAATACTTCGATCTGCAGGAGTGTGGGCACCGTGAACTGGCATGATGAGGCTCTGAACCAAGTGCAAAGCAGGGAAGACCTGGCTGACTACCTGGCCCGTATGGCGGAAATGGTTCGAAGTGGAGATATGCCGGCAGAGAACATTACTGCGGATTCTCTGATCGATGCTGCTGCGCGATGGACCAGGTCCATGGATGGATTCTTCAAAAACATCGTGAAGGAACCGGTTCCTGAGGAACCGGACTGGTCGATGATCGCCGCAATTTTTCATGCGGCCCTCATTTACGAGTAGATTCTGTTCGTGCTCGTTTGACGTCAGGCGGTTGGGGTTACAGCGGGCGTGACGAAATATCCGCCAGTCCTTCAGGCGGGTGAAGGCACGCTCGACCAGGCTGCGCAGGCGGACGTGCGGTTGACGGGTTTCCGGTGCACGGTGGGCCGGCGTCCGCAGTGCTGTTTGAACTGGGCCACCACGTTGTTGTGCGTGCCGGTCAGGGTCGGCACCGCCGTCGAGCCGCCCCTCACGCCCACCAGCGAGCCGTCCGGAGTGCGGCTGCAGGACGCCGCACCGTCGGAGGCCACGTCGTTTCCGGCGCCGCTGTACTTGAACGAGAAGACCTCCGTGCCCGTCTCGTCCTTGGCGTTCAGGACACGGTCCAGGCCGTCGTAGGTGTACGTCCAGTCGCCCTTGGTGATCACACGGTTGAAGGCGTCGGACTTGAGCAGTGTCTGCTCCCCGCCCTCGTCCCTGATCGAACGCAGCGTGCCACGCGGGATGTACGCGTACGTGGTCGCGGACGCCCCGCCGCGCAGGTCGTCGTCCTCGGCGTCAGAAGCTCGGCCGGACGCCGGCTGAGGACGCAGCGGGGGCGGTGACCCTCTGTGGGGGATGTATGGTACGGCGGTCCTGGTCGAATACATGTGCGTGTACGCGCGTTCCTGGGAAGCAAAGGTGAAGACTGTGAAGCACGACCTGGTCGTCGGGTGTACGACTCGAGCAACAGCAGACCCCGTGCCCAGGTTGTTCTTCCGGAGGGGCGCCGACGGCCGTATCCGCGGTGAGGCTCGGGTCGTTGGGCGCAACGCCGTCGCTTGCGCCGGACTTCCGGCGGGGCAGGCGCGCCGGCCGGCTGTCGGCGGTGGTCTTCGCCGCGGTCGGCACGGTGCTGCACTGATCGTCCGTCAGGTCGTCCGGGGCGGTGCGCGATGAAGAGTCGGCGTGACGAGCGCGATCGTGAGAAGAAGACCACCGCCTCCCCGGCCAGGATGCCGGTCGCCCGTGCGATGGCGGCGGCAGCCGGTGTGCTGCGAGGCCGTGGTGCCTGGGTGGCGGGCGGTGTGGCGGCAGCCGTGGCACTCGGGCTGGTGGGCGCGTGGTTGTTCACCGACGAGGAGAAGCCCGGCCCCCCTGATCCGCGGGCACGTCAGTACAAGGAGTTCGACGCGTGTCTGCTGACGGACGAGAAGGGCATCGCCCAGGGGACGCTCGCCGCCTCGGTGTGGCAGGGGATGCAGAAGGCGTCCCTGGAGACCAGGGCCCGGGTTTCCTATGTGCCGGTCATGGGGCCGCAGTCGGTGGCCAACGTGCGGCCGTTCTTCAACAGCCTGATCCAGCGTCAGTGCGATGTCGTCGTGGCGGTCGGTGCTCCGCAGACCCAGGTGACGAGAACCGACGCCGGCCAGCACGCCAAGGTGCGCTTCGTCGTGGTCGACGGAGGTTCGGCGGAGAAGGCAGGGAAAGCGGAGAAGACGGAGAAGGCGAAGGAAGCCGGGAACGTCACTGTCGCGCAGCCTGGTGAGGAGCTTGAGGCGACGGTGGCGGATGTGATCAGACATGCCGTGCGGGCGTCCGGTATGTGACCCAATGCCCTTACAGCGCAAGGCAGTTGGTAAAGATCATCTAAAGATGTGGATCTCGTGTAGATACTTTGTTTGACCCATGGAAAAGCTTTCGAAGCTTTGTTGGCTTCGCGAGTAAAGGCTGTCCATGCGTGTCCGCTGGGTCCGCGGCCCTCGCCTGTTCCCGCCGGGCCCCGGAGGCCGGCGCAGGGTGAGGGTCACGGCTCTGTCTGTCCTGGTCTCCTTCTCGTTCATGCTCACCACCGAGACGGCGGCGGCCACCGGTGCCACCCTGCCGGCGGTGAGCATGCCCGAGTGGTCTCTGTCCGGTTTGTGGAAATGGGCCAATGAGTCCCCGTTGAAGACGCCCGACCAGCAGGGCGGAACCGCGCGGGGCAAGAGCCACCACGCCTCGACCGCGGCCACCAGCGCCGAGGGAGGCGTCGGGCGCAAACCCGGCAAGGGCCGGGGCGAGTTGGACCCGTACAAGCGCCCGGTACGCCAGGTCGAGAAGACCACGACGGCCAAGGCCTCGGGCACGGCGGAGAGCTTCGACCCCCGGACCAGCAAGCGGGACGCCAAGAAGTCCACGGCGACGTCGGACTACTACGTCAACGCCGACGGTTCCACCACGATCCGGCACTACACGACCCGCACCAACTTCAAGGCGGCGGACGGATCCTGGAAGCCGATCGACGTCAGCCTGGTCGAGAACGAGCAGGGCCGGTTCGAGCAGAAGGCCAACTCCTTCGACATCGAGTTCGCCACGAACGCCACCGACCAGCGGCTGGTCTCCCTCGACTTCGGAGGCGGCCGTCGCCTGGCGTACACGCTGCGCGGCGCGCAGAACACCACGGCGGTCAAGGACGACAACGGAACTCTCCGTTACGCCGACGTGCTTCCCGACACGGACGTGCAGCTCGTCCCCATCGCCGACGGCGTCAAGGAGAACCTGGTCCTGCACTCCAGGGACGCGGCCAACTCCTGGGTGTTCCCGCTCGATTTGAAGGGCCTGACTCCGCACATCGCGGAGGACGGGAGCGTGAAGTTCACGGATGCCGACGGCAAGGTGGCCGCCGGCGTCCCTCACGCCTTCATGCAGGACTCCCGGATCGACCCCCGCTCCGGTGAGGGCGTCCGCTCTCAGCAGGTCTCGTACGAGCTGACCACGGTGGACGGCAAGCCGGCGCTGAGGCTGACCGCCGACCGGGACTGGCTGGACGACCCCGAGCGGGTCTATCCCGTCACCGTCGACCCGACGACCGTCGTCGCCAGTCAGTCGACGTACGTGCAGAACAACTACAGCGCCGACCGCTCGGCCGAGGACCAGATCAAGGTCGGCTCGTACGACTCGGGCACCAACAAGGCGAACTCGTTCCTGCAGTTCTCGTCGCTGAGCTCGAAGATCGCCGGCCAGAAGGTGTCCGCGGCGACCCTCAACGTCTGGGCGCTGTGGTCCTCGACGTGCACCGCCAAGCCGTTCTACGTGCACCCGGTGACCCAGTCGTGGTCCCCGTCGACGACCACGACGTACCCGGGTCCGTCCTACGGCTCCGCCATCGGCTCCGCCACGGTGAATCCGGGTGCCTCGTGCACCAACACCAGCGGCAGCACCAGCGTCGGGGTGAAGATGCCGGTGACGCTGTCGACATCGTGGTTCACCCAGGTCGCCACCGGCGGGCCCAACTACGGTCTCGCCCTTGTCGCACCGACCAACGACGCCCTGCACTGGAAGAGGTTCCACTCCGACAACTCGGCCACCGCCGCCTGGCGCCCCTCGCTGGACCTGACCTACGCGCCGAACACCAAGCCGCAGGTCACCGCCCAGTACCCGCCGGAGAACTTCCAGGCCAACACCCTCCAGCCCGAGCTGCTCGTCTACGCGCACGACGCCGACAAGTGGCCGAACTCCGCACTGTCGTACCTCTTCGAGGTGTACGACGCCGACAGCGGCAGCACCACCCCCGTCGCCACCTCCGGCACCCTGTCCAAGGGCAGATGGAAGATCCCCGCGGGCAAGCTCAAGTGGTCGAAGAACTACGAGTGGTACGTGGGGGCGAGCGACGGCTACGAGGAGGTGACGTACTCCAGCCGCTTCACCACCGCCGTACCGCAGCCGCCGGTCACCTCGGGTCTGGCCCAGAACACCGACGGCCATGACTTCGACCCCTCGGACGGCAACTACACCACCGAGGACACCGACGCGGACGTGGAGGTCATCGGCCCCTCGCTGGAGATCGACCGCTCGTACAACAGCCTCGACCCGCGCATCGACGGGGCCTTCGGCGCCGGCTGGTCGACGGTCGCCGACATGAAGGCGACCGAGGTGAAGGACCCGGCGGGCACGGTCACCAGTGTCGTCGTCACCTACCCGGGCGGTGAGCAGGTCGCCTTCGGCCGCAACAGCGACGGCACCTTCCAGCCCCCGCTCGGCCGGTACGCCCGGCTCCAGTCGGTGACCGGCGGCTACACGCTGACGGACAAGGACTTCACCGAGTACGCCTTCAAGCAGGCGACCGCCAAGGCGGGCACCTACGCGATATCCAGCATCAAGGACTACGCGGGCCGCACCGAGACGTTCACCTACAACGCGTCCAAGCAGCTGGTCAAAATCACCAACGAGACGTCCAGGCGGTCACTCAGCCTGACGTGGTCGACGCCCTCCGGCGCCACCGCCGCGCATGTCGCCACCGTCTCCACCGACCCGGCGGTCGCGGGCGATCCGTCCACGGTCCAGACCTGGACCTACGGCTACTCCGGTGACCAGCTCACCTCCGTCTGCCCGCCCGCGACCCCGACCAAGTGCACCACCTACACGTACGCCACCGGCAACCACTACCGCACCACGGTGCTGGACGCCGACCCGTACGCGTACTGGCGGCTCGGCGAGGAGGCCGGCGCGACCGTCGCCAAGGACAGCGTCGACACCAACCAGGGCCGGTACAACGGCCTCTACCACAATGTGACGCTGGGCAGTTCGCCCGTCCTCGCGGGCTCCACCCAGAAGACGGCCACCTTCAACGGCACCACGTCGTACGTGGAGATGCCGAGCGCCCCCGGCGCCACGCCCTCGTACATGACGGTGTCCTTGTGGTTCAGGACCACCAAGGCCGGAGGCGTCCTCTTCTACTACGGCGACAAGCCGCTGAGCGACCCCGACCCGGTGGGGAACACGACGAAGAACACCCCGGCGGTGTACATCGGGACCGACGGCAAGCTGCGCGGCTGCCTGGCCATGTCGCCCAGCTGCAACCCCACCATCGTCTCCAGCGCCACGGTCACCGACGGCCAGTGGCACCAGGCGGTCCTCACCGGCCAGGCCACCAGCCAGACCCTGTACCTCGACGGCGTGGCCCAGGGCTCGCTGAGCGGCACCATCAACGACTGGGACCAGCCCTACATCTCGCTCGGTGCGGGGGTGAACACCCAGGGCTGGCCCGCGATGAACCCAAACGACCCGCTCGGGCACTACTCCGGCCAGATGGCCGAGGTGGCGATCTACTCCGAGCCCCTCGACCCGTCGGTGATCACCGCGCAGTACCAGGCCGCCAAGCGGTCCGCCGGTCTGCTCAGCAAGATCACCACGCCCGGAGGGAGGGTCCACGCCCAGGTCGTCTACGACACCAGCGACGACCTGGTCCAGCGGGTCACGGACAGTGACGGCGGCACCTGGAAGCTCAACCCGCCCACGGTCACCGGTTCCTCGCAGGTCTACCGCTCGGCGGTGATGGGCTCCGCCCCGGCCGGCTACTGGCGTCTGGCCGACACCCTCGGCGCGCCGCAGGCCGCCAACGAGGTGAACACCGGGTTCGGCACGTACAACTCCGTCACCCAGGGTGTGGCGGGTCCGTTCGGCACCGGTGACGTCACGGCCGCGTCCTTCAACGGCACCTCCTCGTACGCCGAGATCCCGTACAGCCCCTGGCACGGCTCGCCGGAGCGTGCCGTCGAGCTGTGGTTCAAGACCGACAGCCCCGGTGTGATCCTGTCCGACCAGTCGCAGCCACTGACCGAGCCCACTCCGTCCGGCAGCTGGCACCCGCTGCTGTACGTGGGCGCCGACGGCAAACTGCACGGTCACTGGTGGAGCGGCTCGGGGACCGGCGGCAGCTCCTTCGGTTCGACGAAGACCGTCAACGACAACGCGTGGCATCACGCGGTCCTGTCCCTCAAGGGCACGACCCAGACCCTGTATCTCGACGGCGTCAAGCAGGCCGACTACACCGGTCAGGCGAACGACCAGACCAACGCCCACACCTACATCGGTGGCGGCTTCGCCAAGAACTGGTACAGCTCCCCCGGTGACGTGAGCTTCTTCAAGGGCTCCATCGCCGAGGTCGCCGTGTACGACCACCCGCTGACCGAGGATCAGGTCGAACAGCACTGGTCGGCCTACAAGGCGTCCTCCGGCATCGCTCCGGTGCGCACGGTCACGCTCACCGACCCGACCGACAAGACGCTGACGTACGTCTACGACGCGGAGATGGGCAACCGCCTGCTGGCCGCGATCGACACCAACGGCAAGCGGACGACGTACGGCTACGACACGGCGGGCTTCCTGCACACCGTGACCGACGCCAACGGAAACCGCAGCATCACCGGCCACGACATCCGCGGCAACGTGGTCTCCCAGACCGACTGCCAGGACACGGCCGCGAACAAGTGCTCCACCGAGTACTACACGTACTACCCGGACGCGACCACCGCGTTCCCGCCGATGGATCCCAGGAACGACCTGGTCCTGACCGAGCGGGACGGGCGTTCCACGTCGGCGACGGACGACACCTACCTGACCAAGTACACCTACGACACCCACGGCAACCTGCTGTCGGTGACCAGCCCGCCGGTGGCCGGTCACCCCAACGGCCGCACCGCCACCACGACCTACACCACGTCGTCGACTCCCGCGGCGGAGGGCGGAACGGCCACGGCGCCGCCGGGCCTGGTGGACACGGTCACGACACCGGGCGGCAAGAAGACGAAGTACGTCTACTACTCCAACGGCGACCTCGCGGAGACCATCGACGCCAACGGCGCCAAGGTGAAGTACACGTACGACAACCTGGGCCGGCGGATCACGCAGACGGAGATGTCCGACGCCTACCCGGACGGTCTGACCACCACGTGGACGTACGACAAGAACGACCAGGTGGTCACCGAGACCGGCCCCCCGGTCACCAACCGCGTCACCGGTGCGGTCCACCGGGCGAGAACCGCCACCGTCTTCGACGACGACGGCAATGTCCTCTCGCAGACCGTCACCGACCTGACCGGTGGTGACGCCTCGCGCACCACGACGATGACGTACGACGCCCACAACCGTCTCGCCTCGCGGACGGACCCGGGCGGCGGCACCACGTCGTTCGAGTACGACGTCTACGGCAACAAGGTGAAGGAGACCGACCCCGAGGGGAACGTCAACGTCTACACCTACGACGCCGAAGGGCGGCCGCTGACCACCAGCCTGCTCAACTACACCGGGGACCCGAACAACCCCCAGGAGCCGACCACGCTGGTCCAGGAGTCGCGGGCGTACGACCCGGCCGGCCGGCTCGCCTCCATCACCGACTCGATGGGCTGGGTGACGGCGTACACCTACACCGACAACGGCCTGCCGGCCACGATCGTGCGCAAGGACCCGGTGAGCGGCGAGCAGTTCGTCGAAGAGTCCAACACGTACGACATGGCCGGGAACCTGATCAAGCAGGTGTCCAACGACGGCCAGACCACGACCGTCTTCACGGTGGACGCGGCCGACCGCATCACGTCGACGGTGCTCGACCCGGCCGGACTCAACCGCACCACGAAGGTCTCCTACGACCCCGACGACAACGTCGTGTCGGAGACGGAGACCGATCCGACGACCGGTGAGGTCAGCACGACGGACACGCTGTACGACAACCTGGGCAACGTCACCGGCACCACGGTGCACGACGGAACCACCGCGCCCGTGGCCCGGTGGAAACTGTCGGAGACCAGCGGCCTTGTGGCCCAGGACTCCTCCGGCGGCAACCGCGAGGTGACCCTCGGCAGCGCCGTCACCCGCTCCACCGAGAAGGGCGGCTCCGCGGTCTTCAACGGCACGGCGAACGCCTACGGACAGGCGGACGGCCCGGCGGTGAACACCAGCGGCAGCTTCACCGTCGCGGCCTGGGTCAAGCTCGGCTCGACGAGCGTGAACAGCACCTTCGTCGCCCAGGACGGCAAGGCGGCCAGCGGCTTCCAGCTGTACTACTCCACGGCGTTCGGCTGGACCTTCAACCGCCACGCCACCGACACCGACGACACCGTGATCGTCCGGGCCTCCTCCGGCACGTCGGCGGTGACGACCGGCACCTGGACCCACCTGGCCGGCGTGTACGACCAGGCCGCCGGGACGCTGAAGCTGTACGTCAACGGAAGCCAGGCGGGGACCACGACCGCCTTCACCTCCCCCTGGGAGGCCACCGGCCCGCTGCAGATCGGACGGCGCCTGTACAAGGGCACCTACGGCGAGAACGCCCAGGGCTCGATCGCCGATGTCCAGATCTACAGTGAGGCGCTGACCGCGTCCCAGGTGTCCGCCGTGTACGGCGGCACCCTGCCGGCGGAGGGCAGCTCGGTCCGCACCACCACCTGGAAGCTGGACCAGCGCGGTCTGCCGGTGTCGATGACCGACCCGGACGGCAACACCACCGACTACGGGTACGACGAGGCCGGTCAGCAGACCACGGTCACCGAACCCGTCGTCAAGGCCGAGACGGGCGGGGGCGAGCCCGTCGACGTACGTCCGGTCTCGATGACGGGGTACAACACCTTCGGCGAGGTGACCGAGACCTCCGACCCGCTCGGCAACGTCACGGTTATTGCCTACGACGCCGACGGCCAGGAGACCTCGACGAGGCTGCCGAACTACACCCCGCCGGGATCCACGACGCCGATCACGGCCACGTCCTGGAACGAGTACAACAGGCTCGGCCAGGTCACGGCCGAGGTCGACCCGCTGGGCAACCGCACGACCTACACGTACACGCAGCTCGGCGATGTCGCCTCGGTCACGGAGCCCGGCGGCGGCAGGACGACGTTCACGTACGACACCAACGGCGACCTGCTGTCGACGACCCGGCCCAACGGGGCGCGCGAGGAGTCCACATGGGACTACCTGGGGCGTGAGCTGACCAGCACGGACATCGTGCGTCAGCCGACCCAGCGGGCGTACACGACGATCAACGAGTACAACGCGCCCGGCGGCGAACTGTCCCGGACGGTGAGCCCGACGGGTGTGTCGGAGTCGTACAAGTACAACGCCCTCGGCGAGCTCATCGAGGTGACCGACGGCGCGGGCAACGTGTCGAAGTTCACCTACACCATGGACGGTGAGGTCCTCACCGCGACGGACCCGGACGGCACCAGCACCAGGAACACCTACGACGGTTACGGCCAGCTGATCGCCACCAGCGACCTGGACAAGACCGGCATGGTGCTGCGCACCAGCCGTGCCGGCTACGACCGGATGGGCAACCCGGTTTCGGTGACCGACTACCGCGGTCACACCACCACGTTCACCTACGACGCGACGGGCCTGGTGACCAAGGCGGTTCAGCCGGTCTCGGCGACCGAGTCGATCACCACGACCTTCGGCTACGACGCGGCGGGCAACCGTACGCGCTTCACCGACGGCCGGGGCAACCCGTTCATCACCACGTACAACAGCTGGGGGCTGCCCGAATCGCTGATCGAGCCGTCCACTCCGGCCCACCCGGACCTGGAGGACCGCACCTTCACCACGGTGTACGACGCGGCGGGCCGGGTCAAAGAGCACCGCTCCCCGGGCGGTGTGGTCGTCACCAACGAGTACGACGCCAAGGGCCGGCTGATCCGGCAGACCGGCAGGGGTGCGGAGGCCGAAACGGTCGACCACACCTACCAGTACGACTCCGACGACCGTGTCACCGCCGTCGCGGGGACGGGTGAGGATCTGAACACCTTCACCTACGACGACCGGGGTCTGCTGCTGTCGACGTCCGGTCCGTCGGGCACCTCGTCGTTCACCTACAACGGCGACGGGGCGATGACGTCGCAGACGGATGCGTCGGGCACGTCGACCTACGCGTACGACTCGGCGGGCCGGCTGAAGACGGTCAACGACGGGGCGACCGGCTCCACGATGACCTACAGCTACGACGCCAACAGCAATGTCACGGAGATCGACTACGGCGCGGGCAAGTCCCGGCGGACGTTCTCCTACGACGCGCTGGGGCGGCTGACCAGCGACAAGCTGCTCTCGCCCACCGGCAAGGTGCTGGCCTCCTTCACCTACGGCTGGGACGCCAACGACAACCTGACGTCGAAGACGACGACCGGTGTGGCGGGGGCGTCCGCGAACACGTACACGTACGACTGGGCGAACCGGCTGACCTCCTGGAACAACGGGATGACCCTGGAGGTCTACGGCTACGACGCCTCCGGCAACCGCACACGCGTGGGCGGCGACACGTACACGTACGACGCGCGCAACCGTCTCACCTCGGACGGGCACAACACGTACACGTACACCCCGCGTGGCACGCTGCGTTCGATCACGGACGAGGGCGGGGAGCAGACACTGCTCAAGGCCGACGCCTTCAACCGTGTGATCAGCGAGGGCGACCGGACGTACACCTACGACGGTCTGGACCGTGTGCTGAGCGCCAAGGACGAGACGGGCACGGAGGTCTTCTCGTTCAAGTACAGCGGCGCCGGAAACGACGTGGCCTCCGACGGTGCGGCGTCCTACAGCCGCACTCCGGACGGCTCGCTGGTGGGCGTGAGGGCCGGCTCGACGGCGGTGCTGGCCCTGACCGACATCCACGACGACGTGGTGGCCCAGTTCACCGACTCCAGTGAGGTGCTGACCGGCTCGACGACCTACACGCCGTTCGGCACGGTCGTCCTCTCGGCCGGGATGCAGGGGCATCTGGGCTACCAGTCCGGCTGGACCGACCCGGCGACGGCGAAGGTCAACATGGCCGCGCGCTGGTACTCACCGCAGACCGGCCAGTTCAACAGCCGGGACACCGTCAGCAACGACCCGCTGCCGGCGTCGGTGAACGCGAACCAGTACGCGTACGCCAACCAGAACCCGATGACGGGTGTGGACCCGACCGGTCACTTCTTCAGCTTCGCGAAGAAGGCCCTCAAGAAGGTCACCAAGAAGGTCAAGAAGGCCGCCAAGAAGGTCACGAAGACCGCCAAGTCGGCCTGGAAGAAGACCAAGAAGGTGGTCAAGAAGGCCGCCAAGAAGGTCAAGAAGACCGTCAAGAAGGTCAAGACCGCGGTCAAGAAGACCGTCCGCAAGGCACAGCGCACGGTCCGCAAGGCGGTGCGCTATGTGAGCGACGGCGTCAAGAAGGTCAAGACATACGCCAAAAAGACCTATAAGAAGGTCAAACGCACGGTCCACAAGGTCGTTAGCCACGTCAAGAAGACGGTGAAGAAGGCCGCCTCGGCCGCCAAACATGTGGCAGGGAAGGCGGTCAAGGGCGCCAAGAAGGCGGCCGCGAAGATCCGCAGCGGTGCCAAGAAGGCGGTCAAGGCCACGGCCAACTTCGTCAAGCAGCACGCCGCGACCATCGCCTCGGTCGCGGTGGGCGTGGCGGTCTTCGCCGGCTGCACGGCAGCTACGGCCGGTGCCGGTGCGATCGGCTGCGCGGCCCTGGCGGGCGCGGCAGCCAACGGCGTGGGCTACCTGATGAGCGACGGTCCCAAGACCGTCGGCGGCTTCGTCGGCGCGGTCGCCCTCGGCGCCGCCACTGGTGCCGCGGGCGGCGCGATCGGCGGGGCGGCCTCCGGCGCGGTGGGCCGCCTGCTCGCCAACGTCGGCGGCAAGGCCGCGCAGGGTGCGGCCATGGGTGCCGCAGGTGGCGCCGCGGAAGGCGCGGTCGGCTACGGCATCTCCTGCGCGGCCAGTGAGGAGGGCTGCAGCGCGAGCGGGGCGGCGAAGGCCACGGCGGTCGGTGCCGCGACGGGCGGCGTCTTCGGCGCGGCGGCCAGCAAGTTCGGCCGCAAGGGCTGCACGCCGCACAGCTTCACCGGTTCCACCGGCGTCCTGATGGCCAACGCCACCACCAAGCCGATCAGCGAGGTCAAGGTCGGGGATTACGTCCTGACTGCCGAGCCCGGCAAGAAGAAGAAGGAGAAGCACCGGGTCAAGGCGGTAATCGTCACCAAGACCGACCGCGACTATGTCGACATCGTCGTCGCCACCAAGGCCGGTCCGAAGACGATCCAGACCACCAAGCACCATCAGTTCTATGAGGTCAGCCGCAACACCTGGACCCAAGCTGGCGACCTCAAAGCTGGCCACACACTCCAGAACGCCGACGGTGGCCCGACCAAGATCGTTGCAGTCAAGGCATACACGGCGACCCGTGTCACCTACGACCTGAGCATCGATGGCCTGCACACATACCATGTGGAGGCTGGCACCGTTTCGGTGCTCGTACATAATCGCAACCCGGACGTCTGCCCAACTAATATCACGATTAGTTGGGAGCCAGATATGCCCAGGTCTCAGTTCAAGATCAAGGCAAACGCACTTAAGCAACTCAGTGACGAAGGGAAGCTTTTCAAAGCCCCTAATCCGCTTCCGCCGCGAGCTGGCATTGAGCGGGGGTATAAGCAGGAATTCTTCAGGAAGGTTTATGCCCTGTATAAAGATAGGAATCCGGAGTTTGTTGCAGCGGCCCGCCGGAGGATCTTCGGTAGAATGAACCCAGATCATGTCTGGGAACTTCAGCTGGGCGGTCCTGATACTGTAGACAACCTCCATATGCTTGATGCCACCACCAATCAAGCCATAGGTAAGCAGATTAGACTACAGATCATGAATCTGCCGGATTATACGCCCATAACTATTACTATTCAGGGGCCCCAGTGATTGCGGATGAGTTCAAGCGGACTCTTTCGAGGGTTCGTGAGGCCATTGATTCCAACAGTGAGTTGAGTATCTTCAACTCTGTTCCGGCTGGCGTTTCTCGGCGGCCGGAGTTGGATGCTCCGGAGGAGTACCTGGACTTCCTGATGGTTGCCGATGGAGCCATCATGGGAGCAGTAGTGATCCTTGACAGGAAGTCTGTCGTGCAGGCGCAGAAATGGATTTCGCCAGGCATGGTCGAGGTTCCTGAGGATCCAGGTAGCTGGTTCGTCGTCGGAAAGATCAATGAGAACCCTGTGCTGATCAACCGGCAAGACGGATCGATCTGGGCCTACCCTGACATGCTGACCACCTGGTGGGAGAGTCGTCGATTCGAGAGAATGGCGGACAACCTTGCTGAGTTTGTACTGCGGTACGGGCTCGGCCCTGACTACCTGAGAATCACAAATTCCCCGGAGTCTGATGAGTGGTGGCAGCTGTTGCGTCAGTTGGGGTATGTGTAAAGGCTCCACGGGACTGGAGGTCGCAGGTTCTCTCCCCTTCTGGTCCTTGTCAGGGTGTGAGCAGGCCTTCAGATAATGCCGGGAGCTGAGTGATCCTGTTCCAGCAGCGGCGCCTAACGCCAAGGCAGAGCCTTGGTAGTAATATTTGCGGCATCGCTGCAGGCAATCCGTTGTTCACTGCCTTCTTGACGTAGCTGCCAGGAGGTTTGGTAAACCTTCCTGACCTTCGCCTTGGAATGGCCCGTCGGTTTCATCGGCGGGCCATTCGGGTTACTTAGGTTGAACTCGTGGAGTCTGTCGGTAGCTCGTGACGGTTCTTGATCGCTGCAGTATGACGTCAGCATGCGGTACGTACATGGGGCAGACCGAAGCTCGGGAACAGCAGAAGTGGGAACGGGTGCCCCTTTAGGCGGCTGAGCGGTCTTTCCGAGGTCTTCCCAGCGCAGGTTGAGGGGTTTGTCCTTGCAGAGCGCGGCGTGAAGGGCGAGTTCGAGCAGGGCGTGCAGCCTGTGGCCTTGGGGCGTGGTGAGGAGCCTGCGGGGTTCGTCGACGGTGAGGGAGCCGAAGCACTGGGGCTGCGGGGTGCCGGCGCGGACGTTACGAGTGACGTTGGAGGGGATCTTTTCTTCGCGGACGGCCTGTTCCAAGGCGGACTTGAGCACGGAGTGGATGTGGGTGAGCGTCAGTGGAGAGCAGCTTGCAGCAGCACGCTCCGGCAGCACAGCAGCGGGGCTCATCACGCCGGGCGTCGCAGCGGTGGATGCAGCACTGGCGGGTGGCGCGCAGCTGACGAGTCAGGTGCTGACGTCTCTTGGAGGTGAGCTTGGCCCGGGTCTCCTTCCGGCTGCTGCCGTAGAGACCACTAGACGCGGCGGACGGGTGTTGCTGGGGCGAGGACGTATTCGGTGGCTTCTTGACGGCTGTCCTTGCGCTGGCAGACGGTCCCGTCACTGTTTGTATGGCTGTGCGGCGGGATGCTGAGGAAGTTCGCGCGAGGAAACCCACGCACCAGTGCGTGGCCGGAGTCATTCGGCAACCTTTGTCGAAAGTTTTGCCGATCCGTGCGCCTTCTGTGATCATTTGTTCGAGATGATCACGCATCGCCATCCGTTCGCACGCCGATCCGAAAGCGACGCAAGCCATGTCCCCTGAGCTCCTGGACATTTTTGGCATCCTGGGAACCCCCGTCATCATCTGGGTCCTGTGGAGTGTCACCCGGTTGGCCAAGGCCAACCGGAAGGGAACGGCCGGGGTCGACGTCGCCGCGTACGGGCTTCTGCCGCGTGCGGAGCTGGATCCGACACGGGACAGCCCGCCTGTGCCGGAGGTGGTCGAGGCCGTGAAGGCGGCCCGGGAGGGCGACTGGCGCCCGGGTGCGGATCTGCTCGCCGCAGCGGGCCAGGAGTGGGATCTGCGGTGGGACCGGCTCTGCGCGCTCGCCTCTGTCGCCTCCCAGGACGACCGGTGGCTGAGCGCCTGGCGGGCCGAGCGGCCCAAGGATCCCGACGCGGCGGCCGTGTACGCGCAGGCGCTGCTCTATCGGGCCGGGGACGTCCGTGGTGCCGGCCTGGCCAAGGATGTCCCCGCCGAACGGATGGCCCAGTTCAAGCAGTTGCTGCCGGCCTCCCTGTACGCCGCTCAGGAGGCCGCCGCACTGGCGCCGCACGACCCGTCCCCTTGGGTCACGATGGTCGCCGCAGCCCGCGGACTCGTCCTGCCGCACGAGGAGTTCCGCCAGCTGTGGAGCGAGCTGACCGCCCGCGCCCCGCACCACTTCTTCGGGCACCTCGAGGCCCTTCAGTACTGGTGCGCCAAGTGGTGCGGCTCGGACCAGCTGGCCTACCGTTTCGCGAAGGAAGCCGCAGCCTCCGCCCCCGCGCACACACTCTTGTCCGTGCTGCCGCTGATGGCCTCTTTCGAGCAGGCGCTGCAAGGCCCCGGCCTCATGCCGTTCGCGGGCCGGAACTCGAAATCCACGATCAACGCCCTTCTGGACGCGGTCTCCGCCGCACCCGCCGACGACCCGCGGCTGCCGCTGGCCCGGCATACGCTCGCCGCCGCCTTGGCCCAGGCCGGGCGGGGCCGTGAGGCCCTCGAGCAGTTCCGGCTGCTGGAGCCGTGGGTGGGTGCGCAGCCTTGGACGTATCACAGGGATCCCGTCGCCGCCTTCGACCGCGCCCGCGCCATCGCCATCCTCCGCGCCGGCAGGCGGTCCGCGACCGCGGCCCGCAGCGCGTAGCGCGAACTGGCCAATCAAGCTGCAGGGTTGGCGCAGCCCTCATGGACTGGTCAGTCGTGGGATCCGGTGAGGTCGGTCCCCGTCGAGAGGCTCTGGTCCTTGAGGGCTTCGATGAAGGTGGTGAAGGCTCCGGCCTGGAAGGTGAGGACGGCCCTGGCCGGGGCCTTGGAGTCGCGGATGGCTATGTGGGTGGAGGAGTTCGCGATCTCGACGCACTCGTTGCCGTCGCCGGGTCCCGAGTAGGACGACTTGCGCCAGCTGCCGGTGGTGCCCATGGGTACCTCACAGCTCCTTCGCCAACCTGTGGATGAAGTCGCGCGACTGTTCGGGGTTGAGTGACGCGGCCTCCACCTTACGGAAGCTCGTTCGATAGATGTTGAGTTGAGCCTCGGAATCGATGAAGGCTGAGCCGTGCGGCGCGTCGCGGACCACGGTGTCAAGCTTGGGCAAGGGGCCGCCCACGTACGTCATCGTGCTTGACGCGCTGGCGAAGCCGTCCAGGTCGAAGGGGATGACGCGCACGGTGATGTGGTCCGCTTCGGAAAGCTCAAGGAGCCGGGTGAGCTGGGCTCTTGAGGCGACACGGTCACCGACCCTGATCCGAAGTGCCGCCTCATGGATCACCGCTTCGTACGGGACGGTGAACCTCTGGCGCGCCTTTCGGTGCTGGATGCGCAACTCGAGTTCTTCATCGGTCAGTTCCGGAAGCCTGGAGGAGAAGACGGCGCGCATGTAGGCCTCCGTCTGCAGCAGGCCCGGCACGTACAGGATCGCCACGTGGCGCAGGAACCGGGCGTGGTGCTCCAGCTCGGACAAGTCCAGGAATGACGTGGGGAGGAGGCCCCGGTACTCCTCCCACCAGCCACGTGTCCGGTCGGTGGCCATGGCCACCAGGGCGTCGATGAACTCGGCGTCGGTACAGGCGTAATGAGAGGCAAGGCGGCGGAGGCGCTGCTCGCTCACGCCCGCGAGCGCGGACTCGATGTGGGTGATCTGGGTGGGGCTCACGCCGAGCAGTCCGGCTGCCTGGCGGGAGCTGAGACCTGCGGCTTCACGCAGTCTGCGCAGTTCAGTTGCCAGTCGCATCTGACGTGCTGTCGGTTCGCGCCTCTTCACCATCGACTGGTTCTCCTCACGCGCTTGTGGGCGCGACTCGTTCGGGGTCAGATTACGCGACCAGCTTGCCGCGTCCCTAGATTTAGATCTACCGTCGGTGACGCGACGCACACGCTGCGGAATCCCGGGACCCCGGAAGCGCACCGCTCCGTCCTGCCATGACGGCTGCGGCAGGCCACCGCCCGCATCCGCCGCTCATCACCGTTACCTCTCTCAACTCGCCTCATGGAGCTGAGTCATGTCCGAAACCGGCATCACGACCGACCCCTGGGAGTACTGCCTCTCCATCCCCAACGATCCACGTGCCGTCACGGTCAGCCGTCGTACCCTCCGTCTGATCCTCACCCTGCACGGCCTGATCCGTCTGGTCGACGTGGCCGAACTGCTCGCCGCCGAGCTGGTTTCCAACGCCGTACGGCACACCAAGGGGCCCGCCGCGCTCCGTGTCCGCTGGTCGGCCGGTGTCCTGCGGATCGGGGCGTGGGACGCCGACCCCGCGCCGCCGGAGCCGCCCGTGCCCCTGGAGCAGGCCGCCGACCTGGAGGAGGGGCGGGGGCTGGCGCTGGTGCGGGCCTGTGCCGACCTGTGGGGGTGGCAGCCGCTGGCGAGGGAGGGCAACCGGGGCAAGGTCGTCTGGTGCGAGCTGGCCACCGCCTGACCGACAGGGCGGCGCGTCACCGGAAAAACGCCGCCGCGCACCGCCCGGCCTGCGGGCTTCCCGTCGGTGGCACTGTCACAGGTCTCCCTTAGGATCCGCGCATGTCGTTCACCTCCTCCGCGTCCTCGCTGCCGTCGCCCGACTTCGAGGTCGCCTCCGCCTTCCCCGAGGCCGTCCGACTGCGGCAGGACGCCGCCGCGGGGGACTGGGCCTCGGTGCGTCAGTACGTCGACTCCCTGCCGCAGGGCACCGACCGGTCCTTCGCGACCAGCGTGCTGGCCGAGATCCCGGGCGTCGAGCAGTCGTTGCGCGAGCTGGTCGCGGCCGATCCGGACGACGTGTTCGCCCTGACCGTGCTCGGCGCCCGTGAGATCGAGGCCGGCTGGGAGATCCGCACCGGAGCGCGTGCCAAGGACGTCAGCCGTGAGCAGTTCGCCGCCTTCCACGCGCATCTGCGGGAGGCCGAGAAACTGCTCATACGGGCCACCGCCCTCGACCCGTCCTACGACGCGGCCTGGGCCGAACGGCTCAACACCGCTCGTGGACTGGAGCTCGGGCAGAACGAGGCGCGGCGCCGGTACGACCGGCTGGCCGCCCATCATCCGCACCACTTCACCGGCCAGGCACGTCTGCTCCAGCAGCTGTGCCCCAAGTGGGGCGGAACCTGGCAGGCCGCCCACGGCTTCGCCCAGGAGTGCCTGCGGAACGCTCCGGACGGAGCGCTGAACGGCGGCCTGGTCGCGGAGGCGCACCTGGAACACTGGGCGGATCTGCGCACCAGTCAGGAACGCGCCGCGTACCTGCGGCAGCCCCATGTCCACGCCGAACTCGTCGAGGCCGCCGAGCGCTCGGTGCTCCATCCGGACTTCCGGCCCGCCCACGCCTATGGGTGGGTCACGGTCCAGGGATGCTTCGCCGCCCTCTTCTCGCTGATCGGGGACCGTGCACGGGCCGCCGTGCACTTCCGCGCGCTGGGCAACCTGGCCTCGGAGTACCCGTGGAGCTATCTGGGCAAGCCGGCCGACGCCTACGTCAAGTACCGCGACGCCGCCCTCGCCGGGGGCTGACGGCCCGCGCCACCGGGCACACCGGAGCCGCCCCCCTCGCGCCCATCAGGCACCCCCGGAGCCGCCGGGCACCCCTGACCTCGCCAACGTGACAAACACCCCGAACAGGGACCGACGATGAACCCACAGGCCACCGTCCGCCTCACCGAGACCGACGGCATACCCACCCTTTTCGCACAGGCCGCCGGACCGATGCGCGCCGGACTGGTCTTCCGCGTCGGCATCGCCGACGAGACGCTGGCCCGCGCCGGCGTCACCCACCTGGTGGAGCACCTGGCCCTGCACCGCCAGGGCCTGGCCGACTACCACTTCAACGGCGCCACCAAGGCCGCCTTCACCCACTTCCACGTGGAGGGCACCGAACACGAGGTGGTCGCCTACCTCCAGGGCGTCTGCGACTCCCTCACCGCTCTGCCCATGGAACGCCTGGAGACCGAGAAGGAGATCCTGCGCACCGAGGAGGCGCGGCGCGAGCTCCCTCTCCTGCCGCTGTGGCGCTACGGCGCCCAGGGATACGGTCTGGTCAGCTACCCGGAGTGGGGCGTGCGGAACCTGGGGCCGCAGGAGGTGGAGGCCTGGGCACAGACCTGGTTCACCCAGGGCAACGCCGTGCTGTGGGTCGCCGGTGAGCGCCTGCCGGAGGGGCTCACGCTCAAGCTGCCCGCCGGTCAGCGCCGTTCCCTGCCCGCCGTCACCTCCGCCCTTCCCACCACCCCCGCCTACTTCTCCGAAGGCACGGGCGGCGTGCTGCTGGACGCCGTCGTGACCGACAGCGCCGCCGCCCAGCTGTACGCGGGTGTCCTCGAGAGGGAGCTGTCCCGTGCCCTGCGCCAGGAAGGCGGCTTCTCGTACACGGCGGCAACCGACTGCACCGCGCGCCGTGACGGATTCGCCGTGGTGACGGCCTTCGCGGACGCCCTGCCGTCCAAGCAGGACGCGGTGCTCGGCGGCTTCGTCGACGTCCTCGCCGCGCTCCAGGTGGGCCGGATCGGCCAGGGTGACCTGGACGCGGTCCGCACCCGCGCCGACAGTGCGCTGACCGCGCCCGACGCGGCCGTACGGCGGCTGCCCGCCATGGCGGAGGACCTGCTCACCGGGCGGCCCCTGCGCACCCTCGACGAACTGCGCGCCGAGCTGCGGGCGGTGACGACCGAGGACGTGCACAAGGTGGCCCTGGAGGCGGCGGAAACGGCTCTGATGCAGGTGCCCGGTGGGCACAGCGCGGACTGGGCCGGGTACACGGCGGCCCCGACGGGCTCGCCGCACGCCGTGACCGGACGGCGGTTCGCCTCGAAGAGCAACGACGGCTCGGCGCTGATCGTGGGGGAGGAGGGGGTCAGCGTGACGGCGCGTGCGCAGGACGGCACGGAACGCGCGGTGACCGTGCTCTACCGTGCGTGCGCGGCCGTGCTGAGCTGGCCGGACGGCGGCCGCCGGTTCATCGGCACCGACGGCCTGATCGTCGACGTGGAGCCCAGTCTGTACGGCGTCGACGCACCCACCATGGCGGCCGTGGCCGCCGCCGTGCCGCCGGACGCGGTGGTGTGGCTGCCGCCCAGGGAGCAGCCGCCCGTGCCGAAACCGGGACCGGCCCCCGACGGAAGCGGCGCGGCCCACGCCGGCTCGTCGCAGCGGGCCGCGCTTCCCCGGCGGACCGTCCTTCAGACGGTGGCCGTGGTCGTCTTCGGGCTGCTCGGCGCTCTGTGCGCCTTCCTGGCTCTCTCGTTCACGGTCTTCGAGGCCGAGGATCCCGAGCTCAGCACAGGTGAGTGGATCGCCATCTCGGCCTTCCTGTGGGGGTTCACCGCCCTGGTGAGCTGGCCGGCCATCAGCATCCTGCGCCGCACCCGGCGGAGGTGACCGGTACAGGAGAGCCGGTACAGGAGAGGGGGCTGCCGTCACCGTCCGTACGGGTATCCGTACGCCGGTCCCTGGGCAGGCGCCGGGTGCACGTCCTGCGCCGGCCGCCGCCTGTCGAAGACGGCGAACAGCAGCATCGCCGTCGCCAGCAGCAGGGACAGCAGGACGACGATGCCCAGGACCGGATCGCCGTTGCCGTCGCTTCTGGAGGTGGCGAGCCCCCAGAAGAACGTCACGCACTCGTAGAAGGCGAATGCGGCGAACGCCCCCCAGTCCGAGCCCCGGCCGCGGCGGATCGCCACGTACAGGAACGGAACCCACACCAGCAGGCCCAGGGTGACCCACACCAGGGCCGACCAGGCGATCCGCTGGAGCCAGCCGGCCTCCAGGCGCTTTTCCATCTCCACCCCCAAGGCAGTGTGAGGGGCAAGATTAAGCCATCCGGGCGGCGCGGACGAACTCCGGTCAGGAAGCCTTCTTCAAGGACGCGACGATCCGCTCCGTCAGCTTCTTCGCCGTCGCCGCCCCGTTGTCGCGGCCGTCCGTCGACAGCACGCTGACGACGTTGGTGCCGACCCGGGCCGCGATGAGGGTCGTGCCGTTCTCCCAGGCCGGGTTCGTGAGGGTGATCGTGTAGGCGCCGTCGCCCAGGCCGGGCGTGGAGCGGCCGGTGACCTTCACCTTGGTGCTGGTGTCGGAGTCGGTGAAGCTCTCGCAGGCCGCGGCGGCCTTCTCCACTTCCTTCAGGACGGTCTCCGCCGTCGTGCCCCGGTAGGCGTCGATCTCCTGGGCGATCTGCTCGGAGGTGTTCTTGTTGATGTAGTCGTTCTGCGCGAAGGACACCCCGGTGATTCCGGTGATCTCTATCCAGGCGGTGCCGCCCAGCCTGGTGCAGTCGGGCTTGTCCGCCGGGGCCGTCGAGGGGGGTATGTAGGTGTCGCCGGTGTCCCTGGCCCCGCTCGGGTCGACGGCGAAGCCGGAGGGGAAGAACGACGCCGGGGCGAGGGCCTTCTTCAGCTGGGTGCCGGTGAGCAGACCGGCGTTCGGGTCCTTGGAGGGAGAGGAGGACGCCGTGGCCTTGGCCGACGTGTCGCCGGCCGCCGTGTCGTCGGACGAGCCGCAGGCCGCCAGGGTCAGGGGAAGCGCCGCCAGGACGAGGACACGGGCGGCGCGGGACGTGAAGTGCATGTGAGCTGCTGCTTTCTCGGGCTGGGCCGCGGATGGGGAGTGCCCAGTGGATCTTATGGGGCCCGAGCAGACCCGATGACGCCTGGGCCGCACCTGTGGCGATCACGGGCCGGCTCGGCGGGCCGCCGCCCGGCGGGACCGGGGCGGCGGTGCCCGAAGTCGCGGTGAATCGTTGGTCCAATGGCTTGGCCGGAGCACGGCCGCTGCCTACCATCGATCACCGCAAGACCTTGTGCACCACCGCACAAACTCCTCGGGAGGTTTCCTTGCACCGCCGCCGTCGCACCGCGCTTGTCCTGTCCGCCGCGATCGTTGCGGCGGCCCCTCTGCTCACTGCCTGCGGAAGCGACGCGCATCCCGGCGCGGCGGCCGTCGTCGGCGGACAGCGGATCACCGTGGCGCAGCTGCAGAACAGGGTGAACGAGGTACGTGAGGCGCAGCGGTCCGCGGTGGCCGACGAGGCGCAGTACCAGCAGGTCGTCGCCAGGACCGGCACTCTCACCCGGGACACCCTGCACCAGATGGTCCTCGACCGGGTGCTCGACCACGCCGCCGACAGCGCCGGCATCAAGGTCACCCGCCGCGAGGTCCAGCAGCTGCGCTCCGAGATGGAGCAGCGGACGGGCGGGGCCAAGGCACTGGAGAACGCCTGGCTGAACCAGTACGGGGTGCCGCCGCAGCGCCTCGACGAGAACCTGCGTCTGCAGCTGAAGGCGCAGAAGCTCGCAACCCGGCTGGGGACCGACACCAGCCAACCGGACTTCTGGAAGGCGCTGTCCAAGGCCTCCGCCGAACTGGACATCGACCTCAACCCGCGCTACGGCACCTGGGACAGCCGGCAGCCCAGCCGGGTGGAGGCGAAGACGCCGTGGCTGAAGGACGTCTCGGCCATCAGCTGATCCGGGGCTGATCCGGGGCCGACTCGAGGGCGACCAGCGCCGACCGGTGCCGGCCGGCTTCGACCCTGGTCGGCCCTGACCGACCCGGGCTGTCCCGGGGCGGTGTCGGCCTGGTGCGTTACGTTCGGAGCGTGAACACCACCAGCGCGACCACCCCCGAAACGGCCCCGGGCCGGATCGTCCTGCTCACCACCAGCCACCGGGTCGCCCCCGGACTGCTGTCCTGGCCCGCCTGGCAGGCGCTGCGCACGGCCGACCGAGTGCTGTGCGCGGACGGGGCGCATCCGCAGCTGCCGTACATACGGGAGGCCGGGGTGGCGGTCGACGAGGCGTCCCCGACCGCCGAGGAGCTGGTCGAGGCGTGCGCCGGCGGCCGTACGGTCGTGGTCGTGGCCACCGGCGAGGGCGAGCCCGCCCTGACCGACGGCCTGGCCCGCCTGGCCGGTTCCGGCCGGGTGAGGATGCCGGAGCTGGAACTGCTGCCCGCCTCCTACGACCTGCCGGGCGCCCGTCTGCTCGACCTCGTCCAGGTCATGGACCGCATCCGCGCCGAGTGCCCCTGGTCGTCGCAGCAGACCCACAAGGGCCTGGCGAAGTACGGCATCGAGGAGGCGTACGAGCTGGTCGAGGCGATCGAGGACGGCAGCCGGGAGGAGCTGCGCGAGGAGCTCGGCGACGTACTGCTCCAGGTGGTCTTCCACGCCCGTATCGCCGAGGAGGACCCCGAGGAGCCGTTCTCCATCGACGACGTGGCCGGCACCATCGTCGACAAGCTGATCCACCGCCACCCGCACGTCTTCGGCGAGGAAACCGCGAAGACCCCGGAGGAGGTCAGGGCGCACTGGCTGCGCACCAAGGCCGTCGAGAAGCGGCGCACCTCCGTCACCGAGGGCATTCCGCTCGGCCAGCCCGGCCTCGCCCTCGCGGCGAAGCTGGCGTCCCGGGTCCGCACGGCGGGGCTGGACGTTCCGCTGCCCCCCGTCGAGGGCATCGGCCACGACCTGCTGGCGCTGGCGGTCCGGGCCGAGGCGGAGGGCGTGGACCCGGAGGCGGCGCTCCGGGCGGCGGCACGGGCCTACCGGGACGCGATCCGGGCCGTTGAGGAACAGAAGGAGCGCAAGGGACTCAAGGTGCGCGAGGAGTTCGAGGAGCCCGAGGAGCCCGAGGAGTTCGAGGAGCCCGAGGAGTTCGAGGAGCCCGAGGAGTTCGAGGAGTCCGAGGGCTACGAGGAGAAAGGCGCCTGAGACCGATCAGGCCGATCGGGCCGGCCGAGGCGATCAGAGCCCGGCGGACGCACGAGCCGCGGGAACCCGCCCGGAAACGGCTGTGCGCCCCGAAGCCACAGCCCCGGGGCGCACGGCCGTCAGAGGCCGGCCCGATCGGTCAGGTCAGTGACCGGTAGCCGGACAGGCCCGAGCCGACGACATTGCCGCCGCCCTTGATCTGCGGGTAGAACAGCAGGTTCCCGGAGGCGTCGGTGGCCCAGACGGACGGCTGGCCGTCGCCCTGGACGTCCGGCACCGAGGTGACCAGCGGCCGGTTGGCCGGCGTCCAGGAGGTGCCGATCTGGACGCGGCCGGGGCCGTACCCCAGGCCCTCGCCGTTCGGACCCGTGCCGGCGTAGCGGTACAGGGCACCGTCGGTCGTGTCGCGGCCGATCATGTCGACGCGGCCGTCACCGGTGGCGTCGCCCGGTGCGAAGATCTCGAACCGCGACCAGCCGCCGTTGCCGATCAGCACGGGGGGCTGCTCCAGGTACTCGTCGAGATAACCGGACGGCGACCCGAAATACAGCCACAGCTGGTCGCCCTTCTTGACGAGCAGGTCGGGGTGGCCGGGGCGGTCGTCCGGGCCGATCGTGCCGTCGCCGTCGAGGTCGAGCGGGCCGTCGACGTCACCGATGGCGAGGATCTGGTCCGCGCCCTGCCAGTGGTCGTTCTCCGGCTCCCAGACGTTCAGCTCCCGCACGTTGGCCGGGTCGATCCCCCCGGTGCCGTCGTTGGCGTGGACCCACAGGCGGTCACGCTGCTCGGTCGCGTCGTGCTTGAGCAGGACCAGGTCCTCGAGGCCGTCGTCGGTCCAGTCGCCGCGCCGCGTGGTCTTCGCGTCCGCGTACTGCCCGCTCGCCGAGGCCGCCTGGGACGCCTTGACGGCCGTGCCGGTGCCGTCGCCGAAGTACCGCTGCAGGGTGCCGGTGCCGTCGACCGCCCACAGGTCGGGGTGGCCGTCGCCGTTGAGGTCGCCCGGCTTGTCGGGGACGGTGGCGCCGTTGACGTAGAAGAGGTAGGCCCGCAGGTCGGACTTGTTCTGTGCGCGGTCGACGCTGCGCACGTACAGGTAGTGCGCGCCCGCCTTGGTCGGGGTGAGCTCGATGGTCACAGTGCCGTTGAGCGTCGCCGGTGTGGCGGTGCGCACGGTCGGGTCCTGGGTGGACCAGTACTCGTAGGCGGCCACGTCCGTGGCGGCGCCGGGCGTGACGACGAACTGGCCCTTGGTGCGCACCGGGCTGGTGTTCACCGGCCAGCCGTCGTCACCGCTCGGGAACTGGACGGAGCTCACGGTGGGCGGGGTGCTCGGGCGCTCCGGGTCGAAGATGAAGCGGCAGCCGGGCGAGCTCTGGTTTGGCGTCCAGTCCGAGGAGAGGGAGCCGTCGCTCGCCTGCGCCCTCCACGAGAAGTTGCCGTCGGCCGTTTGGATGTGGGGAAGCAGTGTGCTCTTGGGGACCTTGAGCTTGGCGACCGCGCCCGAGGCGACCGACACGGTCTGGTTGACGATCAGGACACCGTTGGGATCGCTGTCGGGGTGGTGTCCGGTCGCCCACAGATGGAACCTGACGGTGACCGTGCCTCCGTCGGGGTCGCTGGCCGTGGCGGTCAGGTGGATGTCGGTGTCACCGATGTAGCCGTACGGGGCGGTGTCGCCGCAGCCCGCGCTGTTCCTGGTGCTGGGGATGGTGTCGAGCGCGGACGGCGCGGCCGGCGGGGTGTTGTACTCGGTGGAGAGGACCGCCGTGGAGGCGTCGAACTTCTTCCAGCCGTAGGTGTCGCTCTCGTTCGCCTTCAGGCCGAGGGTGATGGTGTTCCACTTGTTCGCCGAGGCCTTGGTGGCCGCGTCGAGTGTGGAGAACTCCAGGTTTCCGGCCGGGCAGGAGGACGACCAGCCCTTGGCGTCGGTGACGGTCGCCTGTGCCGTGCTCCACGACGGCTGGTTGTTCCAGGTCGTGGAGGAGCTGATGGCGCCGGTGAGGTGCAGGGTGACCGGCTTCTTGGTGCACGACCAGGAGTGCGTGTTCTTGATCCGGAACGTGGACTTCACGATCTTCTTGCCGTGCAGGTTCCGGGAGTCCATCGTGAAGAAGGACCGCCAGGTGGTGCCGTCCTGCGACTCGTAGCCGACCCGCGCGACATTGTCGGACTTGTTCCAGTACGCGGTGTTCGGGTAGTTCTTCGCGACGGCGGCCCAGTTGTTGCGGCCTCCGGAGACGTACGGGTCGATGTGCACCGGGTACACCGTGTCGGGCGAGGTGAGCAGATCCTCGTCCGGGGTGAGCTTCAGGGCGCCGTCCTCGACCCTGGCCGGCAGCGCGGCCTGCTTGGCGCCGACGGCCGGGTCGAAGCCGTTCGCCGCGGCGGCCTTCGCGCTCTGGGTCTTCCGCGGGGCGGCGAGTGCCTCGCCGGCCGAGCGCAGCGTGCTCGGCGCGGCCCCGTCGGGGGCGCCGGAGCTGTCCCACATGAGCGGGGTGGGCGCCGTGAAGACCTCCTGGCCCGCCGGGTTGACGGCGGTCAGGTTGCCGGCCTCGTCGGTGCGGGCCCGCACGCCGTCGGTCCTCAGGCTGTAGCTGAGCCTCCTGAGCTTGGGGTGGGCGGCGGCCTCGCGGGACTTGACGACCAGGACCTGCTGGAAGCCCGTGACGCTCGCACGCAGCTTGAGGTCGACGCCGGGCAGCACCTCGGGGTAGGTGGCGGTGTCGCCGTCGAGGACCGGCTCGGGAAGCGTGCCCGGCCAGCCCAGCGACATGCTGCGGCCGTCCCGGGTGATGGTGGCCATGGGGGCGTCGGCGGGTGTGCCGCCGCCGGAGAACTCGATGCCGACGGCGCTCGCCCGGGGACGCACGACGCCGTCCTTGCCCTTGACCAGGGTCGGGTCGGCCATGACCAGCCGCCCGTTCCGGCGGACGCGGATCGGGACGGCGTGGGTCTCCTGGGTGAAGGTGCCCTCGGGGTTGGCGAATGTGGTGGAGTACTCGGTGCGTTCCGAGACCACCTCCACTCGCCGTCCGGTGTCGGCGGCCTGTTTCAGGGCGCGCTCGGCCGGTGTCCGTTCCGCCTGCGGAATAATTCCTTCCGCGGCTGTCGACGATGTGGCGGGCAGGACTGCGCCCGCCAGGCCGGCAGCGATCGCGCAAGCGAAAAGCCGGCGTATTTCCCCCGGTCTGCGGCCGCGTGAAGGCGGTTGCTTTCTCAAAATTCTCCCCTCCCGAGACCCCTACCCGATGCTCTGACATGTAGTCAAGTAGGGGAACAACGACGCAGCTTGATGCCGTGTCGGACGGATCGGCAAAACGGCATAAGGGTAAACGCTCGCGCGCCCGGCTCGCCCTTCACCTTCACCTGATTACATGTCAGAAACTTTTCCCGGCCGTTGATCACGATTGCGTGGTAGTTCCTTTTATGTGCGCTTTATGTCGCGTAAAGCGCCAGTAATATGCCCCCGTTTTATTGAACGCAGACAGGGGGAGGAAGTGTTCAATCCCTTGGGCGTCGCGGTGGGGAAGCGGCGCAGAAAACCGCCCGTGACTCAGCGGCGGTGGATACGGGCGACGGCCGTCACCGGAGCGGCCGTCATGCTCGGCGGAATCCTGGGAACCGACATCGCGGCGGCGGCCGGGAAGCTGTCGCTGCCCCGGCTCGACGAGGTCAAACCGGTCCCGGTCTCCAAGGTGAGGGCCAAGAAGGCAGCCGGCCGTGACGACGCGGCCCGGGACGCCCGCAGGGGCGCGCCGAAGGTGAAGTGGCCCGAGGCCGCCACCGCCGAGGCCGAACTGCCCGAGCGGCGGGGAGCGACCCGGAGGGCGGGCACGCTGCCGGTCCTCGTCGGCCTTCCGGAAAGCGGCGGAAAGGTCAAGGCGGCCAAGGACACCGCGCCGCCCGAGAGCGCCGAGATACGGGTCCTCGACCGTGCGACCACGAAGAAGCTCGGCGTCGAGGGCGTCGTCCTCGCGGTGCGCGGCACCGGAGGCGGCGAGGACGGCCGGGTCCGCGTCACCCTCGACTACTCCGGCTTCGAGCACGCCTACGGCGCCGGCTGGGCCTCCCGGCTCTCCTTCGTCCGGCTGCCGGCCTGCGCGCTGGAGAGGCCGGACGACCCCACGTGCGCCCGGACCGAGCCGCTGGCCACCGACAACGACACGGACAGCCGGACCCTGACCGCCGACGTCCCCGTGGACGGCACGGCCGGACCGTCCGGCGACGCGGCGGGAGACGGCCCGAAGACCATGCTCGCCCCGGCCGCCGCCCCGGCCGCCGAGGGCGTCACCCTGCTCGCCGCGACGGCCGCCCCCTCCGGCGCCGGCGGCGACTACAAGGCCACCCCCCTCAACCCCTCGGGCCGCTGGACGGCCGGTTCCTCGTCCGGCGGCTTCACCTGGTCCTACGAGATCCAGACCCCCGAGACGCCCGGCGGCCTCGAGCCGGAGCTGTCCCTCTCCTACAACTCCCAGTCCCTGGACGGCCGTACCGCCGCCACCAACAACCAGGCCAACTGGGTGGGCGACGGCTGGTCGCTGACCGAGAACTACATCGAGCGCCGTTACACGTCCTGCAACGACGACAAGACCGGCGGCAACAACACCGCCAACAACGGTGAACTGTGCTGGCACAGCGACAACGCCACGATGTCCCTCGAGGGCCAGTCCCACGAGCTGGTCAGGGACGACGCCACCGGCACCTGGAAGCTCAAGGACGACGACGGCACCCGGATCGAGCGGCTGAAGGACACCGGCCGGGGCAACGGTGACAACGACGGCGAGTACTGGCGGATCACCACCACCGACGGCACCCAGTACTACTTCGGCTACAACCGGCTGCCCGGCTGGACGTCCGGCAAGCCGGAGACCGGTTCCACCTGGACCGTGCCGGTCTACGGCAACCAGTCCGGCGAGCCCTGCCACCAGACCGCCTTCGCGGACTCCTGGTGCACGCAGGCCTGGCGCTGGAACCTCGACTACGTCGTCGACACCAACGGCAACGCCACCGCCTATTACTACGCGTCCGAGACCAACCGCTATGCGCGCAACGCCAATGCCGCCACCGGCCTGGGCACCGTGACCGCGTACGAGCGCGGCGGACATCCGCTGCGCATCGAGTACGGTCTGCGCGCCGACAACGTCTACGGCACCGACGCGGCGATGGCGAAGGTGGAGTTCACCGTCGCCGAGCGCTGCCTGCCGGACGACTCCTTCGACTGCGCGCCGTCGAAGATGACCGCGGCCAACGCCAAGCGCTGGCCCGATGTGCCCGTGGACCAGTACTGCCGCGAGGGCGAGGACTGCAAGGGGAAGATCGCCCCGACGTTCTGGACCACCAAGCGGCTGACGAGGATCACCACCAAGGTGCTGGCCGGCGGCACCTACGCGCCGGTGGACAGCTGGGAGCTGCGTCACGAGCTTCCCGACCCGGGCGACGGCTCCACTCCCACGCTGTGGCTGGCGGGGATCACGCGCGCCGGTCACACCGCCGGCTCCCCGCAGAAGCTGCCCGAGGTCACCTTCCTCGGCCAGCAGCTCGCCAACCGCGTGGACACCACCGGTGACGGCATCCCGCCGATCGTGCGCTACCGGGTCCGCCAGGTGAACACCGAGACCGGCTCCGCCATCGACGTCACCTACTCGGAGCCCGAGTGCACCCCGGGCGACCTGCCCGCGGAGGCCACCAACACCAAGCGCTGCTACCCGGTGTACTGGTCGTCGGCCGACTCCCCGGCCGCCGACTACAAGCCGGTCAAGGACTGGTTCCACAAGTACGTCGTCACCCGCGTCCTGGAGAACGACCTCGTCGGCGGCTCCCCGGCCCAGCAGACCGACTACACCTATGTGGGCGGCGCGGCCTGGGCCAAGAGCGAGGACGAGCTCACCAGGCCCGAGCACCGCACCTACAGCGACTTCCGCGGCTACGGCGAGGTCCGCACCCAGGTCGGCAACGGCACCGACGGGCCCAGGCTGGACACCCGCACTCGTTACTTCCGCGGCATCGAGGGCGCGAAGGTCGCCGACTTCGAGGGCAACGAGGTCGACGACCACCCGGTCTTCGCCGGCATGGAGCGCGCCGAGGCCGAGTACGACGACGGCACGCTCATCAGCGAGAAGACCACCACCCCGTGGCGCAAGGGCCCCACGGCCAGCCGCGCCCGCCCCGGCCTGCCCGCGCTCGCCGCGTACATGACCGACGTGGCGGTGGAGACCACCCGCAGCCCGCTCAAGGGCGGAGGCTGGCAGCGGACCAGGTCGGAGCGGACCTTCGACGAGTACGGCATGCTCGCCTCGCAGACCGATCACGGCGACACCGCCAGGACCGGTGACGAGACGTGCACCACGATGACGTACGCCCGCAGCACCGGGGCCAACATCCTGGAGCTGGAGGCGTCGGAGAAGACCACGGCCGGCACCTGCGCGGACCCCGGTGAGCTGATCTCCGAGGAGCGCACGTACTACGACGGCTCCACCACGCTGGGCGCGGCACCCACCCGGGGCAACGCGACGCGTCAGGACGAGAACGACGACAAGGGCACGGGGTTCATCACCGTCGCCACCACGTCGTACGACGCCTACGGGCGGCCGGTGAAGGTGACCGACGCGCAGAACCGCGCCATGACCACCGAGTACACCCCGGCCACCGGGCTGCCGACCAGGATGGTCGTCACCAACCCGCTCGGGCACACGCTCACCACCGAGATCGACGCCAGGCGCGGTGTGCCGGTCGCCGAGATCGACGCCAACGGCAAGCGCACGGACATCGCCTACGACGCTCTCGGCCGGGTGACCAAGGTGTGGGAGCCGGGCCGCAGCAGGAGCCAGTACCCCGACTCCCCGAGCGCCGCGTACGAGTACCGCATCTCCCGCACCGAAGCACCCGCGATCACCACGCGGGAGCTGCGCGGCGACGGCTCGACGGAGACCAGCTACACGCTCTACGACGGTCTGCTGCGCGAGCGCCAGGTCCAGATGCCCGCGCTCGGCAGGTCCGGCCGGGTGCTCACCGAGACGCTCTACGACTCGCGCGGTCTGGAGTGGAAGGTCTACGACGACTACTACGCCACCGGTGACCCGGAGCCCGTCCTCGTGGCGGGCGACGACACCAAGGCGCCGGCGGCCGTCCGGACCGAGTACGACGGGGCGGGCCGCCCGACCACGGCGATCGCCCTGAAGTACGGCACCGAGACCCGCCGGGTCACCACGGTGTACGACGGCAACCACACCACCGTCATCCCGCCGAAGGGCGGCACGGCGCGGACCACGGTCACCGACGCGCTGGACCGTCCGATCGAGGAGATCGAGTACACCAACGAGGCCCGGACCGCCTCGCAGTCGACCACGTACGCGTACAACGCCCGGGGCCTGCTGGAGCGCGTCACCGACCCGGCCGGCACCGTGCGCACGTTCGCCTATGACGCGCGCGGCCGGGAGATCCGCATCGACGACCCGGACCAGGGCCGTACCACCTTCACCTACGACGTCCTGGACCGCCGGGTGTCCGCCACCGACGCCCGGGGCGTGACCCTGACGACGGTCTACGACGCGCTGGGCCGCATGACCGCCGTGAAGGAGGGGTCCACGCTCCGGTCCGAGTGGGTGTACGACACGGTCGCCAAGGGCGAACTCACCGAGGCCCGCCGGTATGTGGACGGGCAGGTCTACACGCACAGGGTCACCGGCTACACGGACGACTACCAGCCCACCGGCATGCAGGTCACCGTCCCCTCCGCGGCGGGCGCCCTGGCGGGCACGTACACCTGGGAGTTCGGCTACAACGACAAGACGGGGCTGCTGACCCGGATCGACCAGCCCGCCCTCGGCGACCTGCCCGCGGAGCGCGTGGTCACCCGCTACGACACGGACGACCAGGCCCAGGGCCTGACCGCGGGCGGCCGGATCCTGGTCAACTCGACCACGTACGACCCCTTCGGGCGGCCGTTGCGCACCGAGTACAACGACCAGCTCCGCCGCATCTACCGCAGCTGGTCCTACGACGAGCACACCGGTGAGCTGCTGCGTGTCACCACCGACCGGACGCAGGCGCCCCAGCGGGTCGACGACACGCACTACACCTACGACCTGGCCGGCAACATCAAGCGCATCAAGACGACCACCGGTCAGGGCGAGGAGCAGCAGACCGACACGCAGTGCTTCCTCACCGACGCGCTGCAGCGCCTGACCGAGGCGTGGACCGCGACCGACGACTGCGCGCAGGACCCGTCCCGGTCGACCGTCGGCGGTCCGCGGCCCTACTGGACGTCGTACACCTACGACGCCCTGGGCAACCGCACCAAGGAGGTCCACCACGACACCGGCGGCGACCCCGCCAAGGACACCGTGCGCACCTACACCTACGGCGGGCAGGGTGAGGGCAAGGGCGGCCCGAACGCCCTGACCTCGGTCGAGACGACCAGGGACGGGAAGACGGAGACCGACTCCTTCACCTACGACGAGACGGGCAACACCGTCACGCGCACGACGGGCGGCCGCGACCAGACCCTGACCTGGGACGCGGAGAACCAGCTCGCCAAGGTGGAGGAGCCGGGCAAGGCCACCACCGAGTACGTCTACGACACCAACGGTGAGCGTCTGCTCCGCAAGGACGGCGAGGGCACCACGCTCTACCTGCCCGGCGGCAACGAGCTGGTGCTCCAGCCGGACGGCAAGAAGACGGGGGTCCGCTACTACGACTTCGACGGGGAGACCGTCGCGGTGCGTACGGGCGGAGACCTGGAGTTCCTCTTCGGCGACCACCACGGCACGGGCACGACGGCGATCGACGCGACGACCCAGGAGGTCGTCCACCGCTGGCTCGACCCGTTCGGCGTCGAGCGGGGAGCGCTCTCCGGCACCTGGCCGGTGGACCGGGGCTTCGTCGGCGGCATCATGGACGGCACGGGCCTGACCCAGCTGGGCGCACGTGCCTACGACCCGGCGCTGGGGCGGTTCATCAGTGTGGACCCGCTGGTCGACTACACCGAGACCCAGCGGATCAACCCCTACGCCTACGCCAACAACAACCCGGTCACCTTCTCGGACCCGGACGGCCTCTTCTTCGGCAAGCTCAAGGACGCCTTCAAGAAGACCGTCAAGAAGGTCACGAACAAGGTGAAGACGACCGCCAAGAAGGTGGTTAAGACGGTCAAGAAGGTCGTCAAGACCGTCAAGCAGGTCGTCAAGAGAGTCGTCAAGAAGGTCAAAAGGGTTGTCAAGACGGTGGCGCGGACGGTCAAGAAGGTCGTCAAGCGCACCGTACGGGTAGTGAAGAAATACGCCCAGAAGGCCTACAAGGCCGCAAAACGCACCTATGCCAAGGTCAAGGCCAAGGCGAAAGCCGTGGCCAAGAAGGCCGTCTCGGTCGCCAAGAGGGCGGGGAAGGCCATAGGGGAAGGTGCCAAGAAGGCGTGGAAGGCGGCCACCAGTGAACGGGCCGCGGAGATCCTGGGCCATGTCAGCACCATCACCGGAACGCTCGCGGGCGTTGCGGCGATGATCCCCGGAGGCCAAGGAGCCGCCGGTGTCCTCGCCGCCGTCTCCGCAGGCACCGGCCTCGCGTCCGCCGGGATCTACGCCCTCAACGGCCAGCGTGACAAGGCGGGCACGCAGCTCGCCGGCACCATGGCGGCCATCATGCTGACCGGCGCCGGTTCCGCGGCCAACCTGATCAGGGGCAGCGGAGCCGTGGCGCGGGGATTCCGCGCGGCGGTCGGTGACGGCATGAACTGGACCGGTGTCTGGCTCGTCCGCAATGGGGCGACCGCGGTGGAGCGGGGGATAGGACAGGGGTCCATCGCCCTGAAGACCGCGGCTGCCAACATGGGCGGCTGGATCGGCCTGAAGGAGGAATTCTCCAAGTGATCACCTCTTGATCACCGTCGGCGAAGCCGCCGAAGCGGGGTGCCCGGAGATCTCCGGGCACCCCGCCCCCGCATCCTGGGAGGGGCCGCGGCCCCCTTCTGCATCTGATTCACCCATCGCATCACACAGTCGAGGACTCACACGATGTCTCACGCGTCCAGCGAGGTCGCCCTCGTGGCCTTCGTCGTCGGCATGGCCGTCTTCGCGCTCGTCTACTGCGCGGTCACCGTCAACTGGCGGCAGCGGGCACCCTTGGTGTGGATACTCCTCCCGCTCGCCGGCGGCATCGGCATCGGGCTGTTCAAGGGCGAGTCGCTCGACATGATCCTGTTCAGCCTCGGCGGAGCCATGGCCCTGCTCAGCCTGATGCTTCTCTTCCCGTGGGGGCGGCGCAAGGAGCTCAACCGGAGGAAGGCGGCCGGGGAGAAGATCGACTCCAAGGAGTACGAGCCCCCGTCCTGGGTCGTGGGGACCCTGCTGGTCGGCATCCTGGCCTGGACCGGCCTGTCCTTCGCCCTGTTCGGCGGGTGAGCATGACCGGGCCTCCCGGGAAGAGCCGGACAGACGGACCGGAGGAGAGCCTGTCCGTGCGCCTCGCCTGCGCCTTGCTGCCGTACCGGCCGAACGGGGAGAGAGTTCCCGTGAGCTACCTCGAGCACCGGCTGGGTATGTGCATGCCCATATATGGGCTGGGTGGGCCGGCTCTCGGGATTGTGGGGGCGCTGGACCGCTGGTGGCTGTTCGCCGTTCCGGCCGGCGTGGTGGGGGGGCGTGGCCTCGGTGCTCAGTGTGCTCATGGGCAAAGGACTTCTGGAGCTGCGCGGACGGCGCAGGCGTGCGGGGTAGCTTTTGATGGAGCGGCGTTCGTCCGGGGGAGCAGAGGTGTCCGGGGTTTCCGAAGAGAGGCCGAGCAGGAGCGGGGAAAGCCTCGCCGTGCGCGTCACGTGCAGCCTGTTGCCCTTCCGGCCGAACGGGACCGGGTACCGGTCAGCTACATGGAGCATCGCCTGGCCGGCGCGATCGTCGGCGTGACGCCCGTTGTGCTCGTCGTGGCCGTGCTCGCCGTGCTGCGGCGCGATTGGGCGGTCTTCCTTCCCACGGCGGTGCTGGGGATCACGGGATCGGTGTTCGTCGTTCTCATGGTGCAGGGGATGCGGACGCTGCGGAAGCGGCGTCGTGCCCGTGCGGAAGGGATGTGCCCGGGACTGCCGGATACCGTCGAGGAGTAGCCGAGCGGCCCGGCTTTCCGGCACCGCCTCGAACACTTCGTCCACGAGTTCGCTTTCTTACTGCCCTCCGTCCCGGAGAAGCCTGAAAGAACCTGGGGACAACCCCGGAAAACTTCAGAAGGTCCAGAAGAGAGGGAAACAGTGGCCCACCGTCCCGGAGCATTGAACGCCCCGTCCGAGGAACGGCTGGAGTTCCTGACGCCGGACCGGACGCGCACGCTGGTGTTCGTCGTCGTCTGCGTGGTGCTGGGTGCGTTCGGTCTGGCCCGGGTCGCGCTGGGGCACATGACGTTCGTCGAGACGCTGGGCATCGCCCTGCTCGCTCTGGCGCCTTTCCTTCTCAACGTGGCCTTCGGGAAGACCGTCGTGGATCAGGAAGGCATCCGCACGGGCCGCCCGCTGAGGAGGTGCTTCGTACCGTGGCCGGACATCGAGTCCGTCGCGGTGGAGGAGAAGGCCGGCCGCGGCTACGGCGCCCACCGGGTCCGCCTCCGTACCGGCCGCGGCCGTACCGTGTGGCTGGCTGCCCCCTATGTCGAGATCAGGTGCAGCGAGCAGCAGTACGCCCGCTTCTCCGAACAGGCCGACCGGATCATCCAGCGCTGGCACCAGGCCCGAGAACCGCGCTGAGGACTGTGACGGCCGGCCGGCGCGGGCGCGCGGCGCGGTCGGGTGAGGGAGCAGAGGTGACAGGTTCGGCGTGAGGGGGCCTGCGACCTGCGGCGCTCTCGGTCCGGCCCCCGCGAAGGCACGTGCCCGCGGCTGCCGGATACCGTCGAAGGGTGACCGACCAGCCTCACCCCTCCAGCACCGTCCCCGAAGCCCCCGAGCTGTTCACCTGGGAGTTCGCCGGCAACCCCTACCCCGCCTACGCCTGGCTGCGCGAGCACGCGCCCGTGCACTGGACGCGACTGCCCAGCGGGGTCGAGGCCTGGCTGGTCACACGGTACGCCGACGCCCGGCAGGCCCTCGCCGACAACCGTCTCTCCAAGAATCCGGCGCACCACGACGAGCCCGCCCACGCCCGGGGCAAGACCGGCATCCCCGGCGAGCGCAAGGCCGAGCTGATGACGCATCTGCTCAACATCGACCCGCCGGACCACACCCGTCTGCGCCGGCTGGTGAGCAAGGCGTTCACCCCCCGCCGCGTCGCCGAGTTCGCCCCCCGGGTGCAGGAGCTGGCCGACGGCCTCATCGACGCCTTCGCCGGGCGCGGCACCGCCGACCTCATCCACGAGTTCGCCTTCCCGCTGCCCATCTACGCCATCTGCGACATGCTCGGCGTCCCGCGCGAGGACCAGGACGACTTCCGTGACTGGGCGGGCATGATGATCCGGCACGGAAAGGGGCCCCGCGGGGGAGTGGCCCGCTCGGTGCAGATGATGCGCGGCTATCTCGCCGACCTCATCCACCGCAAGCGCCAGGCGCTGCCTCCCGAACCCGCCCCCGGCGAGGACCTCATCTCCGGTCTCATCCGCGCCTCCGACCACGGGGAGCACCTCACCGAGAAGGAGGCCGCCGCCATGGCCTTCATCCTTCTCTTCGCCGGCTTCGAGACCACCGTCAACCTCATCGGCAACGGCACCTACGCCCTGCTCACCCACCCCGAGCAGCGCGACCGGCTGCAGGCCTCCCTCGCCCGGCAGGAGACGGACCTGCTGGAGACGGCGGTGGAGGAACTCCTGCGTTACGACGGCCCCGTGGAGATGGCCACCTGGCGCTTCGCCACCCGGCCGCTCACCATCGGCGGGCAGGAGATCGCCCCCGGCGACCCGGTCCTCGTCGTCCTCGCCGCCGCCGACCGGGACCCGGAGCGCTTCACCGACCCCGATGTCCTCGACCTCGGCCGACGTGACAATCAACACCTCGGGTACGGGCACGGCATCCACTACTGCCTCGGCGCCCCGCTCGCCCGCCTGGAGGGCCGGACCGCCCTCGCCACCCTGTTCAACCGCCTCCCGGATCTTCAACTCGACGCGGAACCAAGCGATGTGCGCTGGCGCGGCGGGCTCATCATGCGAGGGCTGCGGACCTTGCCCGTGCGGTTCACTCCGCGCCCCCACGTCCGGACAGAGGCGGACAAGAGGCCGTGATCACGGTCTCCCCGGCCGCGTGACCGCGCTCATGGCGCACGCAAAGATGACGTGTGCTCAACTATGTGATCTGCATGTGATCTGCGCGGCATTGACTTGTGACAAGTGATCGACACCCGCTACCTTCACCCATCAACGTCGCGGTCACTCGGCCGGGTGAGCCGCCTCGGGATCGCTGCTGTCGGTTGAAAGGGCTCCGTATGCTCTCCGGGAATGGTCGTCATCGTCGCCCCCGTCAGGCTCCGGCTTTTCTCGTCGCCGCCGGAGTGACCGGGTCCGCCATCGCCATCCCGCTGATGGGTGCCTCCGGCGCCAGCGCGGCGGACGGTACCACGTGGGACAAGGTGGCGGAGTGCGAGAGCGGCGGCTCCTGGAGCGCCAACAGCGGCAACGGCTACTACGGCGGGCTGCAGTTCACGCAGGAGGACTGGGAGAAGTACGGCGGCCTCGACTACGCCCCGAGCGCCGACCAGGCCAGCCGGTCCCAGCAGATAGCCGTGGCCGAGAAGATACTCGCCGACCGGGGCCCCGAGGCCTGGCCGAACTGCGGGCCGGCCTCCGGGCTCGTCAAGGAGTCCGCCGCGGCGAACGTCGACACCGGTGTGGGGAACGGTACGTCCGGATCCTCCGCCTCGCCCGAAACGCCCGCCCCCGCCCTGTCGGGCGGTCTCGGCCTGTCCAACCCCGCGCAGGGGGCGAGTGATTCGCCCGAGTCGTCCAGCTCGCCTGATTCGTCCACTCCGTCTGCTTCGCCCTCCACTACGCCCGAGCCGGCGAACTCGCCGAGCGCGACTCCGGCACAGCCGTCCTCCTCGGCCTCCCCGTCCGGCACGGAGAAGGAGCCGGCCGGGCCCGAGGCCTCGCCCGAGGAGAAGGTGGTCATTCCCGCACTTCCCAGCTTCCTTCCTCCCATTGCTCCCGAATTGGGCTACGCGGGCGGCCCCGTGTACGTCGAGGGCGATTCGGCACTGGTCGACACCGGCACGCTCGACGCCGGCGGCTCCGCCTCGGGCGGCGGCAACGATGTGCGCACCAACTCGGCCGCCCCCTCCACTGCCGGCCACTACGGCTCCTCCCCCGAGTCCAACGCCGACTACTACGGCCTCCAGGGCGGCTGGGGCGTGCCGTACGGCGCGAGCCGGTAGACGGCCGGCGCCGGCCTGCCCGGCCTCACCGTCGGTCAGATCCCGGACATCCCTGTCGAAACCTCCTGAAAGGGGCAGGAGTTCATGCCCGCACTTTCGTCGAATGTCTTTTTCGGTGAAAGTGTGGGATGAGTCTCACAAGCCCCGATCGTCTTTGAATTCGGCAGAACGCGTGTCTACGGTCATGACCGCTCGCCACCGCGAGCCCCGGCTGCCGCGAACGCCGAATCCTGCCGCCGGCAGCCCGGGAACGGTCGTCGCGTCAAGCGCCGCGGGCAGGAGCGGGGGACCCAAGGTAAGTGCCGCTGCGGACTGTTGACGGAGCGGCTTGGGGTGAAGCCGTGCCCTGCGCAAGCCGTGCCTTGTGCGGGAAGCACGGCCGGGCAACCCAACCGGCCCGAACCCGACAGCTCACCTCGCAGGCGTCGGTGAGGGGATCCCGTCATGCTGTTCTCCGGCAAGGGCAGACACCGTCGCCCGTCCAGGCCCACCCGTGCCGTCAGGCTCGCCGGCGTCACCGGCGCCGCCGTCGCCGCGCCGCTGCTGGCCTCCGGCAACGCCTCCGCCGCCACCGCCTCCGAGTGGGAGGCGGTCGCCCGGTGCGAGTCCGGCGGCAACTGGTCCATCAACACCGGCAACGGCTACTACGGCGGCCTGCAGTTCGCCGCCTCCACCTGGGCCGCGTTCGGCGGCACCGCCTACGCCCCGCGCGCCGACCTGGCCACCAAGGAGCAGCAGATGGCCGTCGCCGAGAAGGTCCTCGCGGTCCAGGGCAAGGGCGCCTGGCCGGTCTGCGGCAAGGTGCTCTCCCGCACCCCCTACAACGGCGGCGCCTCTTCCGGTGCCGGCTCCCAGGGCAGCGGCTCCGGCGGCTCCGCGAAGAGCGGCACCACCAAGCGCTCGGCCGAGCAGCGGGCCGACCGCTCGGCGGCGCGTCCGGCCCCGCACAAGCAGGCTCCTCACAAGCAGGCTCCTCACAAGCAGGCCCCGCGGAAGAAGGCCGTCACCGCCCCGGCCGGCAAGAAGGTCGAGAAGGGCGACGGCGAGTACGAGGTGGTCCCCGGCGACACCCTCAGCGCCATCGCCGAGCGGTACGGCGTCAGGGGCGGCTGGCCGAAGCTGTTCGAGCTGAACAAGGACATCATCGACGACCCCGACCTCATCTACCCGGGCCAGCTGCTGCACCTGAGGTGACCGGCCCGCACCTGAGGTGACCGGCCCCGTCCCCGCGGACTCCCGCCCCGGTGAGCGTCGTCCCCCGTGCACACCGGGGCGGGGCTCGTTTCCGTCCCCCTGTGTGTCCCCCTGTTTGTTCCGAAGGGAAACAAAGGGTACCGTCAGCCTGCCCCCGCCTGTCCAAGGGACGGTCGGTCGGCCGGTCGGCGGCCCCGGACGGATAGGCTCTAGGCGCAAAGACCCACACGCCCCGCACTTCAAGCGTCATATCCACGAAGGAGATGCTCGTGCCGTCCATCGACGTCGTCGTAGCCCGGGAAATCCTGGACTCCCGAGGCAACCCCACGGTCGAGGTCGAGGTCGGCCTCGACGACGGCAGCACGGGTCGTGCCGCCGTTCCGTCCGGCGCCTCCACCGGCGCCTTCGAGGCCATCGAGCTGCGCGACGGCGACCCCAACCGCTACCAGGGCAAGGGTGTCGAGAAGGCCGTTCTCGCCGTGATCGAGCAGATCGGCCCGGAGCTCGTCGGCTACGACGCCACCGAGCAGCGCCTGATCGACCAGGCCATGTTCGACCTGGACGCCACCGACAACAAGGGCTCGCTGGGCGCCAACGCCATCCTCGGAGTCTCCCTTGCCGTCGCGCACGCCGCCGCCGAGGCGTCCGACCTGCCGCTCTTCCGCTACCTGGGCGGCCCCAACGCGCACCTGCTGCCGGTGCCGATGATGAACATCCTGAACGGCGGCTCGCACGCCGACTCCAACGTGGACATCCAGGAGTTCATGATCGCCCCGATCGGCGCGGAGTCCTTCTCCGAGGCCCTGCGCTGGGGCGCCGAGGTCTACCACACCCTGAAGAAGGTCCTGAAGAGCAAGGGCCTGTCCACCGGCCTCGGCGACGAGGGCGGCTTCGCCCCGAACCTCGGCTCCAACCGCGAGGCCCTCGACCTCATCCTCGAGGCGATCAAGGAGGCCGGCTACACCCCCGGTGAGCAGATCGCCCTCGCCCTCGACGTCGCCGCCTCCGAGTTCCACAAGGACGGCTCCTACGTCTTCGAGGGCAAGGAGCGCTCGGTGGCCGACATGATCTCCTACTACGAGGAGCTGGTCGCCGCCTACCCGCTGGTCTCCATCGAGGACCCGCTGTTCGAGGACGACTGGGAGGGCTGGAAGACCATCACCGCCAAGCTCGGCGACAAGGTCCAGCTCGTCGGCGACGACCTGTTCGTCACCAACCCCGAGCGTCTGGCCCGCGGCATCGAGGAGGGCGCCGCCAACGCCCTGCTGGTCAAGGTCAACCAGATCGGCTCGCTGACCGAGACCCTGGACGCCGTCGAGCTGGCCCAGCGCAACGGCTACAAGTGCATGATGTCCCACCGCTCCGGCGAGACCGAGGACGTCACCATCGCCGACCTGGCCGTCGCCACCAACTGCGGCCAGATCAAGACCGGTGCCCCGGCCCGCTCCGAGCGCGTGGCCAAGTACAACCAGCTGCTGCGCATCGAGGAGATCCTGGACGACGCGGCGGTGTACGCGGGCCGCAGCGCGTTCCCCCGCTTCCGCCCCTCGAACTGACGGGCCCAGCAGGGACCGGGCCGCACCAGGGCACGGTCTGAGCCAGTCGTGAGCCAGTCGTCCGTACGTCCCCGTACCCGGTCCCGTACCGTGTGCGGGGACGTACGCACATGTGGGCGGCATCAAGGAGCATGAACGGGAGGCGGGGACGATGGCCGTCAAGGACCGGGACCGGTTCTCCACCGCGACCAGGCTCAGACTGCTCGGCGAGCAGACCGCGGCCCGCGTCTACCGTTCACAGACCCGGCGCCAGGCCCGCCGCTCCCGGCTCACCGGCCGTGCGGCGCTGCTCGCGCTGGTGGTGTGCTCGCTGGTGGTCGCCCTGGCGTACCCGATGCGGCAGTACCTCTCCCAGCGCGCCGACATCGCTGAGCTCGAGCGGCAGAAGCGGCAGGCCCAGCAGCGGGTGGAGGAACTGCGCGACCTCAAGGCACGCTGGCAGGACGACGCCTACGCCGAGCAGCAGATCCGCAAGCGGCTGCACTATGTCAGGCCCGGGGAGATCGGCTATGTCGTGACCGACCCGAGCCGGGCCAGGCAGTCCCGCCCCGAGCGGAGCACGGCCCGCCGCCCCTGGTACGCCCATGTCTGGGACGGCGTCGACAAGTCCGACGCCTCCGGCCAGTGAACCCACAGAGAGACGTAGACAAGGCATGCACACCCCACCGCCGCCCACCCCGCGCACCGAACCCACCGAGGCGGACGTAGAGGCCTGCACGCGGCAGCTCGGGCGGCCGCCGCGCGGACTGCGCGCGATCGCGCACCGCTGCCCCTGCGGGCAGCCGGACGTCGTGGAGACGGCCCCGCGGCTGCCCGACGGCACGCCCTTCCCGACGCTGTACTACCTGACGTGCCCGCGCGCCGCCTCGGCCATCGGCACGCTCGAGGCCGGCGGGGTGATGAAGGAGATGACCGCGCGGCTGGCCACCGACCCCGAGCTGGCGGCGGCGTACCGGGCGGCGCACGAGGACTACATCCGGCGCCGGGACGAGATCGAGGAGCTGACCGGCTTTCCGAGCGCGGGCGGTATGCCGGACCGGGTCAAGTGCCTGCACGTCCTGGTCGCCCACGCGCTGGCCGCCGGCCCCGGGGTGAACCCGCTCGGCGACGAGGCCCTCGCGATGCTGCCCGAGTGGTGGCGCAAGGGCCCGTGCGTGACGGTGCCCGAGAAACGCGAAGAACCCGCAGAGCACGCAGAACCCATGGAGCGCGCAGAGCACGCGGAGCGCGCTGAGGCCGAGGACCGCGAGGAACAGAAGGAGAACGGGCAGTGACGCGGGTCGCCGCCATCGACTGCGGTACGAATTCCATCCGGCTGCTCGTCGCGGACGTGAACCCGGACACCGGCGAACTCGTCGACCTGGACCGCCGGATGACCATCGTGCGGCTCGGCCAGGGCGTGGACCGCACCGGCCGGCTCGCTCCCGAGGCGCTCGAGCGGACCTTCGCGGCCTGCCGCGAGTACGCCGGGATCATCAAGGAGCACGGCGCCGAGCGGCTGCGTTTCGTGGCCACCTCCGCCTCGCGGGACGCCGAGAACCGTCAGGAGTTCATCGACGGGGTGATGGACCTCCTCGGTGTCGAGCCGGAGGTGATCTCCGGCGACCAGGAGGCGGAGTTCTCCTTCACGGGCGCCACCAAGGAGCTGGCGAGGCGCACGGATCTCGCCCGGCCCTTTCTGGTGGTGGACATCGGCGGTGGCTCGACGGAGTTCGTCGTGGGCGACGACCATGTGCGCGCGGCCCGCTCGGTGGACGTGGGCTGCGTCCGGATGACCGAGCGCCACCTGGTACGGGACGGCATGGTCGCCGACCCGCCCGCCGAGGAGCAGATCGCCGCCATGCGGGCCGACATCGAGGCCGCGCTCGACCAGGCCGAGGAGACGGTCCCGCTGCGCGAGGCGCGCACGCTGGTGGGCCTGGCCGGCTCGGTGACGACGGTGTCGGCGATCGCCCAGAACCTGCCCGCGTACGACTCGGCGGCCATCCACCACTCCCGTGTCTCCCTCGACCGCGTCCGCCAGATCACAGGAGAGCTGCTCCGCTCCACGCACGCCGAGCGCGCGGCCATCCCGTCCCTGCACCCGGGCCGTGTCGACGTCATCGGCGCGGGCTCCCTGGTCCTGTTGGCGATCATGGAGCGCATCGGTGCGCGGGAGGTCGTCGTCAGCGAGCACGACATCCTCGACGGGATAGCTCACAGCTGCGCCGCCGAGGCACGCTGAGGGATACCACCGGGCGGTGCCGCTGCGCCGCCCGGTGAGGCGGAAGGCGTGCGTCACACCGTCACGCCGTCCTGCTCGGTGAACAGGTCCGCCAGCAGCTCCGCCATCGTGACGGTGGGGCCGCCCTCGGTCAGCACCGCCTCCGCTTCCCGCGCCAACAGCACGTCGGCCGCTTCCTCCAGTGCCTCGAAGTCCGAGATCGGGACCACGGCCGCCACCGGGATGCCGTTGCGCGTGATGACGGTCGGAACGCCTTCCTCGGCCCGGTTGATGTGGTCCGCGAGGTGCGCGCGGGCCTCCCGTACGGTCACGGTGTGCTCAGCCACGCGGTCAGCGTACGCGCCCATGTGTGCACGCAGCCCGGATTCAGGGACCGCGTTCGCGTGTGCCGGCGGCGTCGCGTGACCATCGGCGCGGGCACGTTGGCTACTGGTCGGTAGTATCTGTGTGAGCAGGTCGGATACCGTGGAGAGCGGTGTCCGGGGGGTCTTTGTGGCGCCCCTCGGCGCGGCTCCCCGCGCACCCCTCGGCGTGCCCCTCCGAAAAACTTCGTGAAGTTATTCACAAGGGAGTCGGTCCGGTTCGCGGGCAAAAGCGCCTCCGCGGGCCCGCAAGGAGGCCCGGCAGGAGGAAAACGGCGCTCGAGAGGGTGCCGGCAGAAGATGTGCAAGGGGCCTTCGGCCCTTTCCCTTAGGACCTTCGGTCCGGACAGAGGAGCAGCTCACGCGGCCTTGACAACGGTCCGAACCGGACGGTGACCGCCGTCCGGCGGCGGATCCTGCGCAAAACGGGGCGCGCATTATAACTCGGGCCCTGCCCAAGCTTGTGAAGGGGCGCACGAGGCCCCCACCTGGGGTAGGGGGATACTCGATGCCATGAGCACCACGGAGCGTCCCAGGATCCTCATCGTGGGCGGTGGGTACGTAGGCCTGTACGCGGCTCGGCGCATCCTGAAGAAGATGCGCTACGGCGAGGCGACCGTCACGGTCGTCGACCCCCGGTCGTACATGACCTATCAGCCCTTCCTGCCCGAAGCCGCCGCCGGCAACATCTCCCCCCGTCACGTCGTCGTCCCGCTGCGGCGTGTGCTGCCCAAGGCGGAGGTCCTCACCGGCCGGGTCACCGCCATCGACCAGGACCGCAAGGTCGCCACGGTCGCCCCGCTGGTCGGCGACTCCTACGAACTGCCCTTCGACTACCTGGTCATCGCGATGGGCGCGGTCTCCCGCACCTTCCCGATCCCCGGTCTCGCCGAGCAGGGCATCGGCATGAAGAGCATCGAGGAGGCCATCGGCCTGCGCAACCACGTCCTCGAGCAGCTCGACAAGGCCGACTCCACTCAGGACGAGGAGGTCCGCCGCAAGGCGCTCACCTTCGTCTTCATCGGTGGTGGCTTCGCCGGAGCCGAGACCATCGCCGAGGTCGAGGACATGGCCCGGGACGCGGCCAAGTACTACCGGAACGTGTCCCGCGAGGACATGCGCTTCATCCTCGTCGACGCCGCCGACAGGATCCTCCCCGAGGTCGGCCCGAAGCTCGGCCAGTACGGCAAGGAGCACCTGGAGAGCCGCGGCGTGGAGGTCTACCTCTCCACCTCCATGGAGTCCTGCGTCGACGGCCACGTGGTGCTCAAGAACGGCCTCGAGGTCGACTCCAACACGATCGTCTGGACCGCCGGCGTCAAGCCGAACCCGGCGCTGGCCGACTTCGGCCTGCCGCTCGGTCCGCGCGGCCACATCGACACCCAGCCGACCCTCCAGGTCACCGGCACCGACTACATCTGGGCCGCCGGCGACAACGCCCAGGTGCCCGACCTCGTCGGCCGCGAGGCGGGCAACGAGAACGCCTGGTGCCCGCCGAACGCCCAGCACGCGCTGCGCCAGGCCAAGGTCCTCGGCGACAACGTGATCGCCGGTATGCGCGGCTTCCCGCAGAAGCCCTACAAGCACGCCAACAAGGGCGCGGTCGCGGGCCTCGGCCTCCACAAGGGCGTGGCGATGATCGTCGTGGGCAAGGCGAAGATCCGGCTCAAGGGCCGCCTCGCCTGGTACATGCACCGCATCTACCACGGCATGGCCATGCCGACCTGGAACCGCAAGATCCGCGTCTTCGCCGACTGGACCCTCGCCATGTTCCTCAAGCGCGAGGTGGTCTCCCTCGGTGCGATGGAGAACCCGCGCGAGGGGTTCTACGAGGTCGCCAAGCCGGCTCCGGTCGCCGCTGCGGCGGCCGGGAAGAAGGCCGAGGAGAAGGTCGGGGAAAAGGCCAAGGCGTCCTGACCTCCAGCGGTCACCGAACCGGCCGAAGGGCCCTCCGCCGTCCGTGGTGCGGAGGGCCCTTCGGGGTGTTTGCCCCCGCGTGACTCCGTTGCGGGGGCTGCGCCGGGGGTGTCCCGGTGTTTACGTGGTGGGTGACATCCGGCGTTCGTCGTCACGGAGGTGTTCACCATGCCCGACGCCGCGTCGCGGCTCACGAGATCTCTCGAACAGCTGGCGGGGGCTCCCCTCCCGGTGCGCGTCCGCGCCTGGGACGGTTCGGAGGCCGGGCCGCCCGGAGCACCGGTGCTCGTCGTACGCAACCGCCGCGCCCTGCGACGGCTGCTGTTCAAACCCGGTGAACTGGGCCTGGCCCGCGCCTGGGTGGCCGGGGACCTGACGGTCGAGGGGGACCTCTTCACCGCTCTCGACCTGCTCGCCGGCCTCATCTGGGAGCGCGGGGAGGACGCCCCCGGGCTCACCCGGACGCTGCGCGACCCGGAGGCACGGGCCGCCGTGCGCGAACTGGTGAGGCTGGCCGGGCTCCCGCTGCCGCCCGCCCCGCCCCGCGAGGAGGTCCGCCGGCGCCGCGGCCCCGTGCACACCAGGCGCAGCGACAGACGCGCCATCAGCCACCACTACGACGTCGGCAACGACTTCTACGAACTCGTCCTCGGCCCGTCCATGGTGTACTCCTGCGCCTACTGGCCGTCCTCCGCACCCGGCGCCACCCTCGAGCAGGCCCAGCACGACAAGCTCGAACTCGTCTGCCGCAAGCTGGACCTGAAACCCGGCCGGCGCCTTCTCGACGTCGGCTGCGGCTGGGGCTCCCTGGCCCTCCACGCGGCCCGTGAGCACGGCGTGAGCGTCGTCGGCGTCACCCTGTCCCGGGAACAGGCCGGGTACGCCCGTAAGCGCGTCGCCGACGAAGGGCTCACCGACCGGGTGGAGATCCGGGTCCAGGACTACCGGGACGTGGACGACGGGCCGTACGACGCCATCTCCTCCATCGGCATGGCCGAACACGTCGGCGCCGCCCCCTACCTGGAGTACGCGCGGGTCCTGCACTCCCTGCTCAGGCCCGGCGGGCGGCTCCTCAACCACCAGATCGGCCGCCGTCCGCAGCGCGACGAGTCGGCGTACCGGGTGGACGAGTTCATCGACGCCTACGTCTTCCCCGACGGCGAACTCGCTCCCGTCGGCACCACCGTCACCCAGCTGGAACGCGCCGGGTTCGAGGTGCGCGACCTGGAGTCGCTCCGCGAGCACTACGCGCTCACCCTGCGCCGCTGGGTCGCCAATCTGGAGGCGCACTGGGACCGCGCGGTACAGCTCGCCGGCCCCGGCCGTGCCCGTGTCTGGAAGCTGTACATGGCGGCCTCGGCCATCGCCTTCGAGCGCAATCGCATCGGTGTCAACCAGGTGCTGGCGGTGAAGACCCCCGAGTCCGGCGACTCGGGGATGCCGCTGCGGGCCCGTACATGGGGCGCGTAGACCCATTCGGCGCGGACCGCTCGGCACGGGCGGCCGGGCACGGACTGCTCGGCGCGGGCCGGTTGGGCGGGCACATGGGTGAAGGGCCCCGTTTCACGTGGAACGGGGCCCTTCGTCGTGCGGGTGCGGCTGCTCCCGCCGTGATCACTCCGCCTTGATCGCTTGGAGCATGTTCATCCGGGCCGCGCGCCGGGCCGGCCACAGGGCGGCCAGCACACCGACCGCCGCCGCCAGCAGCAGGAAGACGGCCAGCCTCCCCCAGGGCAGGATCAATTCGTACGTCTCGAGCTTGGCGGCGAGCAGCTCTCCGGCGGCCCAGCCGAAGAACACACCGAGCCCGACGCCGAGGACCCCGCCGAACAGGGAGATCACCAGGGACTCCAGACGGACCATCCGCTTGACGCCCCCGCGGTCCAGACCGATCGCACGGAGCATTCCGATCTCCTGGGCACGCTCGAAGACCGACATCGCCAGGGTGTTGATGACCCCGAGGACCGCCACGATCACCGCCATGGCGAGCAGGCCGTAGAGCATGTTCAGCATCAGGGAGAACATCTGGCCGATCTCCTGGGAGAGGGCCTGCTTGTCCTGGATCTTGATGCCCGGGTTGGAGCCGAGGGCCTTGACCAGCCTGTCCTTGGCCGCGTCGGACGGGCCGTCGGCGGTCTTGACCAGGATCAGCATGTCGGTGGGGTCGGACTGGTGCGGGGAGAGGGTGGCGTTGTCCAGCATGATCCCGCGGATCATCTCGTTGCTCTCGTAGAGCCCGGCGACCGTCAGCTTCTGCTTCCTGCCGTCCTCATAGGCGACGGTGAAGCGCGAACCGGCCTTCCACCCGTGCTCCTTGGCGGTCGTCTCGTCGACGATGACCTGGGTGCCGCCGATCGTGAAGGAGCCGTCCTTGACCTTCAGGTCCGTCAGCTTGCCGAAGACGGAGCCGTCGACGCCGGTCAGGTACTCGGTCTCGCCCTCGATGAGGGAGGGCGAGTTGCGCATCGGGCTGGTGGCGGTGACGTCCTCGACGGCGCGCAGCTTCTTCTCGACCTGAGGGGAGAGGAAGTTGCCGTTCGCCATGGCCACCACGTAGTCGGCGCGGAGCGCGGCCGAGGCCATCTTGTCGATCCCGCGCTGCAGGCTGAGCGCCAGCACCGTCATACCGGTGATCAGGGTCAGGCCGATCATCAACGCGGCCGCGGTGGCCGCCGTACGGCGCGGGTTGCGCACCGCGTTCTGCCGGGCCAGCTTGCCGGCGACCCCGAAGGCGCGCAGGGCCGGGGCCGCGGCGGCGATCAGCGGGCGGGACAGCAGCGGCGTCAGGACGAACACACCGGTGATGAGGAGCACGGCGCCGCATCCCATGACGATCTGGGCGGTGTTCATGTCCATCGTCCTGGCCGCCAGGACCGCGGTGGCACCGGCCGCCGAGAACAGGGCGCCGATGGTGTTGCGCAGCACCAGCGACTTGGTGGTGGCCTTCGCGTGCACGCTGCTCATCGCCGCCACCGGCGGGATCTTGGCAGCCCGCCGGCCGGGCAGCCATGCGGCCAGCATGGTCACCAGGACACCGACCGCCAGGGCACTGAGGACGGTGCCGGGGGCGATGACCACCGGCCCCTCCGGGATGACGGCACCCAGCGCCTTCACCAGGGACTTCAGCGCCTCGCCGATACCGATACCGGCGATCAGACCGGTCACGGCGGCCACCGCGCCCACCACGAACGCCTCGATCAGCACGGACCGGGTGACCTGCCGGCGGGAGGCGCCGACGGCGCGCAGCAGCGCCAGTTCCCTGGTGCGCTGGGCGACCAGCATGGTGAAGGTGTTGGCGATGATGAACGTGCCGACGAACAGCGAGATCCCGGCGAAGATCAGCAGACCCTGCTTCATGCCGCTCATCGAGTTCTCGATCGCCCGTGCCTCCTGGTCGGCCAGCCGCTTGCCGGTGACCGTCTCGACCCGGTCGCGGGGCAGCGCCCGGTCCAGCTGCGCCTTCAGCTCCGCCTGGCTGACGCCGGCCTTCGCCTTCACGGCGATCTCGTCGTACGTGCCCGGCTTGCCGAACAGCTTCTGCGCGGTCGCCGTGTCGAACAGGGCGAGGCTGCCGCCGGCGGCGACATGACCGTCGTCGGTGGTGAAGATGCCGGTGACGGTGGGGGTGAGGACGGGGCCGTCGACGGAGATGCGGATGGTGTCGCCGACCTTGTAGCCGGCGCGGCGGGCGGTCTCGGAGTCGATGAGAACCTGGTCCTCGCCCCGGGGGGCGGTGCCGGACTTCAGCGGGTACCGGGGGTCCTTGCTTCCCCAGTAGTTGCCGCCCCGGGACGGGAAGTTCTCGCTGATCAGCTTGCCGTTCTTGTCGGCGATCGCGGTGAAGCCCTGGACGACGCCGATGGCGGAGGCGGCTCCCGGTACGCGGGCGCTGTCGTCCAGCAGGGTCCGGGTCAGTTCGGTCTCCTTGCCGAGCCGGTCGCCCTCGCTCTCCTGGTACACGGGCCGTACGGCCACGTCGACATGGCGGTAGCCCTTGGCGGAGCCGTTCTGGTACGCCTGCGAGAGGCTGTCGGTGAAGACGAGGGTCCCGGACACGAAGGCGACGCCGAGCATCACGGCGAGCACGGTCATCAGAAGCCGGGCCTTGTGCGCGAGGACGTTGCGCAAGGCGGTGCGGAACATGGTTCTGTCTCAGTCCAGAGGTGCGGGTACGAAGGTGGGGGGGATCAGCCGGCGCGGCCGGTGCCGTCGGACGCGAGGGGCCGGGAACTCCCTCCGGGAAGGCGCCGCATCCGGTCGAGGACGGCGTCCGCCGTGGGGGCGTACACCTCGTCCACGATCCGGCCGTCCGCGAGGAAGACGACACGGTCCGCGTACGACGCCGCCACCGGGTCGTGGGTCACCATCACCACGGTCTGGCCGAGGTCGCGCACGGAGTTGCGCAGGAAGCCGAGCACCTCGGCGCCGGCGCGCGAGTCGAGGTTTCCGGTGGGCTCGTCACCGAAGATGATCTCCGGCCGGGAGGCCAGGGCGCGGGCGACGGCGACGCGCTGCTGCTGACCGCCGGAGAGCTGGGAGGGCCGGTGGTTCAGCCGGCCGGCGAGCCCCACCATGTCGATCACGGACCTCAGCCACTCCTGGTCCGGCTTGCGGCCGGCGATGTCCATCGGGAGGGTGATGTTCTCCAGGGCCGTGAGCGTCGGCAGCAGGTTGAACGCCTGGAAGATGAAGCCGATCTTGTCCCGGCGCAACCTGGTGAGCTGCTTGTCCTTCAGCGAGCCGAGCTCGGTGTCACCGATGCGCACCGAGCCGGAGGAGAAGGTGTCCAGGCCCGCCACACAGTGCATCAGCGTGGACTTGCCGGAACCGGACGGCCCCATGATCGCCGTGAACTCGGCCTTCCGGAAGTCGACCGAGACCCGGTCGAGGGCGACCACCCGGGTCTCGCCCTGTCCGTAGATCTTCGACAGATCCCTGGCGCACGCGGCCACGGCGGTGGTACGGCCGGTGATGGAGGAAGTGGTCACAGGTGTGCTCCTGAAGGGACGACGAGGTTCTCGGGGATGTGAACCATCGTCGTGGCCGATCGGGCCGCTGGAGTCACCCGCAGTTCCGGTTCCGGAGGACGACCAGGGGCGGACCGCGCCCGGGCGAGTCATACCGGAGGTTGACGGCCGCCCCGGACTGGAGGATGACGGTCACCCCGGGGCGCACGTCCGGGCGGGGGCGCCAAGAACGGGGGGAGCGCCCCGGTTTGGACGACGAGATTCCGTCATTCCGTGTATGTGGCCGACCACGATGGGCAAGGCTATTGGCGAGTACCGATGGCTGCTTCTAGGTTCTGACGCACCATCAGTTACCAATGAAATAAGACAACATGAGTCGACCCGCCCTCTGCCGGGGGAAAGCATCCCGATAGGCTCGGAGCCCCAGCGTGGACCCCATGGCCTGCCCGGATGGTGGAACGTAGACACGGCGAGCTTAAACCTCGCTGCCCCTTCGCGGGCGTGCCGGTTCGAGTCCGGCTCCGGGCACTACGACCCATGCGGCGCCTGACCTGGCAAGACGGCCGAATGGCGCCGTACCGCTTTCGTGTTGCGGGAACACCGTGGGAACACGGTCCCTCTAGCGTGCCGGTATGGCAAGTGTGGTGGCCCGCAGGAACAAGGCGGGCGAGGTGACGGGGTATCAGGTCAGGTGGCGGCTGGGCGGCCGGAGGAACGGGCCCTGGCAGACCGAGCGGTTCGCCGGCGACGAGGAGGGCCGGCGGGCGGCGGAGATCTTCCGCGACGCTGTCAACGAGGCGGGTCAACAGTGGCCCGAAGGCTGGGTGAAGGGCCGGGGGTACATCGATCCGGCGGCCGAGGACGCGAGCCGGTTTGTCTTCTCCGCCTACGCGCGGCAGGTGATCGAACGCAGGACAGGCGTGAGCGAGCGCTACAGGGAGGACTGCCTGCGGGAGTTGGAGACCTACATCCTGCCCACGTTCGGCAACTGCGACATCCGGAGCACGGAGCACTTCAGCAGGGCGACGATCTCGACGTGGGTCAACCAGATGGCGCAGACGCTCGTTTGGCGCGGGTCCAAACGCAAGCCCATGTCGCCGAAGACGCTGAAGAACCTGCGCGGTTTGCTGTCCTCGATCCTGGAGGAGGCGACGCGTGAGGAGCCGCCGTTGCGGGACCGCAACCCCTGCAAGGGCATCAGGTTGCCGCGAGTCGACGACGACGGCGTGGAGGACGACGGCGAGGACATCGAGTTCCTGGAGCCGGATGAGGTCGCCGGGATCGTGAAGTGCCTGAAACGGAGACAGGATCAGATCTTCGTGCGGGTGGCGTACGGAACCGGGTTGAGATGGGGGGAGATCACGGCGCTTGCCCCGAGGCACCTGCGGAACCCGCGGCCGGGGGTGCACGAGGTGCGAGTTGCGCGGGCGTGGAAGCGTGGCAAGCGCGGCGAGGGGTTTTACCTGGGGCCGCCCAAGAGCCGGGCGGGGCGGCGTACGGTCGACATCAGCGCCGGACTCTGGGACGAGCTGATCGAGCTGGGCGTGGCCGGCATGGCGCCGGGGGCGCTGGTCTTCCACAACGGTCATGGGCAACGGCTCGTCTACTCGACGTTCTACGACCGCTGGAAGGCGGCCGTCGCCGAGGCGAAAGAGAGGAGGCTGATCCCTGAGTGGAAATTCCCCACGTTCCACGATCTCCGGCACTCCCACGCGGCGGCCCTGATTTCGGAGGGGCACAGCCTCACCTACGTGCAGAGGAGGCTCGGACACGAGTCGATCCAGACCACCAGCGACACCTACGGGCACTTGCTGGAGACGGCGCGTATATCGGCGCTGGAGACGATCGACCGCGCCTTGGGTATCGAACCGGCCGGCCAGGCCGCAGACGCGGACGACGAGGAGCACGAGGCCCGCAGGCCGCTCAGGGAGCCGGGCCGGGTGCTGTACGTCGCTCACCTCGGCGCTGTGCGCCTGGCCTTCTGGGACGACGAGCACGCCAGGGAGCTGGCGGAGCAGTGGGCGCAGGAGCGCGGCGGCGTCGTGCGCGTGGAGAGGGCGACCGCGGACTGGTGGATTCGGTCCACCGGTGGCCGGGTGGGGTCCGACAACGGGCTCAAGGCGGTCCGGCATGAATTGCCGGCGCGGGCGTTTATCTGGCAGGCGGGGCCGGCGGTGTACGCGGTGGACGGTACCGAGATCGTCACGGACCCGAACGCGGGCGAACTGCGCGGCTCGTGGGTGTACGACTTCGAGGAACCGCTGTACACCGATGAGCCGGCGCTCCAGGCGACGGAGTGGCGGGACGGGCCGGCGGCGGAGACGGAGGCGCGGGCGTGGGGCCCGGACCGCGACGCCGTACGGGAGGCTTTCGAGAAGGCCCGTGCGGACGCGCTGCGGATCTGCGGGCTGCATCCGGCCCGGTCGGGTGGTGGGGACCGGCGGGCGGTGCGCTGAAGGCGCTGTCTTTGGCCGGCTGTGCCGTGAGGGTGCGAACGGCCCCGCTTGGGGAGCGGGGCCGTTCGCGGTTTTCGGGGGGTCCCCAGGGAGCCACCCTCGGGAGCACCCCGGTTGCTGAGAGACCGTTCCAGTGCCGTCAGCACGCACTAGCTAACACCAGGAGGCGAGGGGGAAACCCCTCGTCTGAGGTGTAGGGCGTGCTGTGTGCTCAGAAAGCCGTCAGCTGATGGATGACCGGAGGGCGGCGGCGTCGGCCGCTGCCGCGCCTCGTCCGTCGGCTCGCCGCGGCTCACCGCAAGGTTCAGTGGCCGGGCGGGTCTTAGCGGCGGCCGAGCAGGCACAGGTCCAGGACTGGGTCGACCTCGACGCACAGGCCCTTGCGGACCCGGTCGTTGGCGAGGGGCGGCGGGGTCTGCTGGTGGGGGGAAGGCGGGGGGGTGGGCGCGGCCTGGGCCGGGGTGGGGGATGTCGTCGGGCCGGGAGGTGTCGGGGTGGGGCCGGCTGGGACGGTGGGGGGCGTGCCTTCGGTGCTGGGGGTGGCCGGGGTGGTGGGGGGCGTGTCGGTGTCGTCGGGTGTCGGGGTGGGGGGAGGGCGGCCGGTGTTGGTGCCGCCTTCCTCGCGCAGTCGCGCAGCAGCGACGTCGTCGGGGAGGGTGAGGGGGACGCCCGGGGCGCGGCCGTCCTTGGGGGCGGTTGCCGGTGGCGGGGGTGTTCTTCAAGACATCGATCGCGAAGGCTTGGAATCGCTCTGGACGCATGATCGTTCCTTTGTGGGTGAGCAAGGCCGCGCCAGTCTAGGAGCGTCGCTAAGGCGACGGAGGGCGGACTGGCCAGGAGCGCGGTGAGGATGTCCCGTACCGGAGCAGTGGCGAGCCCGTCACCCACGACGGAGCTGGCCCCTTCGGCCCTGGTCTGTGCCGAGGGCCAGAGGGGCCCGGTGCCGGCTCGCTGTGCACCTGGTGCGCTGAGGCGGTGCGGGCGCAGCAGGGGCCGCTGAGCAGGTGACGGCCGGTCGGCCTGTGATCGTCCCCGGATGAGGGCGGTACGGGTCGTTAAGCCAGGTAGAGCGGAGCAGCGACGCGGCCAGCCAGTGCGCGCGTTGCTCGGAACCGTGCAAGAGGTGGCCTGTTCTGCCGGTTTCATGGCGCGGAGTTCGGTACGGTCCACGCGAGGAACCGACCGAGAGGAATGTGATGGCCGATCACCTGACGGTGCTCACCACCACGGACAGTGAGGACAAGGCGCGCGCGCTCGCCGTCGGCGCGATAGAGGCACGGGTCGCCGCCTGCGCGCAGATCAGTTCTCCTGTCACCAGCGTTTACTGGTGGGACGGCGCCGTGCAGACCGATCAGGAGTGGACGATCCTGTTCAAGACGACGGCAGCGCGGTATGAGGCGCTGGAGGCGTACATCAAGGGCGCGCACACGTACGACACTCCGGAGATCATCGCCACTCCGATCACGCACGGCAGCAAGGAGTATCTGGCGTGGGTGTCGAAGGAGACGACGGAGGCGTAGCCGCAGTCAGACGGTGAGGGCGGCCTGCACCTCGGCCCGGAGGTCGCGGGCCGCTGCCGTGTCGGGGAGCTGGTTGACGATCGCGGCCATACGGACGCGGCCCATCGTCATCCCCTCATACCCGTAGTGGCGCATGGTGCGCAGCGCCCGGCGTGCCGTCGCGATGCCGCGGTCGACGTCGCCTGCGCTCAGGTAGGCGCTGGCGGCGTCCGTCCGCACCGCGATCGACACCTTGGAGTCGTCGTCCACGGCGAGACGGCTGAGGGAGTCGTCTGCGGCCTGCACGCCCTCCCGGTGCCGCAAGTGGGTCAGCGTCGACACCTTCAGCGAGTCGAGCCGGGACCGGCGCATGAACCGCACCCACGGCTGCTCACGTGACGGGATCGCGTAGTCGTAGACCGCCTCTGCCCGGTCCAGTGCTCGCAACGCGCCGTGCTCGTCGCCGAGCGTGGCCAGCTCCTCCGCCGTGCGGGCTGTGGTCCAGGCGGACGCGGTGGCGTAGCCGGGGCCCTTGACGTGCTTCTGCGCCTGGATCAGGAAGTCGGCGGCGGTCCTGGGGTCGGTCACGCCGTATGAGGCGTAGGTGAGCACGAGCGAGTCGAGCGGGGGGTGCCCTGCCTCGCGGGCTGCGGCTCGGGCGGCCTCGTAGTAGTCGGTGGCCTCCGTGAAGCGTTTGATGTCCCAGGCCAGCCATCCGGCGAGCGCGGCGGTTTCACCGGCCGCCACGATCAGGTCGTTGCGGTGCTTGCCGGCGCGGGGGATGGCGCCGGTGAGGGTGTCGAGGTGGGCGGAGACCCGGCCCAGGAGCGCGAGGGTCGGTGTGTTTTCCTCGTCGGTGTAGAGGGCGGCAGTGGCGGCTGTGAGCCGTTCGACCTCGGTCCGGTCGAGGGGGCTGGTGGACAGAGCGGCGGTCAGGCGGTGGAGGGGGCCGCTGGTGGCTGTATGAGCGGCCGTAGCGGCGATTCCGCCCAGGAGGGAGCGGCGCAGCATCTCGTCGTTCTCCAAAGGCTGTGCGGGTTCGGGCTGTAAGGGCAGTGTGCAGGAGACACGGGCAACTGCCACAGGGTCCAAGTTGAGGACGTCGGCGATGACGCTGAGGTAGTCGTCCGGTGTCCGCCGCCCTGTCTCCCACCGGTACACGTAGTGCTGCGTGACGCTCGCAGTGCTGGCCGCGTCATTGATCAGACGTGCGAGCTGCGGTCTCGTCCAGCCACGTGCCGTACGGGCGTCGTAGATCGCCCGACCGATCGTGCCCGGTGGCTGAATCCCCATCACCTCAACTCCCGCCGTGTCAATAGGCCTGTGTATGCCAGCGTGGCATACGTAGCGGCTCATGTGCAGGCAGTGAGCACTCAGTGGAATGAGGGCGTGGCGCCGGCCGGGATGCATCCGGACAGCGGCGCTGCGGTGGCTGTTCTCGTCTACCTGCGAGAACGCCCCCATAACTCCCGTCATCCAACGGCTGAGGCGAGGTATGAGCACATCTGGTACACCCCCCCACCTTGGTGATCTGGTGGACACGCCGACGATTCACCATGACCGGCTCACCGGCCGGCAACCACCCCGGAGAGACAGGGGGACCAGGAAGTGAGCGGGGCGACGAACGAACAGCACGCAGTCGAGGGCGCCGCCCTGGTGCCGGGCTGGGAGCGGCGGCTCGCGGTTGAGCACTGGCTTCTGTCCGCTGCCCGGGACCGGGAGGTGGCCCGCCGCGAGTGGCTGATGCAAGGGGCGGCACTCCTGGCGTGCGGCGGGGTCTTCGCCGCCGTGCGGATGCCGGGAGAGCTGGTGCGTGCCGCAGCGCAGACGGCCGACGAGGCGGAGGTGAACGCCTTCCTCCGCTACGCGCTGGACGGCGGCCCGGTGACCCGGAGCAGGCATTCGGACAACTACTACGCCCTCGTCCCCGCATCCACTACGTGGCGGCACCCCCCTTGCTCCTTCCCGGGTCTGGAATGCCTGGGCCGGGACTGCTTCCTGGGCGTGCCGGCGGTGGACCGTACGGAGCCGGAGGGCCGCGCGTACTGGGCGGTCCCCATGGGCTCCCCTGGTGAGCTGTGCGAGCCACGGCTGGTGTGGGCGATGGTCCAGCTCGCCGAGGAGCGCCGCCGGGCCGCCGAGGCGGAGGAGGGCGCAGCGGCCCTCGAGGACGCGCGGTGAGGCCGGACAGTACGGCGGGGCAGGTCCTCTACTGTCTGCTCCTCGCCGCTCTCCTGGCCGGGATCGTGCTCGGCGTCATCACCTCCTGAGCGGGCCTGGTGCACCGTCCCGGTGCCGCTCACGGTGCGCCCGGCCGTCCAACCCTTGCCGCAATGGACTCCCGCCTCGAGGCGGTCGGCCCCCGTGCCCATCGGGGTGTTCGTGCCGGATCTGGGGCGGGTCGTTGGAGGCCGGACAGCGCGGTAGGCCGAGCCCTGCGCGTGACCGTTCTCCGTGTTCTGTTCACTGTTTCACTGGAGGAATTCATGAATTCCACTTCTCTGCCGCAGACCAGCACTTCGGCGGCGCCGCAGGAGACCGACGCGCTCGCCGAGGACGTGGTGGTCGCTGTCGACGTCGAGGACGAGGAGTAACCCCCCTCGCGTGCGTGTGACCGGGCGCCCCTCTCCTCGGACCGTGCAGGCCCCGAGGGGAGGGGCGCCGTCTTCACTTCAGCGACCTAGGGGGCTTTCGTGATTCATGTGTTCGTCGGGCCGACGCTGCCTCGGTCCGAGCCGCTGCTGGCCGCGCCGGACGTCCGTGCGTGGCCGCCGGTGCAGCACGGCGACCTGTTCGACTCTTCCATTCGTGCCGGGGACACGGTGGTGATCCTCGATGGGGTGTATCACCAGGCGCCGGCGCTGCGGCACAAAGAGATCCTGGCCGCGATGGGCCGGGGCGTGGCGGTGATCGGGGCGGCGAGTATCGGTGCGCTGCGGGCGGCTGAGTTGGCGCCGTTCGGGATGCTGGGGGTCGGCGGCATCTTCGCGGCCTACATGCGTGGGGAGATCGACGGCGACGACGAGGTGGCGGTCGGGCAGTCCCCTGACGGGGAGTGGGATGCGCTGTCCTGGCCGCTGGTCACCCTTCGGCACGTCCTGGGGCTGGCTCAGACGGCCGGGCTGCTCGACGGTGAGCGGGCCGCCGGTCTGCTGGCCGATCTCCAGGCGGTGTACTACCCGCAGCGCACGACGAGCGCGGTGCGTGCCGTCTGCCGCCGCCGAGGCGAGGAGGGGTTTGCCGGGTGGCTGGCCGAGCAGCGTGAGCGTGATCCGTACTTCGGTGACCTCAAGCGGGCCGATGCTCTCGCTGCCGTGCGTACCGCCCTGCGCGGCTGGGCACCCCGGGCGGAGGCCCGGCCCGCGCCCGGCACCTGGGAATCGCCGTACTTCCGTCAGTGGTCCAACGTGTTCGCGTCCCAGCGGGTTGACGGGGTGCAGCTGTTCACCGAGGACCGCCTGCTGTATCAGCAGGTGTTCAACCCGCAGTTCCCGCGGACGTGGATGGCCTACCTGGCGCACCGGTCCCTGCACCCGCCCGGCGGCGGTCGCGGTCTGCCGCTGGAGGAGCGGCTGGCCCAGGTCACCGGCGGGGGCCTGGCTGCCCATCAGGTGTTCCATCCGCCGGTGGACCTGCGGGACGAGACGACCGTGAGCCTGCTGCTGGCCGATGAGACCCGCAAGGACCGGCAGGCGGTCGCCCGCTATGCCGACGCTCTTGCCCTGACCCGCCGCAGCCGGCCCGGCTTCTCGGTCGCAGCGGTACGCGGCGACCTTGCCCGTCGGATGCTGCTGCGGGCGTGGGGGTGTTCTGAGCGGCGTCTTGATGAGGAGGCGTCCGCTCGTGGGCTGGTCTGCGCGGCGCGTGCCGTGCAGGCGGCGAAGCGGCTGGTGCCCGGATACCTGAAGGAGGGGCGCGGTGAAGGATGAGGGTCTGGTGGAGCTGCCGGGCACGGTACGCGCCCGGCCTCCCGAGGAGACATGGGAACTGCTGGCCCGGCGGCTGGAGGGATTCGGTATCACCCGGGTGGCCCGGCTGACCGGCCTGGACTGCATCGGGCTGCCGGTGTGGACGGCGATCCGGCCCGCTGCCCGGACCCTGAGCACGTCCCAGGGCAAGGGCGCCACGGACCTTCTTGCGCGGGTGTCGGCCGTCATGGAGGCGATCGAGCTGTGGCATGTGGAGCAGCCTCTGCCGGTGGTGGCGTACGGGCCGGCCGAGGAGGTCGCCCCCGGCTGCCCGGTCGCTGCGCTGCCGCTGATCGCCCCTCACAAGGAGCGCACCCTGGCCCGGGTGGTGTGGGAGTGGACACCGGGCACCGGCCTGGTGAGCGGGGAGAAACGGCTGCTGCCGGTGGACCTGGTCCGCCGGCGGGCGCAGCGGCCCGAGTGGACCCCGGATCTGCTGCGCGCGACCAGTACCGGCCTGGCCTGCGGCAACACGAGGGACGAGGCGCTGCTGCACGGCCTGCTTGAGGTCGTGGAGCGGGATGTGCTGTACCGGGACGGGCAGGTCGGCGGGCGCCGGCGGACGCTGATCGATCCCAGGTCGGTCGACGACTCCTATGGGCGGGAGGCCGTCGACCGGCTGATGAGTGCGGGGATGGCGGTGGAGCTGGCGCTTGTGGACGGCCCGTACGGGCTGCCGGTGTGCCTGGCCTACCTGTGGTCGGAAGACCTCCCGATGGTTTTCGCGGGCGGCGGCTGCCACATCAGCCCTGCCATTGCGCTGACCCGGGCGGTGACCGAGGCCGCCCAGTCCCGGCTGACGGCCATCGCCGGAACCCGGGACGACCTCGCCGGCGACCCCGCTCCCCTCGACACCTGCCGTTTCCGGCCGGCGCGGACCGAGGGGCTCGCCTCGTGGCCGGAGGTGACGGCCCGCTTCCAACCGGTCCCGGGCGGCTTCGCCGACCAGGCCGGGCAGGTGGCGCGGCTGGTCGAGGACGTCACCGGTCATGAGCCGGTGGCCCTGGACCTGTCCGGCGAGGGGGAGCCCTTCCACGCCGTGCAGGTCGTCTGTCCCGGTACCCGCTCGCGGATCAGGAGGGCGATGCCCCGATGACACACCCCGCCACCGTCCTTGGGGCCGCGCCGCCCGCGCCCGCGGTTGCGGCCCAGTACGACGCGTTCCATGCCGCGCGGGCGCGCACCGGCCTGGTCGCCCGCCTGTACGCCGAGGCGCTGGGGGAGGACTACCCGGCAGAGGTCGCCGCCTCCAGCTCCTGTGACTGGCCCCTGCTCGGGCTGATGACGGCACGGCTGCGGATGCAGCCCGGTCAGCTCCTCGTGGACGCGGGGTGCGGCACCGGCGGTATCGGGCTGTGGCTGGCCCGCGCCCTCGCCGTCCGTCTGGTGGGTTTCGACATCTCCCGCGTCGCTGTCGGCGAGGCGTTCGCCCGCAGCGGGCAGTTCCTGCCCCCCGGGCGGGCCGCCTTCTGTGTCGCCAGGCTGGAGGCCACCGGGCTGCCGGACGGCTGCGCTCACGGCGTGGTCTGTGTGGACGCCCTCAGCCGCGCTGCGGACCGGGACCAGGCCGTGCGTGAACTCGGGCGGCTCCTGGCGCCCGGCGCCCGGCTGCTGGTGACCCGAGCTGTGCGGCGCGGCACGGAACCCGTCTGGGAGGCGCAGGCCCGCGCGGCCGGGCTGATCGTGGAGCACGTCGACGAGCGGCCCGGCGAACCCGGGATGTGGGAACGGCTTTACCGGTTGTGGATCGACCACGCCGAGGAGCTGCGTCGCGAGCTCGGCGAGGACCAGGCGGCGAACATGCTGGGCGAGGCACACCGGGTGCTGCCCACGCTCCCCGGCCGCCGCGCGGTCCTGCTGACCCTGCGCCGCCCTGTAGCCTCCCCGGCTGCGCCCGGTGCGGCCGATACGATGGCCCGGCCCGGCCGGCACCCCGACGACAGCGAGAGGACCCCGCAGTGAGCCAGACCCGTGCCCGTGTGGCGGTGCTCTCGGCCGGCTCCTGGGGCACCGCGGCAGCCAAGATCCTCGCCGACGCCGGCAGCGATGTGATCGTGCACGCCCGCCGCAGCGAGGTCGCCGACGGGATCAACACCCGGCACCGGAACCCGGCCTACTTCCCGGACGTCGAGCTGCCCGCTTCGCTGACCGCGACGACCGATCCGGCCGCCGCGCTGGAGGGCGCCGACTACGTTGTGCTGTCCATCCCCGCGCAGACCCTGCGGGCCAACCTCGCGGCCTGGGCGCCGCACATCGGGCCGGACGCCGTGATCGTGTCGCTGATGAAGGGCATCGAGACGGACACCGGGCTGCGGGCGAGTCAGGTCATCGCGCAGGTGACCGGTGTGAGTGCGGAGCGGATCGCGGTGCTGTCCGGGCCGAACCTCGCCCGCGAGATCATGGCCGGCCAGCCCGCCGCCGCGACGATCGCTTGCCCTGACGAGGAGGCCGCGCGCCGCTTTCAGCAGGCCTGCCACACCTCGTACTTCCGCCCCTACACCAGCACCGACGTGGTCGGCTGCGAGCTGGGCGGTGCGGTGAAGAACGTCATCGCTCTGGCGGTCGGTATCGCTGCCGGTATGGGCCTGGGCGACAACGCCACAGCGGTGCTCATCACCCGCGGCCTGGCGGAGACCACCCGCCTCGCGGTTCGTATGGGCGCCCATCCCGCAACGCTGGCCGGGTTGTCCGGCATGGGCGACCTGGTGGCCACCTGCTCGTCCCCGTTGTCCCGGAACCGCACCTTCGGCACTTACCTCGGCCAGGGCATGACCGTTGCGGAGGCGACGGCCGCCACCCGGCAGACCACCGAGGGCGTGAAGTCCGCCACGGCGATCCTCGACCTGGCCCATGTCCACGGTGTGGAGATGCCCATCACCGAGGTGATGGCCGCCTTGCTCCAGGAGAAGATCAGTCTCGACGAGGCCGCAGCCGCGCTGATGCAGCGGCCTCCCAAGCCCGAGCGCTGACCCCGGGCGGCCCGGTTCGTGGGCTGCCCCGCCCGTGCTTTCTTTCCCCCTCCCTGTTTCCCGGAGGCTTCCTCATGCCTGATTCCGTGCTGCCTGCCGTCCAGGCCGCCGTCACGGTGGCTCTGGTCGCGTGGATGATCACCGGCTTCACTCCTCTGCCCGGCCGCTGGCTGCGGTGGAAGATGTTCTGCCGGGCCACGTTCACGATCATCACGCTCACCGGCACGACCAAGGACGGCCGGACCGAGCCGGTGAACGTCTACGACTACCTCTCGCCCGGCAGCTTCATCCTCGGCCCGCCCCAGCTCCAGACGATCCTCAACCACCTCGTGGCGAGCGGCCGGTATACCCGGGTCGACGGCCATGGCCGGGTGCTGTCCGCGCGTGGCGAGCAGCCCGTTGAGGTGAGGGGGAGCCGTGTGGTTCTTTGACGCTCTCACCTCCGGCTTCCAGCACCCCACCGACCCCGCGCGTCTCCACCTGTTCCGGATCGTCTTCGGGGCGGTGCTCACCGCGCGGTTCGCGCTCTCCTTCGGCCAGGGCGGCTGGGACCGCCTCACCCCCGGCTCGCTCAGCGTCCACGTGACCGAGCAGCGATTCGGCCCTGCCCGCACCCGGCTGCTGGTCGCGGTCTACCGGCCCGCGCTTGTCGTCCGTACCGTCGCGGCCGTCGCCCTGACCATCGGCCTCGTGCCCCGGCTGGCGCTGCTGCTGGTCCTGGCCGGCATCTCGATGGAGCTGATGTACCTCAAGAGCCCCAACGCCGTCCGGTACACCCTCCTCACGGGGGGCTGCCTGCTGCTCGCCGGCGACCTCGGCACCGGTCTGCGCATCACGCACGGCTCCAGCACGGCGAACACCTGGGCGCAGGTCCTGCTGGTGCTGGTCACCACCGATATCTACTGGAACTCCGCCTGGCAGAAACTCCGCTCCCCGCAGTTCCGCAGCGGGCTGTACCTCGCGCAGTGGGTCCACGTCTACAGCCAGGTACGGGAGCGGCTTCCCTACCGCCGTCAGTACGCCATCCCCGGCATCGTCCGCCGCCACATGGGCAACCTGACCGACCGCGACGTCCGCCTGTGGCGGCTCGTGGCGGTCGTCGTCATCGCCCTGGAACTCGCGCTGCCGCCGGCGCTGCTCCTGGAGCAGACGATGCCGTACGCGGTCGCCGTCGGTATCGGGATGCACGCCGCGTTCACGCTCTTGAAGCCTCGTCAGCTCATCACGTTCTCCGGTCTGACCGTCGGTACGTACACGGCCTTCGCCGCGTGAGGCACGGGGACGGGTTTCGGCCATGTGCCCCGCCCCTGGGCGGGGTGCGTGTTCCCGGCCGTGTGCAGTGGTGTTCCCGTGGGAACACCGAATGTGGGCTGAGGCGGGTTGAGACGGGCCGAGACGGGCCGAGTCGGGCCGAGTCGGGCCGACTCGGAGAGGAAGCCGCAGGTCAGCGCTCTGACCTGCGGCTTTGTCGTGAGCCGATACAGGTTCGAGTCCGGCTCCGGGCACTGCTCATTACGCACGGTCAATGCTTGTTGACCGTGCGTATGCGCTCGTTGTGGCGGTCGCGTGTCTTGGAAGCGTCGGCGTGGGGGAGCCGGGGAAGGCGGCTTCCTCATGCCCCGCAGGGCAGGGCGGGGCGCGGTGCGCACGGCGCACGGAAGCGCTGGACGCCGGGGCGGCGCCGTCATCCGTATGGCAGCCCTGGCATGTGAACGGACCCTGTTTTTCCTACTTGCTTTCCTTCGGCCTGGCCGCATCCAACACCGTGCCGCAGGAACGGCGGGCCGGACGGCCCGGCTTGTGCATGTCCTGACCTCCGCAGAGCGCGCTGAGACCTGTGAGCACCTGGTGCGGTGAGGTGGCGTGGGCGAAGTGGGGGCCGGGCGTGCGGCAGAGACCGCCGAGCAGGTGATTGCCGGCTGGCCCGGAGGTGCTTTCCGGGCAAGGGTGATAGGGGCCGTCGGGTCGGGTAGAAGCGCGTGCCGCTCTGTGGCGGGGCCATGTGATGGAGCGTTGCGTGTCAACGCCCCGTGAACTCAAGGGGTCACGGGGCGTTGACGCGCAGTACCGTTTTGAGTGTCCAAGCCAAAACGGAGGCTCCAGTATGGCCTATGAGACCAGGACCTTGGGAGAGACCATCCGCGCCCGCCGACGTGCGGCCGGCCTGAGCCAAGAACAACTGGCCGAAGAAGCGAGGGTTTCGGTCGGCACCATCAGGAAGCTTGAGCAGGAAGCCGGTCACGCTCGGGTAGAGACACTGCATCAGATTGCCCGAGTGCTCGGCGTATCCACCTCCGCCCTTTTCGCGCCGGGGTCACCGTTACCGGTGGAGGAGGACGGCAGGAACCGTCAGCTCCTGGCACAGCTCCGCCGAGTGCTCATGCCACCGGTAGGAATTGCGACAACAGAGGAACCGGCTGACCTGGGTCAAGCCGAGCCGCTGCCGGAGATCCGCCGACGGATCGAGGATGGGCTGAAGCTCTACCAGGCCGACCGCTATGACAGCGTCGCGCGCATGCTTCCCGGGCTGCTGCGGAGCGCGGAGGCGGCGACGGTGGCCGCTGCCGAGGAAGGGAGAGACCAGCGAGAGGCTGCCCTCGTACGCGTGCACGCTTTGCAGCTGGCCGGCAAATACCTCACGCAAGTACGCCAGTACGACATGGCGTATCAGGCCCTCGTCGAGGGGATCCGCCTCGCGCGGGAGCTGGAGGAGACACTGACCGCCGTCACCGGGGTGACGGGCCTGTGCTGGCTTCTCATCCGCCAGGACCGTTTCGACGAGGCGGAGAATCTGGCGGCCACCACGGCAGAACGGATCGAGCCCCGGCTGTCCTCTGCCTCTCCTGGGCAGTTGGCGGCGTGGGGAGAGCTGTGCTTGCGTGCCGCGGCTGCGGCCGTACGGAACAACCGGCCGGACGTGGCCACGGAGGCGCGGCGGATGGCAGCCACGGCCGCCTCCGCGATCGGCCAGGAGCACGAGGACTTCTACAGCCACTGGTCCAGGTTCGGGCCGGTGACGGTGCAGCTGAAGGCGGTGGAGGATCTGGCCCTGGCCGGGGACGCCCGCGGTGTCCTGCGTCGCGTGGATGACGGCCTCCTCTCGCGGAGCGCCATGCGGAAAGTCGGTCGGCCTTCGGCCATGACCGTGAACCGTCACCGGCTGGACGTGGCGTGGGCTCACGTCGCCCTGGGGTCGACGCAGGATGCCATGGATGAGCTGGAGCGTATCCGGCGTACGGCCGGCACCTGGATGCAGCATCAGCCTCGGGCCCGGGATGTGATGCGGGACATCCTGGCGACGCGCAAGCGCTCTTTGACGAAGGAGATGCGGGAGATGGCCGCTCACCTCGGCATCGCCTGACAGCCCGACAGAACTACTACGTAGCGTGGTAGTTAGCCGGCTCACGTTGTGGGCAACTAGCACGCTGCGTGGTAGTTGGTGACGGCATGTAAGCAGCTGCCATGCTGCGTGGTAGTTCGCTGACGCGGCGTCGCAAACTACCACGCTACGTGTGTGGTGCACGCCACAGCATGACCCTACGTTCCTGGTCATCCACGACAGACCTATGCCAGGACGGAGTCATGCGTAGAACACCAGCCGACCGGCAACGGCGCCAGGAGCTGGCGGACGCGTCCGTGACCGCGACCACCCCCGTGACGGGCGGCCCCCTCCTTGAGCATTTCCCGATCGCCCCGGCCATGCCGCTCCCTGGCCCGCAACCGCCCCGGAAGCGGTTGCAGGCGGCAGACAGGGGGACTGAGGAGTGAGCAGGGCGACGAACGACCAGCGCGCAGTGGAGGGCGTCGTGGTGCCGGGGTGGGAGCGGCAGCTCGCGGTCGCGCACTGGCTTCTGTCCGCTGCCCGGGATCAGGATGTGGCCCGCCGGGAGTGGCTGTTGCAGGGTGCGGCGTTGCTGGCGTGCGGTGGGATCTTCGCTGCCGTGCGGTTGCCGGGGGATCTGGTGCGCATCGCGGCGCAGATGTCCGCCGAGGTGGAGGTGAACGGCTTTCTTCGTCGTGCGCTGGATGGCGGGCCGGTGATCCACGGCAGGTATGCGGATCACTATTACGCCTTGGTGCCCGGTTCCACTGCGTGGCGGCGTCCGCCCCGGGCCTTCCCTGGTCTGGAGTGTCTGGGGCGGGACTGCTTTCTGGGTGTGCCGGCGGTGGACCGTACGGAGCCGGAGGGGCGTGCGTACTGGGCGGTTCCCATGGGCTCTCCCGGAGGGCTGTGCGACCCGCGGCTGGTGTGGGTGCTGGTTCAGCTTGCCCAGGAACGCCACCAGGCGGCCGAGGCCGCAGGACTAACCGTCCTCGAGCAGACGGCGGGATCAAGCAGGGCTGCCCGGTGATCCGGTTCCCCTCTGTGGCGCCCAGCCCGACCGGGCGGGGTGTGATCCCCTTTGTCACCCGGCGGAAAGGAGAGGAGGCGGCACCGGCCAACCTCGTCATCCTGCGGCAGCGGAATGGCACAGGACGTCGGCTGTTCTACTGCGACGAGGAGCCCGAGGACCGGCCGGTCCGTGGTGTGCTGTGGGCGCGGTGCTCCTTCAGCACGGACGACGACGGCATGTCAACGGGTGAACCCGTATGGAAATTCATGCACCCGTACCGGCAGATGGCGACGATGCTCGCCGGCCGCTGCCAGGTCTGCGCACGGCCGGCGCGGACGCCGCTGGGGTACCTCTACCTGGCCGGGCCGGCGGACGAGGACCCGACGGCGCCGTCGATCCTGACGACGCAGCCGCCGGTGTGCGCACGGCACGTCCGTACGGTGGCGCGGCTCTGCCCGCACATGGAGGGCGGGCCGATGGTGTTCCTCACACGCGGGGCCCCGCTGTACGGGGTGGTGGGCAGCGTCTACGGGGTTGGCCCGTTCGGTGACGTCGATGTGGTCGACCTCCCGGCCGAGCCGGTGGCGTTCGATGATCCGCGGATTCCGCTGATCCTGGCCTCGCAGCTCGTGCGGCGATTGCAGTCGTTTCGTGTGCTCGAGGTGGACGAGGTGCTCGCCGAGCTGGCGGCTGCCGCGTAACCCCCCCCAGGGCGTATCGCCGGCCACCCCTGTGCGCGGGGTGGCCGGTTCGCGTTTGGTCATGACAGCGGCCCGGGCCGTCACACCGACCGGCCCGGGCCGCACGTCGAAGACGGGTCCTACCGGGTCAGGCGCAGGTCCCAGCCCTCCGCACCGGGGGTGAGGACGGGGGTGTAGGTGTCGGGCGCCGGACGGCCTGCTGTCTCCCAGGCGGTGAGCCAGTCACGCAGGACGGTGAGGGACGGGGAGTCGGGGCGGTCGGCGAGGATCGTGCCGTCCTGTTGCAGGACTGCGGCCGAGGCTTCGGTGGAGTGGCCGATGGCCAGCAGGCCGGTGGTGAGGCCGGCCACGGTGAGCTGCGGGCCGGCGTGGGCGGCGGCGAAGGTCCGCCACGACGGCCAGTCGACCTCGCCCCCGTCGTACGGCTCGGTGTGGGCGTCCTTGAGGAGGCGGGCGAGCGTGGTGCGGGCGCCGGTGTGGAGGTGGTCGTCGTGCTCGCGCCAGGCGATGGAGATCCACGACGGGGCCGGGGTGCGGTTCTCCCAGTCCACCCACCGGCCCGGCAGGTCGAGGTTCTCTTTCGGGGAGCCTGTCGCCTCGGTGTAGCCGCCGGTGAACACGCCTTCCACCCTCGGCCGGCCGCCGGTGACGCGGACCTTGACGACCGCGGTGGTCATGGGCACGGGTGCGATCGGCAGCGGCGTGACGATCAGGCCGCCGTCGGTGACCTGGTCCACCCACGTCTTGGGCAGCACGGGCGGGGTGCACCAGGCCACGATCCGGTCGTACGGGGCCTTGTCCGCGAAGCCCGCGGTGCCGTCGGCGGTGTGGCAGCGGATGTGGTCCAGGCCGCGCTCGTGGTGGATGAGGTTCGCCCAGCGCACGAGGTAGGGGTCGATGTCGAGGCTGGTCACCGCACCGGTGGGGCCGACGAGTTCGGCGAGGAGAGCGCCGGAGTAGCCGGACCCGGTGCCGACCTCGAGGACGTTCATGCCGGGGTGGACGTCGAGGGTGGTGAGCTCGCGGTGGATCACGGCCGGGTTGGAGCGGTGAGGGGTGGCACCACGGCCGTCGTGGTGGGTGTAGTGGTGTTCGGGAACGGTGTCGGCGGCGTCGACTACGGCGGTCACGGATCACTCCTTCGAGTGGTGGCTTTGCAAGCAGAGCAACTGTTCCGGGCGGGTGGAGGACACAGGCCCGGCGGAAAGGCCGGCGGGGAGGTCAGATCGTCAGGGCGGTGTGGTGGTGCCATCCGGCGATCGTGTACTCGCCGACAGGACCGTGGCCGGGCAGTCCGGCCCAGGCGTGGTATTCGACCGGCGGCGGGGCGAACCGGACTCCGAGGCACCAGTTCAGGCGGCGGCCGAGCAGGGCGGCAGCGAGGACGGCCCCGAGGGAGGTCTCCATGCAGGCGGCCCTTCCGGGCCACCAGCGGGCGGTGTGCCGGACGGCGTCGACGAGGGTTTCGGCCCTGTCCGCATCCAGCGTGCGCCGGCCCACACGCCGGGCGAGACGGACCGCGCGGACCGTGTGCCGGAACGGCAGCCGCAGCAGCAGCACGGCGAGCGTGAACCCGGCTGCGGCGGCCAGGTGCTCGCGGCGGGTACCGGTGCGGACGGTGGAGTACGCCTCCATGCTGGTCACCGCCACCACCCCCATCCTCGGCGGCGCTTCCGGGCCGGTGTCTGGCCGTTGTGGGCAAGGCCCTGAGCGGTCAGCGCTTCGGCGACCGCGCGGACGTCGGCTGCGGCCTGCTCCGGGCTGATGCCGTACCGCTTGGCGTACCGGCTGGCGGCCTCCTCTCGGCTGGTGGAGGCGAGCAGGAGCAGCACCGCGGCCGATGCGGTCGGTGTCAGGCAGGTCCAGCGGCCGGTCCGTTCGCTGAGGATCGCACCGCCGTCGTCGGTGAGTACGGGGTGGGTGCCTTCACACAGCTGCCACACGGCCGCTCACCTCCTCCCACCACACGGCGGGGGCAGCGGCGTGCTGCCTCAGCCACACCTCGGCGGCGACCACCAGGTGCAGGGCGCCCTGGGCGGTCGGCTGCCCGGCCGCGGCCCTGGCCAGTGCGTCGGCGACCGGCTGCTCGGTGACCAGCCCGAGCGTCGCCAGCCGTGACGACGGCCCCAGCAGGTCCTTCAGGACGGGCGCGTTGTCGCGCAGGCCCGCGTACGACAGGGCGTTGAACCCGCCCTTGGTCGTGCGGGCCAGCACGAATTCGGGCACGACACCGCTGCCGGTGAACGCCGCGTCCAGCAGCGGCTTGTAGGTGCTGGGGGCGCCGCGCTGGTCGGCGGGCACAGTGAGGCAGGCCCTGATCACCTCGTTGTCCAGGAACGGCGCGGCCAAGTCGATGCCGTGCCAGGCGAGCGTGAGCGTCCGCCATCCGGTGGTGTCCGTGCCCACCCGCGTGAGGTCCTGCCGGACGGACCAGTCCGCGAGCCGGGCCGGAGCGTCGCTGACGGCTTCTGCGGCCTCCTCCACGGCGGTGGCGAGCATCCCCCGGACGTCAGGGGTCATCCAGTCCGCCGACGCCAGCAGCGGCGTCCAGGCGAGCGGGCGCTGGGCCTGCGGAATCCAGTCCCGCGCGGGCCCGCGCAGCTCGGCGGCCGTCTGCGCCCACGCCGCGCGCAGGTCGACCTGGGAGGCCGGGCGGACACGGCCGAGGAGCTGGAGAGGGGAGGTGTGCCGCAGGCGTGCATGAGAGAGGGCATGCTGCCAGGCGTGCCGGTGCCGTCCTTCGCGCAGCAGGTCCGCGAGGCAGGAGGAGGGGGCGGACAGGACGGCGTCGCCTGCCGACCCGGTGAAGTGCACGCCCCGGCCCGGGGTGTTCTCGGCGACTGTGTCCAGCACGGCCCGCTTGATCGAAGCAGTGACCACGTACGCATTCGGGGCGTCGGTCAGCGGCAGGTCCGACAGATCGTCAAGCCCCGCGTAGTACACCGTGCCGACCGTGCCGGGGACCGTGTGGTGGGTGAGCCCGGGCACGGTGGCCGCCGTGCGGGTCGCGTACGCCAAATCATCGTCCCGCAGGCGTTCGTCGGCGAACGTCACCGCAGCCACCGGGCCCCGCTGAGCGGCCAGGCACGCGAGCGTGGTGGAGTCCAGCCCCGCCAGGTCCGCGCTGACCGGGCGGTCGTCGGTTCGTGCGGCCACCGCCTCGGTGAGCGCGGCCCGTACCACCGGCGCTTGCTCGTGCAGGTCCGCTTCCGGGTAGGAGACCGGCTCGTACCGTTCCACCACCGCGCCGTTGGGGCTGAGCAGCAGCAGATGCCCGCCGGGTACTCGCCGCACCCCGCGCCACAGGCTCCGGTCGGCGAGCACGTCGGGCTGCCCGAAGGCGAGACGCGCGGCAAGCGCGGTCGCATCGACCGGGGCGCCGTCCAGCGCGGCGAGCGCGGATGCGCTGGTCGACCACCACATGCCCGTCGTGTCGGTCCGGTAGTACACCGGATGCTGCCCGGCCAGGTCTCCGATCACCGCGACGGTCTCGCCGCTGCGGGCGATGACGAGGTACGAGCCGGGCCAGCGGGTCAGCGCCCGCCAGTCCCGCGCCCGAACGGCCGGCAGCGCGTCCTCGAGCCGAGCCTTGTCGGCGCCGCACTCGCCGATCACCGCCATCGCCGCCCGGCCGTCGCCTGTCTGGCTGATGCGCTCAGCAGGCCACCCGCACGTCCATGTGTCGTCCAGACCCGGCACGGGTCTGCCGCCGGCGGGCCGCCGGTCGCTTCCCGCGGCCCCGTACCGACCCGCGCACCATCTCATCGGTGCCCACTCCCTTCCTTCAGGTGTGCCGGAAAAAGGGAAGGCGCCGAGCCCGCCCGCCCGTGCTCAGCACGAGAACGAAGCAGGCCCGGCGCCTTCATGCCGGGGTCAGGGCGTGGCACGCGATTCCACCGGACCCTGACCCCCGGTCACTCGCGGGTCAGGCGTACTTGTACTGCGTGTCGTCGGCGGTGTCGAAGTTCTCGGTGCCCAGCGTCACCTCGACGGCGGGGCCGGCGTCGAGGACGACGGGGGCCTGGTAGACCGGCTCGGTGTTCTCGGTGTTCTTGAGCATCGCGGACATCCTTCCGCTCGTTGCCCCGGCATCCGTATCGCCGGGGCTGGTGACCATCAGTAAAGGCACGTACGCGGACCGTGGGAAGCTGCCAGAATGTCTGCCGGTTTGTAGGCCAGTTGTGAACCAGCACGACTGATCGGGGCGGCCATGACCATCGGGGAACGCATCCGCGCCGCACGCGAGGCGCAGCGCCCCAAATGGAGCCAGCAGAAGCTCGCGGACGAGCTGTCGGCGGTGCGCTGGGGAAGGACCGGGTATCTCAACCGGCAGCAGGTCTACCGGTGGGAGCGCGGGCTGAGGGTGCCTACGGCGTGGTTGCCGTTCATCCAACAGGTTCTCAATATCGATCTGTCTGGTGACGATCCTGGCGACAATGAGGTCCAGTTCGCCGATACCGTGACCTCGGTCATGCATCTGGGAGGCAGCGACGTGGACCGACGAACCTTCCTCACGGCATCCGCCGGCGTCGGCCTGGCCGCGCTCGACCTGCCCGATGCCGAGGCGGTCACCCGCCGCGTGAACCGCCCCGGCCCCGTTGCCGTCGGCATGGGCGAAGTCACCGCGATCCGCACGATGACCAAGACCTTGGGCGATGCGGCGTCCGAACTCGGCGGCGGACATGCCCGTCACCTCGCCGTCCGCTACCTGACCGTGGATGTCAAGCGCTGGCTGGACGGCCGTTACAGCGAGCACGTCGGCCGGGAGCTGTTCGCGGCAACGAGCGAGCTGGTGCACCTGATCGGCTGGATGGCCCGCGACGAGGGCAACCAGGGCCTGAGCCAGCAGTACCACTTGCACAGCTACCAGCTCGCCGCCGAGGCCGGTGAGAACGAACTCGCCGCCACCGCCCTGCGTGGCCTGGCGGACCAGGCCATCGACCTCGGCCACATCCCCACCGCCGTGCGGCTCGCCGAGGCGTGCGAGCAGCGCGGCAGGAAGCTGACCAACCTCAAGGCGCTCGCGTACTACCGCAACACCTATGCCCGTGCGGCAGCAGCGGACGGCGACCACGCCACTGCCATGAAGCTCCTTACGGCCGCCCAGGCTGCCATCGAGAACGCGCCGGTCCCGCCGGGGGAGTCCTGGGCGAGCCACTACAGCCACGGCCGTTGGGCTCACGAGTCCGGCATGATCCACGCCAAGCTCGGTGACCTCGCCGCCGCCGAGGAGCACCTCCACCTGGCCCTCGACATCCACGGCCTCGACCGGAAACGCACCCGAGCGATCGTGCTCGCCGACCTCGGGCACGTGCAGTTCAAGCGCGGCGACACCGAGGTGGCTCTGGCCACCTGGGGCGAGTTCCTCGACTGCGCCGAAGGCGTCCAGTCCGTCCGCATCAACGATGCCGTGACCAACATCGCCGCCCGCCTGCGTTCGATCTCCGACAACCCGGCCGCCGGCGAACTCAGCGAGCGCCTCGCCGCCCGCACGTAGGGCACGGTCGCGCGTCCTGCTCGAGCCGGGGCGGTGTCTCGCGAGGGGCGGGAGACGGTGAGCACGCCGAGCGAGGCGTGTCAGGAGGTTACGGGCTCTTCACCCAGTTGCCTGACTTCCTAGGTTTCTGTGCGAAACCTGGCTGTCGCTCTTTTGAGTGACTGTGGGGCGCAGGGCGCATTCTCGTGGCCGCCGGGGACACTTCAGGGTTAAATGATTCCTGCGTTTCGGCCAATGAGGCTTATTTGACGAAAAGGCTGCCATGTCCACGAGGCATGGCGGTGGTTCTCTTGTTCATACTCCGCACACTGAGCAGAGGACCACGCATGGACCCGGCGACGGTACGTGCCGCCGGGTCCTTTGCTTTATACGGCTGCATTGGCCTGCGGCATGGGAGCCGCGCGCACTTCTTCACCAGTTCTTGAGGCGCAAGGAGCACTGGCGGGGTGTGCCTGCGCGTTGTTCCCACGCCCGCGCGCTGCCTTCGAGCCCCCTCGGCCTTGACGGTTGGCCGGCGGGGAACACGGCCGGACGGAGACCGTTTCCAAGGCTGCTTAAGGGATGTTCGCGGCCGTCCGGGCAGGCTCCGGAACGGTGCGCCAGACCGTGCGCCAGTTGGCGCACGGCTCTCGGCTGGTTCGGTCTGGTTGGGGTCTGGCTGGGTCTGGTTCGGGCTGATTCGGCAGGTCAGAAAGCCGCACCCCCTCTGACCTGCGCGTCTGCTCCGGTTCGAGTCCGGCTCCGGGCACCACTCATTACTCTCGGTCAACGCTTTTTGGCCGTGCGTATACGCTCGTTGTGGTGGTCGCGTGTCTTGGAAGCGTCGGCGTGGGGGAGCCGGAGCAGGCGGCTTCCTCATGCCCCGCAGGGCAGGGCGGGGCGCGGTGCGCACGGCGCACGGAAGCGGTGGACGCCGGGGGCGGCGCCGTCATCCGCGCGGCAGCTCTGGCCTGTGAACGGACCTTGTTCTCCTTCAACTTGGCCGTGTCCAACGCCGTGCCGACGGGAGACGGTGGGCCGGGCGGTCCGGTGTCCCCGCTGTCGGACGCCCGCAGGACGTACCGGTACCTGCGTGCACCTGGTGCGGTGAGGTGGCGTGGGCTGGGATCAGCGCAGCTCGCGGATCATGCAGTTGTACAGCGGGGCGTCCTGCCAGGGGCGGGACGTCCCGACTTTGCGGTACCCCCATGCCTGATAGGCGGCGCGGGCTGCTGCGGCTTCCGGCTCGGGCCGTACGGTGAGGGTGACGCGTTCGACGTCCAGGCCGTCGAGCAGTCGCGTGTGCAGGGCTGCGGCGATGCCGCGGCGGCGCCAGGGTTTGCGCACGGCGAGTTCGATGACGGCGAAGGTGCGGCGGCCGTCCTCCCGTACGAAGGCGTCCGGCAGGGTGACGTCCTGGAGGCTGTGCCACCAGCGGGTCTCCGGGGCGAGGTGGTGGCCGTAGGCGAAGCCCACCACCTCCTCCGCGTCCCAGGCCAGGATGAGCCGCATTCCGGGGCGGCGGACGTGGACCTGGTAGTGGTCGATGAACTCGGCGACGTCGCGCGGCCCTTCGCAGTAGGGCGGCTCTGCGTAGACCTCCTCGTACGCCGGCAGGAATGCGTCGAGCTGCCCGGCAGCGGCCTGGCCGTCGTGCCGGGTGTAGTGGATCTCGTGCATCAGGCGGCTCCCCGGGCGTGGGCGTATGCGCGTAGCTGCTGGGCGGTGTCCCGGGCGTCAGCGGTGTCCACCCGGTCGAGGAGGCCGGCGACCTCCGAGAGACGCTGCATGACGCGCCCGGACTCGATCTCGTCGAGGTGTCCGAGGCAGTCCCTGGCGTGGCCGGCGCCCTCGTCCGCGTCACCGCCTTGGATCAGGCTGCGGGCGAGCGTGAGCCGGTACAAGGCGCGGTTGCGGCCGTAGGTGCGGTCCTGATGCTCCAGTGCGGCCCGCAGGAAGGGCACGGCACGGTCGTGGTGGCCGTTCTCGACGTGGAGCAGCCCTTGGGCGAAGTCGAGTTCGGCGGTGCCGTGGAACGCTGCCCACTCGGGGGCGGGCCGGCCGCGGTCGGAGCGGTCCAGCAGGCGCATGGCCTCCGCCAGACGCCTGCGGGCACCGGTGTGATCACCCATGAGGGACAAGGCCCGTGCCTCTCGGGAGGCGAGCAGGGATTGCAGGGCGGGGGAGCCGAAACGGGCCGCTTGATCCCGGGCTGCCCGGGCCAGGTCGTAGCCGTCCCGGGGACGGCCCTCGTGGCTGGCCTGCAGGCTCAGGGAGGCCAGGACGAGGATTGCGAGGGACGCGTCCCGCAGCATGGTGGCCGTCGTCAGGGCCTCGCCCCAGTAACGGCGGGCCTGGTCCTGCTCTTCGGTGTCGTAGTAGAGCCAGGCGCAATGCTCGGCGGTCTCGCCGGCGAGGAGCTGAAGCTGACGGCCCAGGGCGTCCGGGTACGTCGACGTGTTGATGATGCGGCGGATCCGGTGAAGATGGCGGACGGCCAGGGGACGGACGTCGCCGCCGCCGTACGAGTCGTCCAGGCGGTACAGGAACCGCAGACCTTCCCGTAACTCCAGCAGGTGGGTGGTGCCGATGGCGCCCTGCCTCCCGGTCGGGGAGAGGTGGGCCACGGGCTCGGGGAGGCCGGTGGCTGCAACGACGCCGATCGAGTCGGCGAGGAATGCCCGTCGGTCCACGCTGATGCCTTCCTGTGCGAGGAGTGGTGCTCTCTCCACGGTGACACCGGGCGGTGGGTTGGGGAAGCCCAACTCGACGGGGTTCACGCCCAGCATGGCGTGGATGACGCGCCAGGCACGTGCGCGTGGTCTGGGTGGCGGAACATCTCGCCACCAGCGGCGGACTTGACGAGCAGTCACGGTTGTCGGTTCGGCGAGTAAGGCCGCGGTCTCCTCGAAGGCGCGGATGAATTTGGCGGGTGTGTCCCAGCCATGGGCGGTGCATACCTGCTCGAACAGCGATGGCGTCTCGGCCACGGCGTACCTCCGGTGCTCCCTGCCTGCCGACCGTAGCGACGGAAGCGGACTTGGAATGCCCTCTTGCGTGAAATGTCCGCCCAAAAGTCCGGGTTGACGTCCCTACCGGCGCGGCAGGAGGGAGTTGGCTCGTATGTGAACGGAGAGCCACGGAGGGAGCTCCCATCGTGAACAGGCCGCAGAGGGCACCGGCACCGCCCCGCGTGACGGCTGAGCACTGGCTGTCGTCTGAAGCCCCGACCACGCCGCTGCGCACCGACCCACGCCCGTTGCATGCGGCGGAAAGGGGGACCGCGGAGTGAACGGCGCGACGAACGACCAGCGCGCAGTGGAGGGCGTCGTGGTGCCGGGGTGGGAGCGGCAGCTTGCGGTCGCCCACTGGCTTCTGTCCGCTGCCCGGGATCGGGACGTGGCTCGTCGCGAGTGGCTGATGCAGGCGGCGGCGTTGCTGGCGTGCGGCGGGATCTTCGCCGCCGTGCGGATGCCGGGGGATCTGGTGCGCGTCGCGGCGCAGACGTCCGCCGAGGCAGAGGTGAACGGCTTTCTTCGCCGTGCGCTGGATGGCGGGCCGGTGATCCACGGCAGGTATTCGGACCAGTACTACGCCTTGGTTCCCGGTTCCACTGCGTGGCGGCGTCCGCCCCGGGCCTTTCCCGGCCTGGAGTGTCTGGGCCGGGACTGCTTTCTGGGCGTGCCGGCGGTGGACCGTACGGAGCCCAAGGGGCGTGCGTACTGGGCGGTTCCCATGGGCTCTCCCGGAGAGCTGTGTGATCCGCGGCTGGTGTGGGCGCTGGTCCAACTCGCCCAGGAACGCCACCAGGCGGCCGAGACCGCAGAGGCCGCGGATGAACGGACATGAGCCGGACGATCACCCTCACAGAGGGGGCCCGCTACGTGGACTGGCTGGGCGGGCCTCCCGGGGCGATCCCCGCGTGGCTGCGGGCCGAGTCCGAAGCCCCGGCCGTCTGATCAGACGACCGGCGGTCGGCCCAGCCGGGTCATCCGCCACACCGTGGCCCACCGCATCGGCCGGCGGGGCGGGCACGGTGTGCGCAGGCCTTCGGCGAACCCGTCGAACCAGGCCCGCAGCCCCGCCGCCGACCTGGTGCGGGCCACGGTCAGCGCGGTCCAGACACCCAGATAGACGGGAACGAGGGGGCGGGAAGGTGCCGTTTGGCGAGCCAGACCCGGTTGCGGGCGACCATGCGAGGGAAGACCGTGTGCCGGGTCGGCGATGTCCACGGGTGCTGGAGCACCAGCTCCGGCGCGTAGAGCACCTTCCAGCCCGCGTCCAGCGCCCGCCAGGCCAGGTCGGTCTCCTCGTGCGCGTAGAAGAACGGCTCGGGCCAGCCGCCGATCTGGTCCAGCATCCGCATGGACAGGGCGTGTCCGCCGCCCAGGAACGTCGTCACCAGCCCGCCCCGCGTCGGATCCGATGCGCGCAGGCGCGGGACGTGGCGGCGCTGGGTGCGGCCTCGCTCGTCGGCGATGCGGAAACCGACGATGCCCAGCTGCTCGTCCGCCGCGTACAGCTGTGTCAGCCGAGTGAAGACGTCCGGGCTGATCAGCAGGCCGTCGTCGTCCAGGTTCACCACCACATCGACGTCCCCGAACTGCCGCAGCCGGGCCAGGGCGGCGTTACGGCCGCCGGTCACGCCCAGGTTCTCCGGCAGCTCCACACCGGTGACCCACTCGGGCAGAGGCGGCAGCGGTGCGCCGTTGCCGACGACCACCACCCGCGCGGCAGGCGTGTCCTGTCCGGCGACCGACTCCAGCAGGTCGGCCAGCTCGGCGGACCGCGTGCCCATGGTCAAGACGGCGACGCCTACGCGCGGGTGACGCACGGATGAACTCCCGTCCTCGACTCCGGTGCCGGTGATGCTAGCCGTCCGGTGCCGGCCACCGGCCGCATACCGGAAGGCCACCATGCCCACCATCCGCCTCGGCGACTACCTCACCGCCCCCACCAGCGGAATGCTGGACGGCACCCCGTACGGGCGGCTGGAGAAAGCCGAGCTGGCCGATTTCCTCGCGCTCTGGGAGGACTGGCACCGCACTCTCGGTCAACGCTTGTGGATCGTGTGTATACGCCCGTTGTGGTGGTTGCGTGGCTTGGTCGCGTCGGCGTGGGGGAGTCGGGGCGGCAGGGACGGCACCGCCCTTCGCACGGCAGCCCTGGCGTGTGAACCGACCTTGCTTTCCTCCCACTTGCTTTCTTTCGGCTTGGCCGCGTCCAACGCCGTACCGGCGGGAACGGCGGGCCGACTGGTCCGGCTTGTACACACCTGGTGTGGTGAGGCGGCGAAGGTGAAGTGGGGGCAGACAGGCGGCTGTCGGCCGGGCCGCGGTCGCTTTTCCGGGGACAGTACGGGGTGTTGGGTCAGGTGGAGGGAGCCTGGCTCCGCGGCAGGGCCGCGAACTGGAGTGCTACACGTCAACTCCCGTGAACTCACGGGTCGCGGGGTGTCAACTCGGAGTACCGTTCGGGGGGTCGAGGTCGGAAGGGAGGACACCGTATGCCTCTCGCCAGTGACGAGCACATCGGCGCTCGTGTCCGGATCGCCCGTAACGCGGCTGGGTTGACTCAGGTCGAACTGGGGGATTTCCTCGGTCGCACGGCCGACTGGGTCGCAGGGGTCGAGAACGGGCGTTTGGCACTTGACCGGTTCTCCGTCATCACCGCGATCGCCGAGCGGTGTGACGTCGACGTGGTGTGGCTGCTCGGGCAGCCCTACCGGCTTCAGCACAACGGCGGCAGCCTCGCACACGCCCACATCCCCGCCCTGCGGACGGCTCTGCGCCGGTCCGGGCTGATTCTGTCCGGGCATCCGGGCATGAGCCCGTCGGGGGCGCCGGCCGGCCTGGAGGCGCTGCGACGCCGGACCCAGGAGGCGAACAGCGCACGGCAGGCGGCGAATCTGCCACGTGTGGCCATGGTGCTGCCGCCGCTCGTCGAGGATCTGAACACCGCGCTGCTGCTCCTCGACGGCTCCGGCCGCGAGGACGCGCTCCGGCTCCTGGCGGACGTCGCCCGTACGGCACGCATGTGCCTCAACCAGCTCGGCTACCCGGATCTCGCATGGGTGTCGGCGGAGGTCGCGGCCGGTGCGGCGACGCAGCTCGGTGACCCCGTGATGAAAGCCGCGGTGGCGTGGGACCGGTGCGGAGCACTGCTGCACCAGGCCACGCTCAAGGAGGCGGTCGCCGTCGCGGATGCCGCGCTGCGGGACCTGGAGCCGTACGCGAGCGGACGGAGCGCGGACGAGCGGGCCGTGTCCCTGCGGGGTGCGCTGCATCTGCGGGCGGCGATCGGCCACGCGCGGGGCGGGCGCGCCGATGACGCGTGGGCGCGTATCGACGCGGCACTGGAGGACGCCGACCGGCTCGGTCCCGACTGGTACGACCTGGAAGCCCAGACGGTGTTCGGACGGGGCACGGTCGCCGTCCACGCGGTGGAGGCCGGGGTCGAGGTCGACCAGCCCGATGCCGGGCTGAAGAGAGTGCCCCACGCGGACGTCACCAAGGTTCCGAGCAAGGAGCGGCGCACGCACTTCGCGATCGACGAAGCGCGGGCACTGCACCGCATGGGGCGCAGTGCTTCGGCCGTCGTCAAACTGCGTGAGGCCGCCGGACAGGCTCCCTACTACGTGTACGCCGACCCGATGGCCCGCGCTCTGGTCTCCGACCTCGCCCGGGTCGGGGTGCCCTCGCAGGCGGCGACTCTGTCCGGGCTCATCCGGAACATGGAACTCGTCAGTTAGGCACGAGGTGCACAACGGGCGCGTAATCCCTGCCGATGAGCGCCCCTGAGGAATTCTTAGGGTTGGGAACGCCTTTGCGGGCAATCCTGAGGTGGTCACTGTTCGTGTCTGACTGATCACCTGGGGGTATCGGCGATGGTGCCGATCAACATCCGCGCCCCGGTCGCCGTCGTGCGCGCGTGGGCCGCGCTGGAGTGGTCCGTCGTTCCGGGCCACCGGTATCGGCCCAGGCAAGGCTGTACGGGCGGCAACTCCGCTTGTGCCGTGTTGGGCGTGCATCCGCTGCCGCAGTCCCGCACGCCTGCGGCGGACGCTGTTCTCGTCCCGCGTCCGGTCGGCTCGGCTGCCATGGCCGGGCATGGCAGCAGGCAGGTCCCGCAGCCGTGCCACGTCGCCGCGCCGGATGCCCGCGCTCTGTTCGTCCTGCCGATGACCGACCGGTGTGCGCTTGTTGACGAGGCGGCAGAGGCGCGCACCGGCCCGGACGGCTGGGGCGCCCTCCCGCCGGGTCAGGGAACGCGCGGGGATACGCCGCCCCGGGACGAAGAGGCGGACGAGACGCGGAACTTGACCCCTGGTGAAAAGAACCGCCACGCCCTTGACGGCTGCCTCGCGGCTCTTGCGGGGGTGAGCGACCAGTGACCCGCCCGACGCCGCCGAACGAAGAGCACGAGACGGAGGACGCCGTCCAGGTGGCGGGACGGGAGCGGCAACTCGCGGTCGCGCACTGGCTCTTGTCCGCTGCGCGGGACCGGGATGCGGCCCGCCGGGAGTGGCTGTTGCAGGGTGCGGCGCTTCTGGCGTGCGGTGGGATCTTCGCTGCCGTGCGGTTGCCGGGGGATCTGGTGCGTGCGGCGGCGCAGACGTCTGACGAGGCGGAGGTGAACGGCTTTCTCCGCCATGCGCTGGACGGCGGTCCGGTGATTCACAGCAGGTATGCGGACCACTATTACGCCTTGGTGCCCGGCTCCACCGCGTGGCGGCGTCCGCCCCGGGCCTTTCCGGGCCTGGAGTGCCTGGGCCGGGACTGCTTTCTGGGCGTGCCGGCGGTGGACCGTACGGAGCCGAAGGGGCGTGCGTACTGGGCGGTTCCCATGGACTCCCCCGGAGAGCTGTGCGACCCGCGGCTGGTGTGGGCGATGGTCCAGCTCGCCCAGGAACGCCACCAGGCCGTCGAGGCCGCAGGGGCCGCGGATGAACGGACATGAGCCGTTGGGGGGCGGGCTCTGGCGTCGTTCCCAGGGGACACCCGGCGCGCGTCCACGGGGTGGCCGCGTCGCTCCGGTCCGCCGGTCCTGTGCGGTCGCTCGCGGGCGCGGACACCGTTGACGGTGCGGGCGCCGTTGACACCGGGTGGGGCCGGGCGGAATCTCGGGGATGCTCACCTGAAAAGCCGTCCGCTGTGCGACCGCGCTCGATCCGTCTCCAGGCACGGACGCCCCACCCGAAGGGAACGACCGATGCGCACCACTGTCGGCATCATCGGAGCCGGACCGGCCGGCCTGCTGCTCGCCCGGCTGCTCCACAACGCCGGCATCGACTCGGTCGTCCTGGAGAGCCGCGACCGCGCCTATGTCGAGCAGCGCCAGCGGGCCGGAGTCCTGGAGCAGGGCACCGTCGACGTGCTGCGTGCGGCCGGGGCCGGGGAGCGGATGGACCGCGAGGGGCTCCGGCACGACGGGATCGAGCTGCGCTTTAACCGGCGCCGGCACCACATCGACTTCCCCGCGCTCACCGGCGGGCGGTCCGTGACGGTCTACGCCCAGACCGAGGTGTGCAAGGACCTCATCGCCCTGCAGCTCAAGGAGGGCGGCCCGCTGCTGTTCGAGGCCGAGGCGCTGGCCGTGGAGGGGGCCGGGACCGACCGTCCCTCCGTCCGGTTCCGTCACGAGGGGCGCGAGGACGTCCTCGTGTGCGACTACGTCGTCGGGTGCGACGGCTTTCGGGGCGTGTCCCGCAAGGCGATCCCCGCCTCGCTCTCCCGGGTGTTCGAGCGGACGTACCCCTTCGGCTGGCTCGGCATCCTCGCGGACGTGCCCCCCTCGCACCACGAGCTGGTCTACGCCCGGCACGACCGCGGGTTCGCCCTGCTGTCCATGCGCTCCCCGTCCGTCTCGCGCCTCTACCTCCAGGTGCCCGCGGACACCGACGCCGAGGAGTGGAGCGACGAGCGGATCTGGGACGAGCTCGAGCGGCGGCTCGAGACGGACGACGCCTGGACCCTGCGGCGCGGACCGGTCACCCAGAAGTCGGTGACCCCCATGCGCTCCTACGTCCATGAGCCCATGCGCCACGGCCGGCTGTTCCTTGCCGGGGACGCCGCCCACATCGTGCCGCCGACCGGGGCCAAGGGGCTGAACCTCGCCATCGGGGACGCCGTCACCTTCGCACGGGCCCTGGTGCACCGGCGGGAGACCGGGTCCGACGCGCTCCTCGACGCCTACTCGGCGACCTGCCTGCGGCGCGTCTGGCAGGCCGAGCGGTTCAGCCACGACCTGACGGCGATGCTGCACCGGGACCCCGGCGCCACCCCGTTCGACCGGCGTCTGCAGCTGGCCCGTCTGGACCGCATCAGCTCCTGCCGGGCCGCCGCGGCCGACTTCGCCGAGGGGTACACCGGGTTCCCGCTCGACTGACGGACCGGCGGACCGGCAAACCGGCGAACCGCCGGACGAACCACCGGTGATCGGGCGAACGGGCGAAAGGGCCCAGCGGCTCGTCCGGTGTCTCCGGCCGGTTCCGGACGTGTCGCGGCTTGGTCATGAATGACATCGTCCGTGGCCGGGAATCACCTGGTCGCGTAGCGTGTTCGGCAGCAGGAGAAGGAAAAAGATCCTTCTGAGGTACTAGGGCCCGTCCTTTGCCTTTCCATTACTCTTGGACCAAGGCCGCGCCGTGTGGCCATGGAGGAGTGAGATGAGGAGCAGAAACCCGGTCTTCTCGCGACGGGGGTTCAGCCGCGACAACGGCTACGCGGGCTTCAACACCGCGCCGCAGGCCGGGGGCCCCGCAGTCGGCACGCAGGGCAACCCATACGCGCAGGGCAACCCGTACGCCCAGCCGGTCGGCAACCCCTACGCGCAGAACCCTTACGCTCAGCAGGACCTGCAGTACGGCGCGCCGCCACAGGCCCCGGTCGCCACCGGCCGGATGACGATGGACGACGTCGTCCTGCGCACGGCGTCCACGCTCGGCACCCTGGTCGTGACGGCCGCGCTCGCCTGGGCGCTGCTGCCGGTCGACGCCGCCAACATCGGACGTTCCTACGCCATCGGGATCGGTGCCGCGCTGGTCGGCATGGTGCTGGCCCTGGTGCAGTCCTTCAAGCGCAAGGCCTCGCCCGCGCTGATCCTGACCTACGCCGCTGTCGAGGGCGTGTTCCTCGGCGTCGTCTCCAGCATTGTCGACACCCACATCGCCAGCGGCGCGGCCATGCAGGCCGTGCTCGGCACGATGGCGGTCTTCGCCGGCGTCCTGGTGGCGTACAAGGCGGGCTGGATCCGCGTCAACCGCCGGTTCTACGGCTTTGTGATGGCGGCGACGCTCGGCTTCGTGCTGCTGATGATGGTGAACCTGCTGTTCGCCGTGTTCGGCGGCGGTGACGGCCTCGGCTTCCGCAGCGGTCCGCTCGGCATCTTCTTCGGTGTCGTCGGCATCATCCTCGGCGCCTGCTTCCTCGCCCTGGACTTCAAGCAGGTCGAGGACGGCATCGCCTACGGTGCGCCGCGCGAGGAGGCCTGGCTCGCGGCCTTCGGCCTCACGCTGACGCTGGTGTGGATCTACCTGGAGTTCCTGCGACTCATCGCGATCCTCAACCAGAACGACTGACCACGGCCGGTTCCCCGGCGATGCGCCGAGAGCACACGGACGCCATGAACGAAAGGGCCCCGGGATCCCTCCCGGGGCCCTTCGTCGTGCACAAGGCAATGCAGGGCGATACGCGCTCAGGCCCTGGGGACGTGCCCAGGCCCTGAGGGAGGGCGTCCGGATCCTGCCGTGGGTCGCGGGGCACCCCGCCCACCGGAGCCGGCCGGTCCGGACGGCACCCCTTAGCGCAGCCTGCGCGCAGCCCTCCTCAGGTCGTACTCGTGGATGATCGCCTTGGCGTGGCCGTAGGCGAGGTTGTGTTCCTGGCGGAGCCAGCGGACCTTCTCCTCGAAGCCGAGGGCGGGGCCTTCTTCGACGGTGCGCAGCCAGTCGGAGATCTCACGACCGGTGCAACGGGGGATGCGGGCGAGCAGATTGCGATGGGTCTCCTCGGAGAAGACTTGGGACATCGGCGCCTCCGGACACATTCGATGTAGCCGGTCCTTCACGTCACCGTGCCCGAGGGTGTGCGCATTGGCAACAGGCGTGCAGCGACGCGTAATCTCGCGGTGTGGTGGACACGACTTCTCTGATCCGGGCAGTGGATCACTTCGCCGACCGCCTCCGGGCGGCGCCGCAGAGCCGGTTGCAGCGGGCGGGCGCCGCCGAGGCGCTGGCTCTGGCCAGGGAGTTCGCCCGGCGGGCCCAGCTCGCCGAGTTCCCCGGGGCCGAGCCGCGGGAGATGCCGGACGCGGGGATGTTCGCGGCCGCGGATCAGGTCACCGTCGCCGGACGCGATCTGGCGCTCGTACTGAAGACCGAGGAGGAAGTGGTGGAGGCCGTACGTCTGGTGCAGGAGGCGCAGCGACGGGCAGGCGTCTGACCCCTGTCACGGATTCCGGCCACAGGGACCGGTCACAGGGAGGCAGGGGTTCCGCTCACAGAGAGGTGATGACGCGGTCCGCCAGGATGTACACGTTCTCCTCGCCGCAGGCGAAGGTGAGCGTGTAGGCGCCGGAGACGCTGGAACCGCCCAGCAGGACCGGGGACTCGCCCGCGCGCAGGGCGGCGGCCAGACGCTCGGCGGTCTCCCGGTGGCCCGGGGTCATGCACAGGGTCGTACCGTCGGCGAAGACGTAGACGTCGAGGGTGCCCAGCGGGCCCGGACGGACCTCGGTCAGCTCCACACCGGACTCGGCCAGCTCCTCCAGCGTGGCCACCGTCTGCTCGTGGTCGCCCACGGCCGGGGACGGGTGGGGCGTGAAGTCGGGGTGCGAGGGGTGCCGGCGGCGGGCCGCGGCCAGCTCCGGGGACTCGCCGGAGCCGGTCTGCTCGTCGTCCTCCGGGCCGGTCTCGGTCACCGGCTCCAGGCGCTCCGCTCCCGCGCGGTCGGTCTGCCGGGGCAGGAACAGCTCGCCGTCGGGCAGCCCGAGCAGGGAGGGCGAGTCGGCGGCCTCCCTGGCCTCCTGGGCGGCCCAGAACGCCCGTGCCTCGGCCAGTTCCCGCTCCCGCTCCTCGGCGAGCGCCTGGACCACGGCAGCACGTATCTGCTCCGCGTCCACAGGGCCGCGGGCGGCGGGCAGCAGGGCGCGCAGGGTGGCGTCGTGGTTCTCCGCCAGCTGCTTCTGCAGGGCCGCGACCTCGCGTCGCAGGGCGAAAAGGGTGCGCAGGACGGCGACACCCACGGCGCCGGTGGCGGCCGTGGTGAGCAGCAGGGCGATCGGTATGGCGCTCACTGACGTACTCCCGGGTTCACAGTCGATCCCCGACTTCCTACATCAGCTTGAAGGGCGGACTATCCAGCTGTCAGTGCGTAACTTCACAAAACGGACAGGAGCGCAGCTCGCGTATTCCTTGGGGAATGCGCTGACCTGCGGTGATCCCTGTGCCGCGGGAGAAAGGTCACATCCCGAGGGAGATTGGATCACAAAACGGCCCGGAATCCAGGCGTTTCCCGGATTTCGGGCCGTTCGGTCACAGCGGGTGACGAAGCGGGCTCCCGTGGATCTTCGGGCGGCCGCGGGTCCCGCCGTTCGGGACTCGGTTCAGGGAAGCAAGGGGATCACAACGGGATCAAAGAGGCGAGGTGATCAAGGGGATCAGCTGAGACGCTCGATGATCATGGCCATGCCCTGGCCGCCGCCGACGCACATCGTCTCCAGGCCGAACTGCTTGTCGTGGAACTGCAGGGAGTTGATCAGCGTGGCGGTGATGCGGGCGCCGGTCATGCCGAAGGGGTGGCCGACGGCGATCGCGCCGCCGTTGACGTTCAGCTTCTCCAGCGGGATGTTCAGCTCGCGGTAGGAGGGGATCACCTGGGCGGCGAACGCCTCGTTGATCTCGAACAGGTCGATGTCGTCGACGGTCATGCCGGCCCGCTCGAGCGCCCGCCGGGAGGCCTCCACCGGGCCGAGGCCCATGATCTCCGGCGAGAGGGCGGAGACACCGGTGGAGACGATCCGGGCGAGCGGGGTCAGGCCCAGCTCACGGGCCTTGGTGTCGGACATGATGACGAGCGCGGCGGCCCCGTCGTTGAGCGGACAGCAGTTGCCGGCGGTGACCAGCCCGTCGGGGCGGAAGACCGGCTTGAGGGCGGCCACGCCCTCCATGGTCACGCCCGGGCGCGGCCCGTCGTCCTTGCTGACGACGGTGCCGTCGGGCAGGGTCACCGGGGTGATCTCCCGCTCCCAGAAGCCCTTCTTGATGGCCTCCTCGGCGAGGTTCTGCGAGCGGACGCCGAACTCGTCCATCTCCTGGCGCGTGATGCCCTTCCAGCGGGCGAGGTTCTCCGCGGTCTGGCCCATCGCGATGTAGGGGTCGGGCAGCAGGCCGTCCTCACGCGGGTCGTGCCAGGTGGCGCCCTCCTGCTGCGCGACGGCGGCGGTACGGGCCTCCGCCTCGGCGAACAGCGGGTTGTGGGTGTCCGGAAGGCTGTCGGAGTTGCCCTTGACGTACCGGGAGACCGTCTCCACGCCGGCCGAGATGAACACGTCGCCCTCGCCGGCCTTGATGGCGTGCATCGCCATGCGGGTGGTCTGGAGGGAGGAGGCGCAGTAGCGGGTGATCGTGCAGCCGGGCAGATGGTCCATGCCCATCTGCACGGCGACGATCCGGCCGAGGTTGTTGCCCTGCTCGCCGCCGGGCAGGCCGCAGCCGAGCATCAGGTCGTCGATGTCCTTCGGATCCAGCTCGGGGATCTTCGCAAGGGCGGCCTGGACGATCGTGGCGGTGAGATCGTCGGGGCGCATGTCCTTGAGGGAGCCCTTGCGGGCGCGGCCGATGGGGGAACGGGCGGTCGAGACGATGACGGCTTCGGGCATCACGGCTCCAGTGACGTATGTGACGTATGGGGAAAGGTGAGCGGCTGCTTGGAAGTTACCCGTCCGTACGGTCAAGGTCACGGAAACCGCGGTGTGACGCTGACCGCAATTGTCTAAGCGCTTGCTTTCCCTGTTTCCGTCGTCCTTTCCTCTCCCCGTCCCCGGTTTCCCCAAACCGGTGTCACTCCACGAACAGACCCCGCTCCGCCGCCTTGCCGTCGAACTCCTCCAGCCACGCCTGGGCGTCGGGCAGGTTGTCGCACATGGCCTCCAGGAGCACCCGGCCCAGCAGCATCGGCGCGCACGCGGTGTCGAAGACGAGCCCGGTGCCGACCGCCGCGGGCAGCAGCAGGTCGGAGTGCTTGGCGACCGGCGCGAAGGCGGAGTCCGCGACCGTGACGACGGTCAGCCCCGCCTCCTTGGCGTGGGCGAGGGCGTCCACGACCTCACGCGGATGGCGCGGCAGCGCGAAGCACAGCAGCACCGAGGCGCCCGCCCGTACGGCGCCGTCGATGCGGTCCTGGAGCATCGTGCCGCCCTCGTTGAGCAGCCGTACATCGGGATGGACCTTGCCGGCGAAGTACGCGAAGCCGTGGGCCTGGGCGGCCGCGGCCCGCAGGCCCAGGACGGGCAGCGGACGGGAGGCGGCCAGGAGACGGCCCGCCTTGCGTACCGGCTCCGGATCGGCCAGCGCCTCCGCCAGGTGCCGCAGATTCTCGATCTCGGCCTCGATCGCCTGCTGGTACTCGTTGGACAAGGCCGGACGGGCCACGGGCCCGGCGGGGGCGACCTCGCGCAGATGGCGGCGCAGCGCCGGGTAGCCGTCGAAGCCGAGCGCGACCGCGAAGCGGGTCACCGACGGCTGGCTGACCCCGGCCAGCTCGGCCAGTTCGACACTGGAGAGGAACGGCACATCGGCGGCCCGCCGCACCATGCTGTGCGCGATGCGCCGCTGGGTCGGCGTGAGCCGGTGTCCCTCGAAGAGCGCCTGCAGCCGCGCGGCAGGGCTGTCGGTCCCGCTCATGACGTGCTTCCCCTCCAGAAGTCGTCGCCCCTCGGGAGGGTACCTTCCCGGCCAGTTTCTATTCAGATGTCAAGAACTCTGCATGAGGTCATGCAGGCGCGGCAAGGACCGGCGGGCGTCACCGCGCGGTCCCGAGGCGGCGCCGACGGTGGCCTGCCCCGCCGCACAAGAGGGGGTTATCCCCAGTGCGGCGGGCGCCTTGGCTGCCTAGCCTGAGCCGCATGACCGGAATGGACGCGCGGGGCACCGAACTGAAGACCGAACTGAAGAAGGAACTCGACGCCTCTCTGCAGGCCCGCCGGGAGCTGGGCGAGGAGTACGAGTCCGCGCTGGTCGACTCGTTCCTGGAGAAGGTCGACCGGCGCATCGACGAGGCCGTCGAACGCCGGGTGCGCCGGCAGCTCGCCGAGCAGCAGACGGCGACGGTCCGGCAGTCCCGCTCGCCGGGGACCGCCAACTCCTGGGGCGAGCGCTTCGGCTTCGGCATCACCTCCCTGGTGCTGGCCCTCCCGCTGTCCGGGATCGGAGGCTCCGTCGGCGGCCTGCCCGGTCTCATCGTCGTCTGGCTCGGCATCGTCGGTATCAACGTCGCCCAGGCCGTCCGCGACTGAAAAAGCGGCTGAAAAGGCGACTGAAAAGGCGACTGAAAAGGAGTGGGACGGGGACGGCACCGGGCTGCGGGGAGCGGCGCCGGACCGGGTGTGAAAGAGGTGCGTGAAGGGGAGGCGCACAAAAAGAGGCGCGCGTACGCCGGGACAGAGGCGCGCGGGGACCGCCACTCCCCGTACGACCGGGGGGTGGGACGACGGCGGTCCCCGCGAGGGACGCGGTCCGGCTCGGGATCGGGACCGGACAGACGCGTCCACGACGTCCATGGGGATCCGGGAGCCGCTCCGGAAGTCCCCTGGCGCCGCTGTCGTCCCCCACTCTTCCGGGCCCGTGTTAAACGGATGCTGCGGGCATGTGAAACGCTCGTACCGTTCCCGTGAGCGGCTACGGCTTCTCGCCCTTGGCCAGGAAGGCGAGCAGGTCCTGACGGCTGACCACACCGGTCGGCTTGCCCTCCACCAGGACGATCGCCGCGTCCGCCGTGCCGAGCACCTCCATCAGGTCGCTGACCGGCTCACCGGAGCCGACCTGCGGCAGCGGAGCCGACATGTGCTTCTCCAGCGGGTCCTCCAGCGCGGCCCGCTTGGTGAACAGCGCGTCCAGCAGATCCCGTTCCACCACGGACCCCACGACCTCCGCCGCCATGACGTCCGGGTGGCCGGCGCCCGGCTTCACGATCGGCATCTGCGAGACGCCGTACTCGCGCAGCACCTCGATGGCCTCGCCGACCGTCTCGTCCGGGTGCATGTGGACCAGGGAGGGGATGCCCCCCTCCTTGTGGTTCAGCACGTCGCCGACGCGCGCGCTCGGGCCCTCGTCCTCCAGGAAGCCGTAGTCGGCCATCCACTCGTCGTTGAAGATCTTGCTGAGGTATCCGCGCCCGCTGTCCGGCAGCAGCACCACCACGACGTCGTCCGGGCCGAGCCGTTCGGCGGCCCGGAGGGCGGCGACGACCGCCATGCCGCAGGAGCCGCCGACCAGGAGGCCCTCCTCCTTGGCCAGACGGCGGGTCATCTGGAAGGAGTCCTTGTCGGAGACGGCGATGATCTCGTCGGCCACGGTCCGGTCGTAGGCGGTCGGCCAGAAGTCCTCCCCGACGCCCTCGACGAGGTACGGCCGGCCGGAGCCGCCGGAGTACACCGAGCCCTCGGGGTCGGCGCCGATCACCTTGACCCTGCCGTCGCTGGCCTCCTTCAGGTAGCGGCCGGTGCCGGAGATGGTGCCGCCGGTGCCGATGCCGGCCACGAAGTGGGTGATCTTCCCCTCGGTCTGCTCCCAGATCTCGGGGCCGGTGGAGTGATAGTGCGAAAGGGGGTTGTTGGGGTTGGAGTACTGGTCGGGTTTCCAGGCGCCCGGTGTCTCCCGCACCAGCCGGTCGGAGACGTTGTAGTACGAGTCCGGGTGCTCGGGCGCGACGGCCGTCGGGCACACGACCACTTCCGCACCGTAGGCGCGCAGGACGTTGATCTTGTCGGTGGAGACCTTGTCCGGGCACACGAAGATGCACTTGTAGCCCTTCTGCTGGGCCACGATGGCAAGGCCCACGCCCGTGTTTCCACTGGTCGGTTCGACGATCGTGCCGCCCGGCCGGAGTTCCCCGCTCCGCTCGGCCGCCTCGATCATGCGCAGGGCGATGCGGTCCTTCACGGATCCGCCCGGGTTGAAGTACTCGACCTTGGCCAGGACGGTCGCCCTGATCCCCTTGGTGACGCTGTTGAGGCGTACCAGCGGGGTGTTGCCGACGAGGCTGATCATCGAGTCGTGGAATTGCACCGTTGTCTCCGGTTGCTGCAAAAGGTCTGGTCGTCGTGGTTCCGCCAGCGTAGGCCAGGAGCGCGAGGTCAAGGGCGGGTGTTCACTCCCCGTCGGGATTGAGCGACTGTCCGTACGGGGCAAGGAGTGGATGTACGGCTACGGAGGAGGTGGCGGCGGCATGACGAGCATGTCGAGGGCGAGAGTGGCCCGGCGGATCGCGGCCGGTGCCGCGTACGGGGGCGGCGGGCTCGGCCTGGTCGGCGCGGCCGCCGTCGGTCTGCTGCTGGCCGAGGTGCAGATGGCCAAGCGTCATGTGGGCAACGGCACGGACCAGCGCGTGCCGTCCGCGGACGGGCTGTACGGCCTGGCGTACGACACTCCCGGCGAGCCGCCGCTGAGCCTGGTGATGCTCGGTGACTCCACGGCCGCGGGCCTGGGCGTCCGCCGGGCCGGGCAGACGCCGGGCGCGCTGCTGGCGTCGGGGCTCGCGGCCGTGGCGGAGCGTCCGGTGCGGCTGCGGAACGTCGCCGTGTCCGGTGCCCAGTCCGACGACCTGGAACGGCAGGTGGCGCTGGTGCTCGCCGACCCGGCTAAGGTCCCGGACATCTGCGTGATCATGATCGGTGCGAACGACGTGACCCGCCGGATGCCGCCGACCCGCTCGGTGCGGTATCTGTCGGCGGCGGTACGGCGGCTGCGCACGGCGGGTGCGGAGGTCGTCGTGGGCACCTGTCCCGACCTGGGCACGATCGAGCCGGTGCCGCAGCCGCTGCGGTGGCTGGCCCGGCGGGCCTCACGGCAGCTGGCGGCGGCGCAGACGATCGGGGTGGTGGAGCAGGGGGGCCGGACCGTGTCCCTGGGCGATCTGCTCGGACCCGAGTTCGAGGCGAACCCGCGCGAGCTGTTCGGGCCGGACAACTACCACCCCTCCGCGGAGGGGTACGCAACGGCGGCGATGGCGGTGCTGCCGACGGTGTGCGCGGCGCTGGGGCTGTGGCCGGCGGAGGAGGAGCGCCCGGACGTGTCACGGCGCGAGGGTTTCCTGCCGGTGGCCCGTGCGGCGGCGGAGGCGGCGTCGGAGGCGGGCACGGAGGTCACGGCCGCCATGCCCACCGGGCCGCGGGGGCCGTGGGCCCTGCTCAAGCGGCGCCGGCGGCGGAGGGTGCCGGAGCCGCAGCCCGCGCCTTCCGGCCTGTCCGGGGAGACAGGCCGGGGGACAAGCTGGGAGAAGGGCTGAGGCGGGGGAAGCCGGGAGGAGTCCGGGGAGGAGATCCGGGGCCTTCCCGGCGGGGGCGGGAGGCCGGGTCCCTTCCGGTCCGTTCTTGGATTCGTCCCATGAACGCTCTTTTCATGAACACTCGTTAGCCTGCCGCACTGACGAGTGTGCCGGGACGACGACAAGGACGACGACAAGGAGGCAGTACGTGGCACGCGGAAGTCGTGCGGATCGTGGAGGTCAGGTCCTGGCCCGGGTGGCCGTCGTGGTACGGGCCGGGGCGGCACCGCTGTGGTGGCTCGGGATCCTCGCGGCAGGAGCCGGGATGCTGGTGCCGGGGCTGACCGGGCGCCGGATCGGTGCTCTCGCGGGGGCCGCGCTGTTCCTGGCGGCAGCGGTCGTCGTGGCCTGCGTACGGCGTCGGCGCTATCGGGACCTCGCTCAGGGCGCCTCCCGCGCCGGACGGTACGACCTGCTCCAGGACCGGGCGGTCAGCCTCCGGGTCTGGCGCCGGAGGCATCTGTGGTGGCTGCTGCCGGCGTTCCTGGCCGCGCTGGGCAGTTCCTTCGCCCTGCCCGCGGCCGGCGGCATGCTCCTGGCCGGGACCGGTGTGGGGCTGTGGCTGAAGGCCGCCTGGCTCGGCCGGCTGGAGCGCTCCGAGGACGCCCTGCTGTGGGTGCGCGTCGACTGGCTCGACAAGCGCGGCGGGAACCCCGCGGGCAAGGCGGTCCGCGCCTACCGCACCACGGGCATCGCGGCGGGCGACGCGGCCCCGGGCGGAGCGCGCCGCCGTGCGGCGCTCGCCCGGTCGGCGGCGTGAGGAACGCAGGAGGAAGAACCGGGACCTCAAACCGGTGGCCGCGACGGCCGGACGGGCAGGACAAGCAGGACAGGTGAGGGTGCCGCGCGATCCGCCGGGGCACGGGCCCTGTGCCCCGGCGGAGGCGGCCGTGCTCAGACCTCCAGGCTCTCCTCGATCTTCTTCAGCTGGTGGCGGGCCATCGCCAGGTTGGCCCGCTTGCTGTCGAGGACGAGGTACAGGAACAGGCCGCTGCCGCCGCGTCCGCTGAGCAGACGGATCAGGTGGTACTGGTCGGTCAGGGTGATCAGGATGTCCTCGATCTGCCCCTTGAGGCCGAGGTGCTCCATGGTGCGCATCTTGGCCCGGACGACATCGGTGTTGCCGGCGGCGGCGACGGTCAGGTCCAGGCTCTTGCCGCCGCCCAGCGTGCCCAGCGCCATGCCGCTGGTGTAGTCGACGAGCGCGACACCGGTCGCACCCTCGATGGAGGCGAGCGCTTCCTTCAGACAGGTCTCGGTGTTGGCCATGGCGGATCTCCTTGTTCTCTCGGTTCTCTCAGCTTTCGGTGGTGGTGCGCGCGTCGGTGGACGTGGTGCGTGGTGCGCGCGGGGTTCTGGTCCGTACGGCGCCGGTCCTGGCGGGCGGTTTCGCGAGCTTCACGGATGACCTGCCGGGGGCCCTGGCCGTCGCCTCGGCGTCGACCAGTTCCCCGATGCGGGCACCCGCTCTGCGGCCTTCCAGGTGCAGACGGCCGACATTGACGCGGTCCTGGGCGAGCAGGGTCAGCACCGCCGTGCTGCCCGCCGCATAGGTCGCGACATAGCCGTGGACGCCCCGCACGAGCAGTTCGCGCAGGTCGCCCTGGCCGGTGACATCCGCCATGCGTACGGCGACGCCGAGCGCGGCCGCGGTGAGTGCCGCCACGCTCTCCGGCTCCACGCCCGGGGTGTCGTGGGCCAGTACGAGGCCGTCGACACTCGCGGCGAGAGAGCCGGTGAGCTGGGGTATGCGGGCTCTCAACCGGCGCAGTTCGTCCAGGATGTCCGGCTCGGCTGCCATCCGGTGTCTCCTCTCAAAGGGCCTCCAGCGCATCCCTGAGCCTCTTCAGCAGCGTGATGTGGGGGTCGGTGGTGTACGCCGGCCGCTCGGCGAACGCGGGGGTCTCCCCGTCGCCGGCCGGCCCGGGCGCATCCCGTGGCGCGACGAGTCCGGCGGCCGCCAGCCGCCGTATGTCCACCAGGGTGTGGAACGCCTGCCGGCCCAGCTCCCGGGCCAGATCGGTGGCCGTGCGGGTGCCGTCGATCCGCTCCAGCAGCCTGTGCTGACGGAGCGTGAGCCTCGGTGCGGCGGTGGTGTGCGTCCGCACCAGTGGGGCTCTGTCCGGCCTGGCGTCGGGCCAGATGCGCCGCAGCAGTTCGCGCCGGCGCAGAACCTCGCGCTCCAGATCGGCCACCGCGACCGGCAGGACGGGACCGAGCCGGTGAGCGATGCCGTAGCGGAAACGGCCCGGGGTGCTGCTCGGAGCGAGCGCGAAGTAGGCGGCGTCGTACAGCGCGCCCAGATGGCACAGCTCCAGGGCGCCCTCGGCCAGATGGCCGCCGCTGAGCAGCAGGCGGGCCGCGCCGTACCGGTCGTCGGCCCGGGCCACGGCGTCCCGCCACACCTCGGCCTCCAGCGTGCCGTGGGCGGTCAGCAGCAGCTCCAGACCGGGGGTCAGGGGACTTTCGGCGTGCACCACGCGGCCCTCGGCGAGGTAGAGCGTGCCGTGCTCCCGGACCAGGACGCCGGTGGCCCGTTCGGCGGCGAGCCGGGTCAGCATCGGGGGGACACTGTCCCAGGCCGGCTCGGCGGACGGCCTGGCGCGCACCGGCAGCCGGGGCGGCGGGGTGTCGACCACGGTCATCCCAGCACCAGCCGCTCGGCCATCTCGCCCAGGCGTATGCGGGCCAGGGCGAGGTTGCCCTCGGTGCGGCTCAGCCACAGATGCAGGAACACACTGCTGTCGAAGGACGTGTCCACGAACCGCAGCAGGTGGTAGCTGTCACGGTTGCTGACGATCAGGTCCTCGACCAAAGGCCGCTCGCCGCCGGCCCCCTCGGCGGAGGCGAACGCCCCGTGCTCGGCGGCCAGCCGGGCCAGTTCGGCGGCCTCCGCCGCCGTGGTCTCGGGGTCGCCGCCCGGGGACTCCCCGACGGTGCCCAGGGCAAGTCCGCTCATCCAGTCGACCAGCGCGGCGCCGCGTGCACCGGGCAGCCGCATGGCTTCCAGGAGGCACTCGTCGATTCCGGGCACCCTTGTTCCCCTCCCGCCTGGGGTTTCGGCTGAGTGAGGGAGACGCTACGCAGGGTGTGAAGCGACAGCGGGGGTTACGGAATTTTCCGGTGGAACATGTGCCCGAGGGACTAATGTGGGTCAACTGACCCGAGTTTCTCGTGTGTCGGGTTTCCCGTGCGTCGCGCCGGTGCGCTCGGCCGTGCCGGCGTGCCCGGCCTGCCTCAAGCGCGCTCGGGCGCGCGCAGAGCGGTGAGCGCCGACGCGTGCTCTCCTCCCGCCTCCGCCACGATGTCCCGGACCGTCTGCGGCTCGCGCACGGTCGCGAAGGCGATTCCTCCCGAGCCGTCCGGGGCGAAGCCGTGGATCCCGGGCCGGGGAAGGGAGTTGTAGGCGTAGTGGTGCGCGAGGAAGTAGGCGCCGGTGTCCAGTGCCGCCACATGGTCGCCCGGCTCGAGCGGTGCGAGGGGGCGGCCCTCGGCGAGCAGATCGCCGGCGAAGCAGGCGGGCCCGGCGACGTCCTGCACCACCTCGGGCCCCGCCTTGGGCCGTCCCTGCGCGTCGTACGCGGCAAGGCGCAGCGGCCACGCCTCGGGTGCGTACACCGTGCGCGTCGCGACCTGCACCCCCGCGTGGGTCACGGCGACCGGCCGCCCGCCGGCGCTCTTGGTGTACTCCACCCGGGCCACCACCGTGCCCTGCTTGGCCAGCAGTGACCGCCCGAACTCCGTCACCAGCCCGTACCGCCCGTCGAACAGCCCCGGCACCGTCTCGCGCAGCAGCCGCGCGTACTGTGCGTACGTCGGCGTGGTCTCCTCCGAGCCGAAGTTCACCGGCAGTCCGCCGCCGAGGTCGAGGGTGTCGACCTGCCGCCGTCCCGCGCGCGCATTGATCTCCTCGGCGAGCGCGTACGTCCGCGCCACGCCCTGCGCCATCAGGGGCAGCGGGATGCCCTGGGAGCCGGTGTGCGTGTGCAGCCTCGTCAGCCAGGGGCGGTCCAGGTACGCCCGTACGATCCACTCGCGCACGCCCTCGTCGCGCAGGCCCATGCCGAACTTCGAGGTGGCCGTGGCCGTCGACAGCGCCTCGATCGAACCCCCGCCGACCTGTGGATTCACCCGGATTCCCAGCGGTGAGCGAGGGACGGCGGACCCCACGAGGGCGTCGATGCGGGCCAGTTCCTGAGGGTTGTCCGCGTTGACGGCGACGCCCAGCTCCAGCGCCTCGCGCAGCTCGGCCGGGGTCTTGGCGGGGGAGTCCAGGACGATGCGGGAGGCGGGCACCCCGGCCGCCCGCGCCAGGGCCAGCTCGCCGGGGCTCGCCACCTCGGCGCCCAGGCCCTCCTCGTGCAGCAGCCGCAGCACGGGCACGAGCGGGGTCGCCTTGACGGCGAAGGCGTGCAGCACCGGGGTGCCCGGCGCCGTCACCGCCGCGAACGCCGCCCGCAGCGACGCCGCCGATGCCCGGATGCCGGTGACGTCGAGCAGGCCCACGAGGGGGGAGTCGGGGCCGAGCAGCCCCTGGTCCACCGCGGCCCGCACCGCCGCGTCCCGCCGGGCGGCCCGCGCACGGTCCTCGTTCCTGCCGTCCGGGCCGTCCCTGCCGTCCAGGCCGCCCGCGCTGTCCGGGCCGTTCACGTCGTCCATGCCGTCCATGCCGTCCATGCCGTCGTCCCCTCCCTGCCGCCCCGCCGTCGTCCGGCACCCTTCGTCCGGATCCATCCAGCGAAGCATCCGGGAGCACCCGTGTGGCGCGCGACGCCGTATTGACTAGCCCTATTCAGCGGGCGAGGATGTGAATAGAGAAAGCAACACATCCGCGGGAGCAATCCGCTGGGAGGCAGACCATGTCAGGACCCCGCCCGCCCGTCTCCCCCCACCGCCCTCGCACCGGGGCCTACGGACCGCCCCCCGGCGGTGTGCGAGCGCCGCGGGGCACGGAACTGAGCGCCCTGGGATGGCAGCAGGAAGCCGCTCTGCGGATGCTCCAGAACAACCTGGACCCCGAGGTCGCCGAACACCCCGAGGACCTCGTCGTCTACGGCGGCACCGGCAAGGCCGCCCGCGACTGGCACTCCTTCGACGCCATGGTCCGCACCCTGAGGACCCTCAAGGCCGACGAGACCATGCTCGTCCAGTCCGGCCGCCCCGTCGGCGTCCTGCGGACCCACGAGTGGGCCCCGCGCGTCCTCCTGGCCAACTCCAACCTCGTCGGCGACTGGGCCACCTGGGAGGAGTTCCGCCGCCTGGAGGCCCTCGGCCTGACCATGTACGGCCAGATGACCGCCGGCTCCTGGATCTACATCGGCACCCAGGGCATCCTCCAGGGCACCTACGAGACCTTCGCCGCCGTCGCCGCGAAGAGGTTCGGCGGCTCGCTCGCCGGCACCATCACCCTGACCGCCGGCCTCGGCGGCATGGGCGGCGCCCAGCCGCTCGCGGTGACCATGAACGACGGTGTGGCCCTCTGCATCGACTGCGACCCGCGTGCCATCGAGCGCCGCATCGAGCACCGGTACCTGGACATGCGGGCCGACTCCCTCGACCACGCCCTCCGGCTGGCCGTCGAGGCGCGCGACGCCCGGCGCCCGCTGTCCATCGGCGTCCTCGGCAACGCCGCCGACCTCGTGCCGCGGCTGCTCGCCATGGGCGCGCCCATCGACGTCGTCACCGACCAGACCTCCGCCCACGACCCGCTGTCGTACCTGCCGCTCGGCATCGACTTCGCGGACATGGCCGAGGCCGCCGCCAAGGACCCGGCCGGGTTCACCGCCCGGGCCCGTGAGTCCATGGCCCGGCACGTCGAGGCGATGGTCGGCTTCCTGGACGCCGGCGCCGAGGTCTTCGACTACGGCAACTCCATCCGCGGCGAGGCGAAACTGGCCGGATACGAGCGGGCGTTCGCCTTCCCCGGCTTCGTCCCCGCCTACATCCGGCCGCTGTTCTGCGAGGGCAAGGGCCCCTTCCGCTGGGCCGCGCTGTCGGGGGAGGCGTCCGACATCGCCAAGACCGACCGGGCGATCCTGGAGCTGTTCCCCGAGAACGAGTCCCTGGGCCGCTGGATCAGGATGGCGGGCGAACGCGTCCGCTTCCAGGGCCTGCCCGCGCGCATCTGCTGGCTCGGCTACGGCGAGCGCGACAAGGCGGGCGAGCGGTTCAACGACATGGTCGCCGGCGGTGAGCTGCGGGCACCGATCGTCATCGGCCGCGATCACCTCGACTGCGGCTCCGTCGCCTCTCCCTACCGGGAGACCGAGGCCATGCTCGACGGATCCGACGCGATCGCCGACTGGCCGCTGCTGAACGCGATGGTCAACGTGGCCTCGGGAGCCTCCTGGGTGTCGATCCACCACGGCGGCGGAGTCGGCGTGGGCCGGTCGATCCACGCCGGGCAGGTGACGGTGGCCGACGGCACGGCGCTGGCCGGCGAGAAGATCCGCCGGGTGCTCACCAACGACCCCGGCATGGGCGTGATCCGGCACGTCGACGCCGGATACGAGCGCGCGGAGGAGGTGGCCCGGGAACGGGGGGTCCGGGTGCCCATGCGCGAGGGGGACGACGCGTGACCCGGCGCCCCGGCGACGGCCCCCGGCCGTCGGCCGACGGCGGTTCCCTCCGCGGCGCTTCCTTCCACGAGATGTGGCGGGACCTGGCCGCCATCGGGCGGCACCCGGCAACCGGCGGCTACCGCCGGTTCGCGTGGACGGCCGCCGACGCGGAGTGCCGGGCCTGGTTCGCGGAGCAGGCCCGGGCCCGCGGGCTGGTGTACGAGGTCGACCGGAACGGCAATCAGTGGGCCTGGCTCGGGGACCCCGCCCGGGGGAACGCCGTGGTCACCGGCTCGCATCTCGACTCCGTGCCCGACGGCGGGGCCTTCGACGGGCCCCTGGGAGTCGTGTCCGCCTTCGCCGCCCTCGACGAACTGCGCGGCAGGAACGCGCGGTTCACCCGGCCGCTCGCCGTCGTCAACTTCGGGGACGAGGAGGGCGCCCGGTTCGGGCTCGCCTGTGTCGGGTCGCGGCTGACCGCCGGACGGCTCACCGTCGAGCAGGCGCACCGGCTCACCGACGGCGAGGGGATCACACTGCCCCGGGCCATGGAGGCCGCCGGGTACGACCCCGACGCCATCGGACCGGACCCGGAACGCCTCGCCCGCATCGGGGCCTTCGTCGAACTGCACATCGAGCAGGGGCGCGCCCTCGACCTCACCGGGGACGCCGTCGGCGTGGCCAGTGCGATCTGGCCGCACGGACGGTGGCGGTTCGACTTCCGGGGCGAGGCCAACCACGCCGGCACCACCCGGACGTCCGACCGGCGCGACCCGATGCTGCCGTACGCCGAGACCGTGCTCGCCGCCCGGCGCGAGGCCGAGCGCACCGGTGCCGTCGCCACCTTCGGCAAGATCGCCGTGGAGCCGAACGGCGTCAACGCCATCCCCTCCCTGGTGCGCGGCTGGCTCGACTCCCGCGCCGCCGATCAGCAGACCCTCGACACCGTGGTCGGCGGCATCGAGAAGGCGGCCCGCGCATCCGCCGCGGCGCACGGCGTCGACGTGGACCTGGTGCGCGAGTCCTTCACCCCCGTGATCGAGTTCGACCACGCCCTGCGGGACGAACTGGCCCGCATCCTGGGCAAGGACACCGGCCTGACGGTGCCCGTGCTCGACACGGGCGCGGGACACGACGCCGGGATCCTGTCCGGGAGCATTCCGACCGCCATGCTGTTCGTGCGCAACCCCACCGGTGTCTCGCACGCCCCGGCCGAGTCCGCCGCCGAGGACGACTGCGTGGCAGGGGTGCGCGCACTGGCCGACGTACTGGAAGGGCTGGCCTGCGCGTGACGACGACCCACCCGCGGACGTACTGGCTGGAGCACGCGTGGCTCGGTGCGTCCCCCCGGGCTCACGGCAGCACTCGGGCAGAGGGGACCTCCCCCCGGCCTCCCGGCGATGCCCGGGCAGAGGGGACCCCCGTCGTGTCGGGCGTGGTGCTCGAGGTGCGCGACGGCCGTATCGCGGCCGTCCGCACCGGTGTGCCCGCCCCGCCGCCGGGAGCCGAGCCCCTCAGAGGACTGACGGTCCCCGGCCTCGCCAACGCGCACAGCCACGCCTTCCACCGGGCCCTGCGCGGCACCGTCCAGGTCGGTTCCGGGACCTTCTGGACCTGGCGCGAGGTCATGTACGCCACCGCCGACCGGCTCACCCCGGAGAACTACCACGCACTGGCCCGCGCGGTGTACGCCGAGATGGCCCTGGCCGGCATCACGGCCGTCGGAGAGTTCCACTACGTCCACCACGCGCCGGGCGGCTCCCGGTACACCGACCCGAACGCGATGGGCGAGGCCCTGATCGAGGCCGCCGCCGAGGCCGGCATCCGCATCACCCTCCTCGACGCCTGCTATCTGTCCTCCGGCTTCGGGCAGCCGCCGAACCCTTCCCAACTCCGCTTCTTTGACGGCACGGCCGAGGCCTGGGCCGAGCGCTGCTCGGCGCTCAAGGAACGGGAGCACGCACGGATCGGGGCCGCCGTGCACTCCGTACGGGCCGTGCCCGCACAGCAGTTGGCGACGGTCGCGCGGTGGGCCGAGGAGCGGCGGGCCCCGCTCCATGTGCATCTGTCGGAGCAGACCGCGGAGAACGACGCCTGCCGGGCGGCCCACGGGTGCACCCCGGCCCGGCTGCTGGCCGACCACGGCGTCCTCGGCCCGCGCACGACCGGTGTGCACAATACCCACCTCACCGACGAGGACATCGCCCTCATCGGCCGCTCCGGCACCGGCACCTGCATGTGCCCGACCACCGAACGGGACCTGGCCGACGGCATCGGCCCCGCCCCGGCCCTGCAGCGCGCGGGCTCCCCGCTGTGCCTCGGCTCCGACAGCCACGCCGTCGTCGACCTGTTCGAAGAGGCCCGCGCGATGGAGCTGAACGAGCGGCTGCGCACCCGCACCCGCGGCCACTGGACGGCCGCGGCCCTGCTGCGGGCCGCCACCGCCGACGGGCACGCGGCCCTCGGCTGGAGCGAGGCGGGCCGCCTCGGCGCCGGTGCCCTCGCCGACTTCACAACGATCGCGCTGGACTCGGTCAGAACAGCGGGCACACGGCCCGAACTCGGCGCCGAGACGGCCGTATTCGCGGCGACGGCAGCGGATGTGCGCCATACGGTCGTGGGCGGCCGCCCTGTCGTACGGGACGGTGTCCACACCCGTGTGCCCGATGTGCCGTCAGCGCTGGCGGACGCCGTCGAAGCCCTGCGCGGCTGACCCCCACCGCCCCTGCCGAGGACGCCATGAGCAGCACCGTCATCACCAACATCGCCACGCTGGTCACCAACGACCCCTCCCTCGGACGAGGGCTCCCCCGCTCCGGCGCGTCCGGGAGCGGGGGAGACTCCCCCCTCGGACTGGTCCAGGACGCGGCCGTCGTCATCGACGGCGACCGCATCGCATGGATCGGTGAGTCCAGGAAAGCACCCGCCACTGACAACCGGGTCGACGCCGGCGGCCGGACGGTGATCCCGGGCTTCGTCGACTCCCACTCCCACCTGGTCTTCGCGGGCGACCGCACCGAGGAGTTCAACGCCCGCATGTCCGGCCGGCCCTACAGCGCGGGCGGCATCCGCACCACGGTCGCCGCCACCCGCGCCGCCACCGACGCGGAACTGGAGGCCAACCTCACCCGGTACCTCGCCGAGGCCCTGCGCCAGGGCACGACCACGCTCGAGACGAAGTCCGGGTACGGGCTGACCGTCGCCGACGAGGCCCGCGCCCTGCGCATCGCCGCCCGCCACACCGACGAGGTCACCTACCTCGGCGCGCACATCGTTCCCCCCGACTACGCCGAGGACCCGGCGGCGTACGTCGAGCTGGTCACCGGAGAGATGCTCCGGGCCTGCGCACCCCACGCCCGCTGGATCGACGTCTTCTGCGAGAAGGGCGCCTTCGACGGCGACCAGGCCCGCGCGATCCTCACCGCGGGCAAGGCCAGGGGCCTGCACCCGCGCGTCCACGCCAACCAGCTCACCCACGGCCCCGGCGTCCAGCTCGCCGTCGAGCTCGACGCGGCCAGCGCCGACCACTGCACCCATCTGACCGACGCGGACGTCGACGCCCTGGCCGGCGGCGACACGGTCGCCACCCTGCTGCCCGGCGCCGAGTTCTCCACCCGCGCCCCGTGGCCTAACGCCCGGCGCCTGCTGGACGCCGGAGTCACGGTCGCGCTGTCCACCGACTGCAACCCGGGCTCGTCCTTCACGTCCTCGATGCCGTTCTGCATCGCGCTCGCCGTGCGGGACATGGGCATGACGCCCGACGAGGCGGTCTGGGCGGCGACGGCCGGCGGAGCGCGGGCCCTGCGCCGCGACGACGTGGGCCGGCTGACTCCCGGTGCCCGTGCCGACCTCGTCGTCCTCGACGCGCCCAGCCATGTCCACCTGGCCTACCGCCCGGGCGTCCCCCTGGTCGCCCAGGTCTGGCGCAAGGGCGTGCGCGAGGTCTGATCAGGCGTCACCTGCCCGCCACCGCTGTGCCGTTCCTCCGGTCACCGGGGTGAAGGAGAGGTCGCCGTCGGCGTTCGAGGTGAGGCCGGTCGTGACGGCGACGGCCGGGCGGATCACCCCGTCCGGGTCGACGACGAACGTCAGGTTCCGGCCGTTCCTGCCCTCCACCGAGGAGCACGTCCAGATGCCGACGCCCTTCTCCACGGAGCCGCGGCTGTCGAGGCAGAAGTCGGGGTCGGCCGCCGACTGCACCACCCCGCGGCGGGCGTCGACGCGCCAGCGCTGGGTGGCCGCGGACCCGCACGGGGCGGTGACGACGTCCGTGCCGTTGTCGAAGTCACCGGCCACGTCCAGGCAGCGTCCCGTGGCGACATTGACCACCTGGGCGTAGGCCGCTCCCGGCGGATCCATGGGCGTGGGCCTCGGCTTCGGGTGCGCCGTCCTGGAGGGGCGTGGGGCCGGCTCGGGCGAGGCAGAGGAAGCAGAGGGGGAGGGGCGGGAGGTCGCGGAGGGGGAGGGCGAGGGCGGGGGTGCCGGAACGGTCGCCGTCACCGTGACCTCCACCGTGGGGGCGGAGGCGGTCGCCGCGCCCGCCGCGCGCCGGTCCTGGGGATTGCCGTCCGGGACGGCCAGGAACAGCAGCAGCGGCGCGAGGACCGCACCGAGCGCGGCCGAGGCCAGCACGAAGCGGCGCGAGGGCGACCGGACGGCGGTCCGCGCGCGGGGGCCCGGGCGCGGTTCGGCCGGCCGCCGGGTGACGTAGGCGGTGCCGCCCCAGGGGAGCAGCCCCTCGGCCAGCGTGGTGCGCGGGTGGTCCCGCAGGGCGGACTGCTCCTCGAAGGCGGCGGTGCAGTGGTCGCAGCGCGCCATGTGGGTGTGCAGGCCGGAGCTGGTACGGGGGCGGTCGGGCCGGACCGCCTCCTCGATGAGCCGGCGGAAGTCGCCGCAGCGGGGGTCGTCGGAGGCGGCGAGGCGGAACTGCAGGGAGGCCTGGGCCATCGCCTTGAGCGCCCGCGGGACGCCGTACGCCACGTCCTGCCGGTCGACGCCGAGGAAGGCGGCGGTCCGGTCCTCGGGCTCCTGCTCCACGACGCCGTACCAGAGCAGGCCCTGGGTGCGGGTCGGCAGCGACTGGAAGGCGGCGAGCAGGGGCGGTACGGGGCCCTCGGGGCCGGCCGTGTTCAGGACCAGCAGGAGCCCTGCGTCCAGGCCGCCGGACCGCTCGTCGCGCGCCCAGGCACCGGTCAGCCGGGCGATCAGCAGCAGCAGGTGCAGCCGGACCGGGACACCGGGGTCCACCCCGCGTGCCGTCTCGCGGGCGGCGAGGGTGAACGCCTGCGCGGCGATCTGCCGTGCGGCCGGCTCGCTCGTGGTGCACTGCCGGGCGTAGGCGAGGACGGAGGAGAAGTGACGGGCGCGCAGTTCCCGCAGCGCCGGATAGGCGGCCGGTGCCTCGGTGCTCAGCAACCCGGTGAGCCGCGCGTCGGACGCTTCCCTGTACGGTCCGCCGTCCGCGTTCCCGGTCTCGTCACTGTTGTCGGCACCGTCGGCCCGAGCCATGCACCCGCCTCCTCGCGCCTCGGCGTCCGCCTCGGCGCCGTCGCCGGACTCCTGGCATACCAGCCAGTCTGGAAGATGACCATGGTGATGCAAGGGAGTCCGGGAGGGAAGGTGTTACCCAAGGTAACCAGCAGGGTGTCCAAGGGTTTTCACCGGATGCCCAAAGAGCGCGGAGACGGCTGCCGGGAAGGGAGGGACAGCCGGGACGCGGTCCGTCCGGTGCCGCTTCCGGTACCGGGCGAAGGCGCCCGGTCACCCCCGTCACTCCTCCACGGTCAGTCCTTTGCGCAGCCGCCCGAGCGTGCGCGAGAGCAGCCGTGAGACATGCATCTGCGAGATGCCGAGCTCCTCGCCGATCTCCGACTGGGTCATATTGGCCACGAACCGCAGGGACAGGATCTTCCGGTCCCGGGAGGGCAGCTCGGCGATCAGCGGCTTCAACGACTCGACGTACTCGACGCCTTCGAGCTCGTTGTCCTCGTAACCGATGCGGTCCGCCAGGGCGCCCTCGGAGTCGTCCTCCTCCGGCTGGGCGTCCAGCGAGGAGGCGGTGTACGCGTTCGAGGCGGTCATGCCCTCGACCACCTCGTCCCTGGTCAGACCGAGGTACTCGGCGAGTTCGCCCACCGTGGGGGCGCGGTCGAGCCGCTGGGCCAGCTCGTCACCGGCCTTGGCGAGGTCCAGGCGCAGCTCCTGCAGCCGGCGCGGGACGCGCACGGACCACGAGGTGTCGCGGAAGAAGCGCTTGATCTCGCCGATGATGGTCGGCATCGCGAACGTGGGGAACTCGACGCCCCGGGAGAGTTCGAAGCGGTCGATCGCCTTGATCAGGCCGATGGTGCCGACCTGGATGATGTCCTCCATCGGCTCGCTGCGGGAGCGGAAGCGGGAGGCGGCGAACTTGACCAGTGCGAGGTTGAGTTCGACGAGCGTGTTGCGGACGTACGAGTACTCGTGGGTGCCTTCCTCGAGGGACTCCAGCCGCTCGAAGAGGGCCTTGGACAGGGCCCGGGCGTCGTCCGGGGCCACTTCGTCGTACGGGGGGATGTCCGGAAGCCCGGCCAGTGAGGCCCGATCGGCCCGCTCGGCGCGTTCGTCGTGAAGCTCGGTGGGATCCGGGCGCTCCGTGGGGGGTGCCGACGTCGCCTTCTGGGGGTGCGATGCGTCGAGCCGGGGTGACATGATGTCCTCCATCGTTCTCGGCATATGGCTGCCGAAGCCGGTGCGTGCACTGCGGTGTGCGGCGCCTCCAAAGCCGTCCGTGTCGGGTACAGGTCCTTACTAGCCCTACCTGCTCTCCCAACTCTGCCGCAAGTGTGTTGCGTGGGAGTGTGTTCGTTTGTGTGTGTTTGCCGGGTGTCGCGGCGGTGCGGGAAGGCGTAGTGTTCGAGGGCGTCAGTCAGCGGACCAAGACCCCGGGAGAGATGACGGCATGGACCACGGGACGGTCGGCAGCGCACAGTCGGGCCGGCTTCTGGTGGAGGTGCGGCAGGAGGGCTCCAGCGCCGTCGTGACCCCGGCGGGCGAGCTGGACCACCACACGGCCGACCTGCTGCGCGAACCGCTCGAGGAGTGCCTCGCCGAGGGGCGCTCGCGACTGGTGGTGGACTGTTCCCGTCTGGAGTTCTGCGACTCCACGGGGCTGAACGTGCTGCTGGGTGCGCGGCTGAAGGCGGAGGCGGCCGGAGGCGGGGTGCACCTCGCCGGCATGCAGCCGGTGGTGGCTCGTGTGTTTGAGATCACAGGGGCCGACGCGGTCTTCAGCGTGCACGACACGCTCGAGGACGCCCTGGCCGACGAGACCGGCTGAGCCGGCCGCTGGAACGCCGACGTGTCCTTCCTCCACTCCTTCTTCCGCTCCTTCTCCCGCTCCCGTGGCCGACGCGTACCGGGCGTCGCTCCCCGCGGGCCGAAAACAGGGGTGTTCCACCGGATCGGTCGGGCAGGAGACATCCTGAGCGGATCGGCTGCCCGCATGAGGCCCGGTGAGCGGGATTCCGGCATGTGCATGGACACACCGGCCGTGTGCATGCGAAGTGACGGATGACCTTTGAATCGTGAACTGGTGGATCGGTGAGGTGAAGCGCTGATGAGCACCACCCGGCCCTACTCGCCGGGCGACCGCGGCCCGGAGCCCAGCGGCGCTTCCGGGATGCCCGAGGGGGATGTACCGGCAGGAGGGGCGTCCACAGGGGGGACGACGGCCGTGCCGGCGGCCCCGCCGGGGGGACGCCAGGTCCGCAGGCTGGATTTCGACGGCCAGAGCGGTGTCGTGCCCCTCGCCCGGGACTTCACCCGCCAGGCGCTGTACGCGTGGGGCTGGCTGCCCGCCGCGACCGCCGACCAGCGGGCCGCCGCCGAGGACGTGCTCCTCGTCGTCTCCGAGCTGGTCACCAACGCCTGTCTGCACGCCGAGGGCCCCGAGCAACTGGAACTCACCTGCGACAACAAGGTGATCCGCATCGAGGTCTCCGACCGCGGCGCCGGCCAGCCCGCCCCGCGCACCCCGCACCGCGCCGGCCGCCCCGGCGGCCACGGCATGTTCATCGTCCAGCGGCTGTGCCTGGACTGGGGGGTCGTACGCACCCCGGGCGTCGCGGGCAAGAGAGTGTGGGCCGAGCTCGGAGCGCCGGCCTGAGGGCACCGGGACCGCCCCCGTCACGCCTGCTGCGGAGCGTACGGCTCCGGCCCGGAACCCCACGGACACCGCCGCACATCGCGGAGCCACGGGGACACCGCGGAGCCGCCCCGCGGAGCCGCCGGGACGACGCCGGCACACCGCGGGGCCACCGGGACACCGCAGAAACGCCGCGGGGCCACCGCGTCCACGGACGCGGTGGCCCCAGGACATGCCGGCCGGGGCGGGCCGGATCTCAGGGCACGTCGCCCATCAGGGACTTGACCTTCCGGCGGTACATGAAGACCGCGCATCCGGCGAGGGCGGCCAGAGCGGCCTCCACGGCGACCGCACCCGTGCCGCTGAGGTCCACCCCGCCCACGGCGGGGTTGGACAGCAGGCCGGTGACGGAGTCGCCCGCGGTGACCGCGAGGAACCACACGCCCATCATCTGGCTGGCGTACTTCGCCGGGGCCATCTTGGTCGTCACCGACAGGCCGACCGGGGAGAGGCACAGCTCACCGACGGTCTGGATCAGGTAGATGCCCACCAGCCACATCGGGCTGACCAGGGTGCCGTCCGCGGCCATGCCCAGCGGCAGCAGGAAGAAGAAGAACGAGACGCCGATGAAGAACAGCGCGGCCGCGAACTTCGTGACGGTGCTCGGCTCCTTGCCCTTGCGGTTCAGCCACAGCCAGAGCCAGGCGAAGACCGGGGCCAGGGCCATGATGAACACCGGGTTCAGCGACTGGTACCAGGAGGACGGGAAGCCGAAGCCCAGCAGCGAGCCGGAGGTCTTGGTCTCGCCGAACGCCTGGACCGTGGAACCGCCCTGGTCGTAGATCATCCAGAAGACGGCGGCGGCGACGAAGAACCAGATGTAGCCGGTCATCCTGGACTGCTCGACGTCCGACAGCTCCTTGTCCCGCTTGATGCGCACCAGGACGCCGACCGGGATGACCAGACCGATCACGGTGAGCGGGATCATCGCCCAGTTCAGGGTGAAGTGGCCGGTGAAGCCGACGACGCCGTAGAAGACGGCGGCGACGGCGAGCCAGATCAGTCCCCTGCGCAGCCAGGAGGCGCGCTCCGCGGAGGTCAGCGGCTTGGGGACGGCATCGCTCCGCGGGGACAGGTGGCGGGTGCCGAGGAGGAAGGCCGCCAGCCCGATCGCCATGCCCACGGCGGCGAGACCGAAGCCCAGGTGCCAGCCGACCTGCTGACCGACGGTGCCGATGACCAGCGGGGCGAAGAAGGCACCCATGTTGATGCCCATGTAGAAGATCGTGAAGCCGCCGTCGCGCCGCGGGTCGTCCGGGCCGCCGTAGAGGTGGCCGACCATGGTGGAGATGTTGGCCTTCAGCAGGCCGGAGCCGAGCGCGACCAGCGCCAGGCCGGCGAAGAAGGGCGCCTGTCCGCCGGGCAGCGCCAGCACCGCGTGGCCCGCCATGATCGTCACGGCGGCGATCGCCACCGTCCTGCGGGGACCCCAGACGCGGTCCCCCAGCCACCCGCCGGGCATGGTGAGCAGGTACACCATCGACAGGTAGACGGAGTAGATCGCGGTGGTGGTGGCCAGGTCCATGCCGAGCCCGCCACCCATGCTCCCCTTCTTGGCGTCCGGGCCGCCGGAGAGCAGATAGACGACGAGAAGGGCGCGCATGCCGTAGAAGCTGAAGCGCTCCCACATTTCGGTCATGAAGAGAGTGGCCAGGCCGCGCGGGTGGCCGAAGAAGGTCTTCTCGGAACCGGGGGTGCCCGGTCGGGCCGAGTCCTTCGTCAGGCTGGACGCCATGGTCGTTCCTCGCTGGTCGGGACGCGCTCCGGTCGGCGGATACGCGCCCGTGTGGTGTGTGGGGGGGGGATGGCCGGCACCGGCGGGACCGAGGTCCACCCCACGCCCAGGGGAGAGCCCGCTCCGGATCGCGGAGCGGGGGACGACGGCCGCCGGATCATGCCTCTGTCCGCGCCGGCGCGTGTGGGCCGGTACGGGCGGAGGCCCGGCCTCGGGTCATTCCTCGCCGGGCCGGCCCGCACACAAAAAGGACCTCCGGCGTCGAGGTGAGCGCCAAAGGTCCCGGTGTGCGGCAGGCGTTCACTTCACGATAAGGCAGAGTAGGGCCGGACATGGAAGGACTTGCGATATGAATCACAGGAGACAGGCGTCCTTACCTAAGGTTTTCAAGGCCTGCACGGAGTCTTTCCATGGATCGCAAGACTCTGGGTGAGGGCCCTGTCACCGGGCGGGCAGGCGGGAGGCCCGCGTGACGATCATGTCGAAGCACCACCCCGGTGGACGGCGCGGGCGGACTACCATCAGTTCATGACCCGTGTATTGCTCGCCGAGGACGACGCGTCGATCTCGGAGCCGCTGGCCCGCGCACTGCGCCGGGAAGGGTACGAGGTCGAGGTGCGTGAGGACGGCCCCGCCGCGCTCGAGGCCGGAACGCAGGGCGGTGTCGACCTGGTCGTGCTGGACCTCGGGCTGCCCGGCATGGACGGCCTGGAGGTCGCCCGCCGACTGCGCTCCGACGGGCACACGGTGCCCATCCTGATCCTGACCGCGCGCGCCGACGAGGTGGACACCGTCGTCGGTCTCGACGCCGGCGCCGACGACTACGTCACCAAGCCCTTCCGGCTCGCCGAACTGCTCGCCCGGGTCCGGGCCCTGCTCCGGCGCGGCGCCGCCGAGCCGCAGCAGCCGCCCGCCACCCACGGGGTGCGCATCGACGTCGAGTCCCACCGCGCCTGGATGGGCGACGAGGAGCTCCAGCTCACCGCCAAGGAGTTCGACCTGCTCCGGGTGCTGGTGCGGGACGCGGGGCGGGTCGTCACCCGTGAGCAGCTGATGCGCGAGGTCTGGGACACCACCTGGTGGTCGTCGACCAAGACCCTCGACATGCACATCTCCTGGCTGCGCAAGAAGCTCGGCGACGACGCGGCGAACCCCCGCTACATCGCGACCGTGCGAGGCGTCGGCTTCCGCTTCGAGAAGAACTGATCCGGGAAGACCCGAGCCGCGCCGCCCGGCCTTTCGTCAGGTAAGAGGACATGCGCCGTCGACTGATCCAGTCCACGCTCGCCGTGGTACTCGTCGTGATCTCCGTCTTCGGCGTCTCCCTGGTGATCGTCGAGACCCGTACGATCAGCCACAGCGCCCAGGAGCGGGTCGAGTCCGAGGCGGTCAGGCTGGCCAGCATCGTCGACAGGCGGTTGCTCGGCGCGGAGACCGTCAACGCGGAGGCCCTGCGCGATCAGGTGGCCGACGGCCAGTACGCCGTGATCGGCATTCCCGGGCAGCAGCCCATCGAGGTCGGCAGCAAACCGCCCGGCGATGTGATCCACGCGACGGCCAAGGGCGGGCAGGGCGAGACCGTCCGGGTGGAGGAGTCCCGCTCCTCGGTGGTCCGCGAGGTCGGCCGCACGATGCTGATCATCGGCCTGGTCGCGCTGCTCGCCGTGGTGGCCGCGGTGCTGCTCGCGATCCGCCAGGCCAACCGGCTCACCTCCCCGCTGACCGACCTCGCCGAGACCGCCGAACGCCTCGGCTCCGGCGATCCGCGCCCCCGTCACAAGCGCTACGGCGTCCCCGAGCTGGACCGGGTCGCGGATGTGCTCGACAGCTCCGCCGAACGCATCGCCCGGATGCTGACCGCCGAGCGGCGCCTGGCCGCCGACGCCTCCCATCAGCTGCGTACGCCGCTGACCGCGCTGTCCATGCGCCTGGAGGAGATCACCCTCACCGACGACCTGGACACGGTGAAGGAGGAGGCGAACGTCGCCCTCGCCCAGGTGGAGCGGCTGACGGACGTGGTGGACCGTCTGCTGACCAACTCCCGCGACCCGCGCAACGGCTCCGCCGTCTCCTTCGATCTCGACGAGGTCATCCAGCAGCAGATCGCCGAATGGCGCCCCGCCTACCGCAGCGCCGGCCGCGCCATCGTCACCTCCGGCAAGCGGCATCTGCAGGCCGTGGGCACGCCCGGCGCGGTCGCCCAGGTGCTGGCCGCGCTGATCGAGAACTCCCTCATGCACGGCGACGGCACGGTCGCGCTGCGCACCCGGGTGACCGGCAACCAGGCGGTCGTGGAGGTCACCGACGAGGGCCCCGGTGTCCCCGCCGACCTGGGGGCCCGCATCTTCGAGCGCGCGATCAGCGGCCGCAACTCCACGGGCATCGGCCTCGCCGTCGCCCGCGACCTCGCCGAGGCCGACGGCGGGCGCCTGGAGCTCCTCCAGGCCCAGCCCCCGGTCTTCGGCCTGTTCCTCTCCCGCACCCCGCCACCGAAGGACCGGGAGGAGCGGCAGCCGACGGTGCGGTAGGGCCCGCCCGTCGGACGGACCGGTCCGTCGGACGGACCGGGAAGGGATGAGAAACGGCGAGAAGGGGCGGGAAGGGGCGGGAAGGGGCGGGAAGGGGCGGGAAGGAACGGGAAGGGACAGGGTCAGCGGAAGACCTTCGGGCGCGGCTCCTCCCCCTTGGCCCGTGGAAGCCGCTTCGCGTCCACCACGGTGTCCCCCCGGACCGGCAGGGCGCGGAACACCCAGGTGCGGTAGGACCAGAAGCGGAACAGGGTCGCGATGGCGATGCCGAGGAACTTGAAGAAGTTGTTCTGCAGCGGGCTGTTCCAGCCGAAGCCGTACGTCGCCAGGTACAGCACACCGTTCTCGATCACCAGGCCGGCCCCGCTGAACAGCAGGAACAGGGTCAGCTCCCTGGTCTGGCCGGTCTTGTCGCGGTCCCGGTAGGTGAAGTAGCGGAAGCCCATGTAGTTGAAGAGGATCGCGACGATCGTGGCGATGACGCTCGCGCGCACCACCTGCAGATCGGTCACCTGCCGCACCAGGTTGAACACGAGCAGATTGACCAGGAGCCCCGCTCCGCCCACCGCGCCGAACTTGACGACCTCGCGCCACAGCCGGTCCACCCGCCTGCGCAGTGCGCCGCGGCGCGCCGGGGGCGCGGAACGAAGCCTTGAGGAACCATGGCCCATGGTCGTGCAGGCCCCCGTCTCGGTCGTGTCGTGGCCGGTCTCGTCGGTTCCGTCATGCTAACCAGCGCCTCGGCGCCGCGCCTGTGGACGGGGCTCCCGCCGGGGAACAGGTCGGAAAGAGCCCTGGAAAGGGCGGGGAAAGGGCGGGGAAAGGGCGGGGAAAGGGCGGGGAAATGGCAGGGAAAGGGCGGGAAGTGGCGGGAAAGGGCGGAGGGAAGGACGGGGGAGGGACAAGGAGAAGGACAGGGAAAGGCGGGAGAGAGCCGCCGGGGCAACCGGTGGGGGTGCCGGTGCGCACCCGTGGATTCCGACGCCCCGGGCGGGCGTGGAATCCGGCCGAGGTGGCGCGACCGATACCCTGGAGGGCGTGACGTTCCCCGTAGTCGGCATGGTCGGCGGTGGTCAGCTCGCTCGTATGACCCACGAGGCGGGCATCCCGCTGGGCATCAGGTTCAGGCTTCTCAGTGACACCCCCCAGGACTCCGCGGCACAGGTCGTGAACGACGTCGTCGTCGGCGACTACCGCGACCTGGAGACGCTGCGCGCGTTCGCGCGGGGCTGCGATGTGATCACCTTCGATCACGAGCACGTCCCCATCGAGCATCTGCGGGCCCTGGAGAAGGACGGCATCCCCGTGCGTCCCGGCCCCGACGCCCTGGTGCACGCCCAGGACAAGGGCGTGATGCGCGCACGGCTCGACGCGCTCGGCGTGCCCTGCCCGCGGCACCGGATCGTGACCGACCCGCAGGACGTGGCCGCGTTCGCCGCGGAACTCGCGCAGGACGCGCAGGACGGGCCCGAGGGCCGGGACGGCGGACGGCGGGCGGACGGCTTCCCCGTCGTGCTGAAGACCGTCCGCGGCGGTTACGACGGCAAGGGCGTGTGGGTGGTCCACTCCGTGGAGGAGGCCGCCGAGCCCTTCCGTGCCGGTGTGCCCGTCCTCGCCGAGGAGAAGGTCGACTTCGTCCGGGAGCTGGCCGCCAATGTCGTACGCTCCCCGCACGGCCAGGCCGTGGCCTACCCGGTCGTGGAGTCGCGGCAGGTGAACGGCGTGTGCGACACGGTCGTCGCACCCGCCCCCGGCCTCGACGAGGATCTCGCCCTGCGGGCCGAGGAGATGGCACTGCGGATCGCCAAGGAACTCGGTGTCGTCGGCCACCTCGCCGTGGAGCTGTTCCAGACCCGCGACGGCCGTGTCCTGGTCAACGAGCTGGCGATGCGCCCGCACAACTCCGGCCACTGGTCGATGGACGGCGCGATCACCTCCCAGTTCGCCAACCACCTCCGCGCGGTCCTCGACCTGCCGCTGGGCGACCCCCGCCCGCGCGCCAAGTGGACGGTCATGGCGAACGTCCTCGGCGGCGACTACCCCGACATGTACTCCGCGTACCTGCACTGCATGGCACGCGACCCGCAACTGAAGATCCACATGTACGGCAAGGACGTGAAGCCCGGCCGTAAGGTCGGTCACGTCAACACCTACGGCGACGACCTGGACGACGTGCTGGAGCGCGCCCGTCACGCAGCCGACTACCTGAGAGGCACCATCACCGAATGAGCCGGAACAGCCCTGTCGTGGGCATCGTCATGGGGTCGGACTCCGACTGGCCCGTCATGGAAGCCGCCGCCGAGGCACTCGACGAGTTCGAGATCTCCTACGAGGTCGACGTCGTCTCCGCGCACCGCATGCCGCGCGAGATGATCGCCTACGGCGAGCAGGCGGCCGGGCGCGGGCTGAAGGTGATCATCGCGGGCGCGGGCGGTGCCGCCCATCTGCCCGGCATGCTCGCCTCCGTCACCCCGCTGCCGGTGATCGGCGTGCCCGTTCCGCTGAAGCACCTGGACGGCATGGACTCGCTGCTGTCGATCGTGCAGATGCCGGCCGGGGTGCCCGTGGCGACCGTGTCCGTCGGCGGTGCCCGCAACGCCGGTCTGCTCGCCGCCCGGATCCTCGCCGCGCACGACGAGGAACTGCTCGCCCGGATGCGGGAGTTCCAGCAGGAGCTCAACGAACAGGCCACCGAGAAGGGCAAGCGGCTGCGCGCCAGGATCGAGGGCGCGGCCGGCGGCTTCGGCTTCGGCACGGGGACGTGACCCCGATGCCGGCGCTGGAGGAGGCCCGGGCGCTGCTGCGCGAGTTCCCGGTCGTCGACGGCCACAACGATCTGCCCTGGGCGCTGCGCGAACAGGTCCGCTACGACCTCGACGCCCGTGACATCGCCACCCACCAGGGCGCCCATCTGCACACCGACATCCCGCGTCTGCGCGAGGGCGGTGTCGGCGCCCAGTTCTGGTCGGTGTACGTCCGTGCGGACCTGCCGGACCCGGTGCCGGCGACGCTGGAACAGATCGACTGCGTACGGCGGCTGCTCGACCGCCACCCGGCCGACCTGGCTCCCGCGCGGACGGCCGCCGACATGGAGGCGGCGCGCAGGCAGGGCCGTATCGCCTCGCTCATGGGGGCCGAGGGCGGCCACTCCATCGCCTGCTCCCTCGGCACGCTCCGGGGGCTGTACGCGCTCGGCGTGCGCTACATGACCCTCACCCACAACGACAACGTGCCGTGGGCGGACTCGGCGACGGACGAACCGGGCGTGGGCGGCCTGTCGGCCTTCGGCCGCGAGGTGGTCCGTGAGATGAACCGCCTGGGGATGCTGGTCGACCTCTCCCATGTGGCCGCCACGACCATGCGGGACGCGCTGGACACCACCAGCGCCCCGGTGATCTTCTCCCACTCCTCCGCGCGGGCCGTGTGCGACCACCCCCGCAACATCCCGGACGACGTGCTGGAGCGGCTGCCCGCCAACGGCGGGGTGGCGATGGTGACGTTCGTCCCGAAGTTCGTCCTCCAGGCCGCCGTGGACTGGACGGCCGCGGCCGACGAGAACATGCGCGCCCACGGCTTCCACCCCCTCGACACCACCGCCGAGGCGATGCGGGTCCACCGTGCTTTCGAGGAGGCGCATCCGCGCCCCCGCGCCACGGTGGCCACGGTCGCCGACCATCTCGACCACATGCGTGAGGTCGCCGGTGTCGACCACCTGGGCATCGGCGGCGACTACGACGGCACGGCCTTCACCCCCGACGGCCTGGACGACGTCTCCTGCTACCCGAACCTGATCGCGGAACTCATGGACCGCGGCTGGTCGAAGACCGACCTGGCCAAGCTGACCTGGCAGAACGCGGTACGTGTCCTGGGCGACGCGGAGGACGTCGCCCGCGAGCTGCAGGCCACGCGCGGGCCGTCCGACGCGACGATCGAGGAACTGGACGGCTGACGACAGGGCCCGCGGCCGTCCGTGCGGTGTGCCGCCGCGAGATGCTCGGCAGACCGCACGGACGGAACAGAGAGAACGAAGAGAACAGAGAGAACAGACAGAACAGGCGGAACGGTCAGCGGGCGCACAGGCAGAACGGGTGTCCGGCCGGGTCGGCGTAGACCCGGAAGCTCCGCGTACGGTCCGCCGTGTCCAGCGGACGTGCGCCGAGCGCCAGGACGGCCTTCTCCGCCGTGTCCAGGTCCTCGACGTCCAGATCCAGGTGGAACTGCTGCGAGCCGTCCGCGGCGGGCCACTTCGGCGGCACATGGCCCGGTGCCCGCTGGAACGCCAGCACTCGCCCGCCCTCCCCCTTCAGCTCCACCCAGTCGCCCTCGCCCTCCACGGTCCCGCCGAGCACCTCGGCGTAGAAGCCGGCGAGTGCGCGCGGGTCGGGACAGTCCAGGACGACGACACCCAGCTTGGCGAGAGCCATGACTTCCTCCTTGTCCGAGCCCCTTGTGCGAGAGCTGCCCGCTGAAGGGGGCACCCGTTGACGGAGTTACCCGTTGACTGGGTTCAACAGGTAACCGTTACCGCATCCTCTCGCACAACGGGTAACAGCACAAGCGTGCGTGCGAGGTACCGTCGCTGACATGAGTGAGAGATCGGCCGCGCCAGGGGGGCTGGCTCTGGTCGAGGCCCTGGTGAACACCCTGGATCTGGCCACCGGCGTCGACGCGCTCGACACGGCGGACGGCCGGGCGCGCCTCGGGATCCAGGAGGCGGAACTGCCGCAGGCGCGCGAACTGCGCGAGTCGCTGCGGGCGACGCTGCTCGTCCACGCCGGCCATCCGCCGCACCGCGCGGTGACACCGCTCGGCGAGCTGTTCGCACGGGCCCCGCTGCTGGTGGCCGTGGACGACCGGGACGGCTCCGCGACGCTCGTCCCCGCCGACGCCGGCTCCCTGCTCTCCCGGGTCGCGGCCGCCGTCGCCGAAGCGGTCGCCGCGGGCACCTGGAGCCGGCTGAAGGCCTGCGAGGCGGACACCTGCCACTGGGCGTACTACGACCGCAGCCCGGCCGGCCGGCGCCGCTGGTGCTCCATGCAGGTGTGCGGTGCGCGCGCGAAGATGCGGCGCTACCGGGCGAGGGAGGGGTGAGCCGCGGGCGATTTCACCGGGGGTCTCTCCGCAAGCCCCGCTCCGGTGGGGCAGAATGCGTGCAGACGCCGGTTCGGCCGACTGAGCCTCGGCCGAACCGGCGTCCCTTCATGTCCTGCCGTGTGTCCTGCTGTACGTGTCCTGCTACGCGGTCGGACGCCCCATCGCCCGGTACGTCCACCCGGCCCGGCGCCACCGCTCCGGGTCCAGCGCGTTGCGCCCGTCCAGGATCACCCGGGCCGCCACGACCTCGCCCAGCTCCGCCGGGTCCAGCTCGCGGAACTCCTGCCACTCGGTCAGGTGCAGCACCACGTCCGCGCCCCGTACGGCCTCCAGCGCCGAGCCGGCGTATCCGAGCGTCGGGAACACCCGCCGGGCGTTGTCCATGCCCTTCGGGTCGTACACCGTCACCTGGCCGCCCTGCAGATGGATCTGCCCGGCGACATTGAGCGCGGGGGAGTCCCGTACGTCGTCCGAGTCCGGCTTGAAGGTGGCGCCCAGCACCGCGATCCGCCGGCCCAGGAACGGCCCGCCGCCCAGCGCCTGCCGGGCCAGCTCCACCATCTGCCCGCGCTGGCGCATGTTGATCGAGTCGATCTCGCGCAGGAACGTCAGCGCCTGGTCGGCGCCCAGCTCACCCGCGCGCGCCATGAAGGCCCGGATGTCCTTGGGCAGGCAGCCGCCGCCGAAGCCGATCCCGGCGCGCAGGAACTTCCTGCCGATGCGGTCGTCGTACCCGATCGCCTCGGCCAGCTTCGCGACGTCGCCGCCCGCGGCCTCGCACACCTCGGCCATGGCGTTGATGAAGGAGATCTTTGTGGCGAGGAAGGAGTTCGCGGCGGTCTTCACCAGCTCCGCGGTCGGGAAGTCGGTGACCACGAAGGGGGAGCCCTCGGCGATCGGCGTGGCGTACACCTCGCGCAGCAGCTTCTCCGCCCGCTCGCTGCGCACACCGACCACGATCCGGTCCGGGTGCAGGGTGTCCTGGACGGCGAAGCCCTCGCGCAGGAACTCCGGGTTCCAGGCCAGCTCCACCTCCTCGCCCGCGGGCGCGAGCTCGGCGATCGTACGGGCCAGGCGGTCCGCGGAGCCGACGGGCACCGTCGACTTGCCGACGACCAGGGCGGGTCCGGTCAGATGCGGGGCGAGAGAGGTGACCGCGGAGTCGACGTACTGCATGTCGCAGGCGTACTCGCCGTGCTTCTGCGGGGTGTTGACGCAGATGAAGTGGACGTCGCCGAACGCGGCCGCCTCCGCGAAGTCCGTCGTGAACCGCAGCCGGCCGGTCGAGCCCTCGAGCCCGGCCACATGCCGGTGCAGCAGCTCCTCCAGCCCGGGCTCGTACATCGGGACCTCGCCCCGCCGCAACATCTCGATCTTCTCGGGAACGATGTCGAGCCCCAGCACCTCGAAACCGAGTTCGGCCATGGCCGCGGCGTGGGTCGCGCCGAGATAACCGGTGCCGATCACGGTGATCTTGAGGCTCATGGGTGCTCCATGGGAGGGACGACGGTGCTGCGGAGCCCGAGCATATAAGGGGACATGCGCGGGCCCGTCGCCGGGCAATGTCCTCCCTGTGACCCCTCCGCGTTTCCTCCGTGCCTGCTTATCACCCCCCATCGCCCCCTCATCGCCCCCATCGCCCCTCAGCCGTTCCCGGCCCGTTTCCGCATCTGTCCCCGTCTGTCGCCAAACTCACGTAACACCGACGTGAGCGAAGCCATAAAATTCGACCTACTTAACGGTAGTTAGCGTCAGCGTGCGTCTTCCTTTGGAGTGAGAGACCTTGGCCGGATCGGCTGACTTCGACCTGTACCGCCCGTCCGAGGAGCACACCATGCTCCGCGACGCCGTCCGCTCGCTGGCCGAGGCGAAGATCGCGCCGTACGCCGCCGCGGTCGACGAAGAGGCACGCTTCCCGCAGGAGGCCCTGGACGCGCTGGTCGCCAACGACCTGCACGCCGTGCACGTACCCGAGGAGTACGGCGGCGCGGGCGCGGACGCCCTTGCGACGGTCATCGTGATCGAGGAGATCGCGCGGGTCTGCGCCTCGTCCTCCCTGATCCCCGCGGTGAACAAGCTGGGCTCGCTCCCGCTGATCCTCTCCGGCTCCGAGGAGCTGAAGAAGAAGTACCTCGCTCCGCTCGCCAAGGGCCAGGCGATGTTCTCGTACTGCCTCTCCGAGCCCGAGGCCGGTTCGGACGCGGCCGGCATGAAGACGAGGGCGGTCCGCGACGGCGACTACTACGTCCTCAACGGGGTCAAGCGCTGGATCACGAACGCCGGCGTCTCGGAGTTCTACACGGTGATGGCCGTGACCGACCCCGACAAGCGCAGCAAGGGCATCTCCGCCTTCGTCGTCGAGAAGTCGGACCCGGGGGTCTCCTTCGGCGCCCCCGAGAAGAAGCTCGGCATCAAGGGCTCCCCGACCCGCGAGGTGTACCTGGACAACGTCCGCATCCCGGCGGACCGGATGATCGGCGCCGAGGGCACCGGCTTCGCCACCGCGATGCGCACCCTGGACCACACCCGTATCACCATCGCCGCCCAGGCCCTCGGCATCGCCCAGGGCGCCCTCGACTACGCCAAGAACTACGTCAAGGAGCGCAGGCAGTTCGGCAAGCCGATCGCCGACTTCCAGGGCATCCAGTTCATGCTCGCCGACATGGCCATGAGGATCGAGGCCGCCCGTCAGCTGACCTACGCGGCGGCGGCGAAGTCCGAGCGCGACGACAACGACCTCACCTTCCACGGCGCCGCCGCCAAGTGCTTCGCCTCCGACGTCGCCATGGAGGTCACCACGGACGCCGTCCAGCTCCTCGGCGGGTACGGCTACACCCGCGACTACCCGGTGGAGCGCATGATGCGCGACGCCAAGATCACTCAGATCTACGAGGGGACGAACCAGGTCCAGCGCATCGTCATGGCCCGCAACCTGCCGTGACATCCGGCCGTGTGCGGCACTGTGCGCTCACGCTTCTTGAGTCACTGGGTCGGGCCGATTGAGCCGCTGGGCCGGGCCGAGGAGACGACGGCCGATCCGCGTTGAGCGAGTACCCGGTGCGCTCGAGCAAGTGCGCGGTGTGCGCGGGAATGTGAGGCCAGGTCGGCATCCGCTCAACCGGTTCCGCGCCCGGTTCCGCCGAGGCCGCCCCGGCCGGTTGTGCCGTGGGGGAGGCGGACACCGTGTCCGGCCTCTCGGGGACGCCGGACTCCGGCCGGGCCGATCGCCGTCACCGCGCAGGCGGGGACCCCGGACGTGCGCATGGGCACCGGCGGGACGGAGGACGGAGAAGGGGGAGGGCGTCGGCGTCCCCTTCGGTGGTGGCCCTTCGGCGGCGGCCGGAGACCGGGGAGCCAGAAAGCCGGGGAGCCGGGCGACCAGAGGACCGAAACGCCCGAGCAGTAGGCCGAATGGGTGGAATAAGGCTTTTGCCCGTTCGGATGGCGCCGGGTCGGGAGCAGGCGTACGACGGAAGGGAGAGAGGGACCGTCGGGGTCCCCCTGTCCCCCAGGAGGAGCCATGACTCAGCCCGGAACCGCGACCCCCATGAGCAAGGAGATGCAGGACTGCGTCCAGGCCTGCATGTCGTGCCACACCGTCTGCGAGGAGACCATGAGCTCCTGCATGCAGATGGGCGGCCAGACGCAGATGCAGATCATGCGCGCGCTCATGGACTGCTCCGAGATGACCCGCATGTGCGCGGACATGATGATGCGCCGCTCTCCGCTGGCGGCGGAGATGTGCGCGATGTGCGCCAAGGCCTGTGACATGGCCGCCGAGGCGTGTATGTCCATGCCGGACGACAAGATGATGACGCGCTGCGCGGAGGAGTGTCGTCGCTGCGCGGAGATGTGCCGCACGATGGCGGGCGCCAGCATGTGAGCCGAGCCCCCGGCGGTACGCCGGAGCCCCGCGGTCGCCGGAGCACGGCACCGCGGGGCTCCTTTCGGGATGCGTGGGGGCGGGCGGGGTCAGTCGCCGGTGACGGTGACCTTCTGGTCGTTCCTCAGCTCGTTCATCAGCTTCTTGACCTTCGCCTTGTCCCAGATGAGGTTGCCGCCGGAGGAGCCGGCGATCGGCATGTTCATGGAGGTGCCGTCGCCGCCGCTGACGTTCTTCATCGCCCAGAACATGGTGGCCAGGTCCCACAGGCTCATGTCCTTGTCGACGATCAGGGAGTCCAGACCCGCGTTCAGGGTCGGGTACAGCTTGAACGGGTTCATGATCGTCGAGGGGGTGGCCGCCTGGTTGGCCAGCGCGGAGAGGAACTTCTGCTGGTTCTTGGTGCGCTGGAGGTCGGAGGTGGCGAAGGCGTACCGGGTGCGGACGAAGGCCAGGGCCTGCTGGCCGTCCAGCGTCTGCTTGCCCGCCTGGAAGTCGGCGCCCGAGTACTTGTCCTTGAAGCCCTTCTCGATATTGATCTCCACGCCGCCGAGCGCGTCCACGATGTTCGCGAAACCGGCGAAGCCGATCTCCACGTAGTGGTCGATGCGCAGGCCGGTGTTGTACTCGACGGTGCGGACCAGCAGCTCCGGACCGTCGTAGGCGTAGGCCGCGTTCAGCTTGCGCGTTCCCAGGGGGCCCCTGAGCTTGCCGGACTCCGAGCCGCGGAACCGCGGGATCGTGACGGCGGAGTCGCGCGGCAGGGAGATCAGGGTGTCGCCGTTGCTGCCGACGTGCAGGAGCATCATCGAGTCGGTGCGCTTGCCCGCGGCGGAACCGGTGTGCAGCTTCTTCTTCTGCTCGGCCGACATGCCCTCCCGGCTGTCGGAGCCGACGATCAGATAGGTGGTGCCCTCACCGGGCTCCGGCCGGTCGATGACCTTGGACAGGTCGACGGCGCGGTTGAGCTGGGAGTCGGCCCAGAAGTACGTCACAACCGTGGTCACCAGAAGTATGGTGACCAGGGCTATCGCGGTCAGCTTGATCCGGCGGCCCCAGTTCGGCGCGGGGCGGGACTCGTACGCGTGGCCGTCGTCCGGCCCGCCGGGTCCGCCGGCCCGCCTGCCGTAGACCTGGCCGGTGTTGTATCCGCTGTCGTATCCGTGGTCGCCGCCGGGGGCGTCGTAGCCCCGGCCGTCGACGTACGACGGCTGCTGCGGGATGCGGTGCGGCGGTGCCGAGGGGCCTGAGCCGCCCGGACTTCCGTATCCGCCCTGCCCGCCGCGCCGCACCTGACGCATCACTCGTGCGCCCTCCGGTTGCGCACCGGCACTGCCGCGTCCGTACCGGGGGCTGTGGTTGCCGCCGGACCACCCCTCGGGCCAATCAGTCATGGGCCTAGTGTGCAGGGCAGCACAGCGCACCTGACAGGGCCGTCGGAAAATAGGATCGGCGCTGTTGCGAAGCTGACACAAAATTTCCGGATTCCGCCTCGGCATAGGGTGGAGGTCATGACAGACCAGGCCCCTACTGCGGAATCCGGAACGGCGGATGTCCCGGGCAAGCCGACCTCGGCGTCCCGGACCACTCTGAGCCACATCATGACCCACAACGACACCAACCTGCTGGGGACGGTGCACGGTGGGGTGATCATGAAGCTGGTCGACGACGCGGCGGGCGCGGTGGCCGGCCGGCACAGCGGCGGACCCGCGGTCACCGCGTCCATGGACGAGATGGTGTTCCTCGAACCGGTCCGGGTGGGCGATCTCGTCCATGTGAAGGCCCAGGTCAACTGGACCGGCCGGACCTCCATGGAGATCGGCGTGCGGGTCATGGCCGAGCGCTGGAACGAGTCCGCCCCGCCCACCCACGTCGGCTCGGCCTACCTGGTCTTCGCCGCCGTGGACGCCGACGGCAGGCCGCGCCCGGTGCCGCCGGTCCTGCCGGAGACCGAGCAGGACAAGCGCCGTTACCAGGAGGCCCAGATCCGCCGCACCCACCGTCTGGCCCGCCGCCGCGCCATCAAGGAGCTGCGGCGGAAGCGGGCGGCGGAGGGCTACGAGGACTGAGGCCCTCGCCGGCGGCCTCGCCGGTGGCCCGGAGGGCTCATCCGCACGTCACCTCGTCCCCGCGCACCACCGCGGTGGCCGCCTTCGCCGGGTCCTCCACCCGCACCTTGCGCACCTGGCGGTGATCGCTGCCCACGATCACCCTGAGCGTGGCCCCCTGCCCCGGCACCGGACGCAGCTCGCTGCCCGGCAGCGCGGCGGCGAGCGACCTCGCCGAGCGGTCCCACCGGGGGTCGTAGAGCACCACGGTCCGTGTGACACCGCGCTCCTGGGCGTCCCTGGGGGCCCTGGTCGTGCGGAAGCCGGCCGCCGCCAGCTCCGAGTCCACCCGCCGGGCGAGTCCTGTGGTGTCGGTGCCGTTCTCCACCTGGACATGGATCCGCTGCGGGGCGACCTCGACGGTCGCGGCGGAGTCCGCCCGGCGGGACTTGCGCGTGGCCAGCGGCCGGTCCTCGCGCAGCGCCCGGAAGAGCCGGTCGGCCTTGGCCCGGTCCCACTTCACGGTGGAGCCGACGCCCTTGACCGGGTGGGCCACCTGCGCGATCGGAACGGTGGCGAACTCCGAGGAGGAGGGGGAGAAGTTCCGCATCGCCCGTCCGAGGTCCAGCAACTCGTCGGTGCGGAAGCCCTTGTCCGCCCGTACCGAGCCCAGCACGGCCGTGGTGACGTCCCGGAACTTGAGCGGGTTCAGCAGTACCCGGGAGGAGGTCGCCTGCTCGATCAGGGCGGCCAGGAAGTGCTGCTGGCGCTTCATCCGGCCGAGGTCGCTCGCCCCGTCGACATGCCGGGAGCGGACGTACTGCAGGGCCTGGCCGCCGGAGAGCGTGTGCGTGCCGGCGGCCAGGTTCAGACCGGTGTAGCTGTCCTTCACCGGTTCGGCGGTGCAGATCCGTACCCCGCCGATGACGTCCACGGTCCGCATGAAGGAGGTGAAGTCCACCTCCAGATAGTGGTCGATCTTCAGATTGGTCATCTTCTCGACCGTGCGCACGGTCAGGCCGGGCCCGCCCTCCGCGTAGGCCGCGTTGAGCTTGACCGGGTGCGGCCCGTGCCGTTGCCCGGTGTTCTGGTCGGCGTGCTCGGGCAGTTCGGCGTAGGAGTCCCGGGGCAGGCTCACCACACTGACCCGCTCCCGGTCCTGCGACAGGTGCACGATCATCATGGTGTCGGTGCAGTTGCACGGCCGGCCGCCCAGCCGGTACCGCTGCCGCTCCTGCTCGCTGATCCTGTCCCGGCTGTCGGTGCCGACCAGCAGCACGTTCATCCCGTGGCCGGCCGGCGGGCGGTTCTTCATGTCCTTGAAGGGGTCGACCCGGGCGATGTCCGCGTCCACGCTGGAGACCACCGCGTGCCCGATCCCGGCGGAGGCGAGCACCACCACCGACAGCGTGGTCGCCGCCCGCATGGCCCAGCGCGGTCTGCGGCGCGGTACGGGCGCATACGGCACGCGGGCCGGTCTCGCCGGACCCGCCGGACCGGCGACCTGCCGCGGGGCGCGCTGCGGCCGTGGGCGCGGCCGGTACTGCGTGCTGGACATGGGGGACACCTCCGCTGAGGGCGTGGGTGGGCACCGTGTGCACCGTAGGGGCATACGATCGGCTGATCGGCGCAGCAGCACCCGCGGCGCGCACCGGTATCCCCCGTTCGCGGTAACGTGAGCACCGATGAACGCCAAGCCCGACGTGCGGTTCCCCGCCGTTTCTGTGATCATGCCCGTCCTCAACGAGGAGCGGCATCTGCGGGGGGCCGTGGAAGCGATCCTCGCGCAGAAGTACGACGGCGAGATGGAGGTCGTGATCGCCCTCGGTCCGTCCACGGACCGCACGGACGAGATCGCCGCCGAGCTCGCGGCCGAAGACCCGCGCGTGCGTACGGTCCCCAACCCCAGCGGCCGTACCCCCGCCGCGCTCAACGCCGCGATCAAGGCCTCCCGCCATCCGATCGTGGTCCGTGTCGACGGCCACGGGATGCTCTCGCCGGACTACATCGCCACAGCCGTACGGCTCCTGGAGGAGACCGGCGCGCAGAACGTCGGCGGCATCATGCACGCCGAGGGCGAGAACGACTGGGAGAAGGCGGTGGCCGCCGCGATGACCTCGAGGATCGGGGTGGGCAACGCGGCCTTCCACACCGGTGGCCAGGCCGGTCCCGCGGAGACCGTCTATCTGGGGGTGTTCCGGCGCGAGGTGCTGGAGCAGCAGGGCGGTTACAACGAGGAGTTCATCCGCGCCCAGGACTGGGAGCTGAACTTCCGCATCCGCGAGGCGGGCGGGCTGATCTGGTTCTCGCCGGAGCTGCGCGTCTCCTACCGGCCCCGTCCGACCGTGCGGGCGCTGGCCAAGCAGTACAAGGACTACGGCCGTTGGCGGCACGTCGTCGCCCGCTACCACCCCGGCTCCATCAACCTGCGCTACCTCGCCCCGCCGACCGCGGTGTGCGCCATCGCGGCCGGGATCGTGGTGGGCGCGCTCCTGACCCCCTGGGGGTTCGTGGTCCCCGGCGGCTATCTGGCGGCGATCGTCGCCGGTTCGATCCCCGCGGGCAAGGGGCTGCCCCTGAAGGCCCGCCTGCGCATCCCCGTTGCGCTCGCCACCATGCACATGTCCTGGGGCTGGGGCTTTCTGACGAGCCCGAGATCGCTGGCGAAGAAGGTCATCGCCTCGCGCAGGTCCGCGGCTGTCACCACCGACCGGACCGCCACCGCGGACCGGGACGCCACCGCCGACCGGGCCGTCACCACCGACTGAGTCATGACCACCGGCTGAGCCGTCACCGCCAGCCGGTTCGCCCCGCGGGGCCCCTCTCCCGGGAGAGGGGCCCTTGCGTGTGCCCGCCACGGCAGGGGGCGTGTCTACCAGCGGTAGGGCTCGTACACGTCCATGCACTGGCTCTCGTCCGAGCCGTTGAGGGCGTCGGAGTTCTCGGGCAGGTCGCCGGCCTTCGGCGCGGACTCCTTCGGGTAGGTGACGCCAGTGCGCCAGTCGGCGCCGACGACGACGGTGACGCCGGAGACATCGGTCGACCGCTTGACCGAACTCATCGGAATGCCCAGGGCCTTGGCGACGCTCCGTGCGTCGCCCTCGAGGTCGGCGCTCGGGTAGCGCACGACGGTCTCCTCCGCGGACCCCGCCGCCGAGGTGTCGGCCGTCGCCCGGGTGAAGCCCTTCCGCCGCAGCTGCCGGCTGATCTCACCGGCCCGGCCGCTGACCGGGGCCCGGGTGGAGGTGCGGGTGGCGTTCTGCACCAGCACGCCCAGCCGGTCGGCCGCGACCGAGGGAGTCGCGGGGGTCTCGTCCTCGCTGGGCTTCTTCGCCTCCGTCTTCGGGCCGTTCTTGTCGAAGGCCACGTCCTCGCGGAGCATCTTCCACATCTTCGCGGCGTTGGCACCGTCCGGGATCACATGGTTGGGGTTCTGCGGGTCGGTGACATTGGGCATCGTCGCCATGGTGATGCGGTCGGTGGGGACCGTCTTGAGCTGCATGGCCAGGTCGTACAGCTTCTTGACGGTGCCGATCTCCTCGGAGACCTGCAGCGACTGTGTGGCGGCCTCCGCCAGGCCCATCAGACGGCCGGTGTCGGTGAAGACGTTCTGGCCGCGCAGCATGCGGATCATCGAGTTCATGTACATGTGCTGGGCCCTGGCCCGGCCCAGGTCGCTGTGGAAGGCATGCCGGGTGCGCAGCCACTGCAGGGCCTGCTTGCCCTTGACCTTGTGCTTGCCGGCCGTGAGCTTCAGACCGGAGCCGCCGCGCTGGGTCTGCAGATTGCGGTCCCACACGTTGTGCTTCACACAGACCTCGACACCGCCGATGGCGTCCGCCATGCGCACCACGCCCGCGAAGTCGATCATCATCCAGTGGTCGATGTAGACACCGGTGAGGTTCTCCCAGGTGGCGAGCGTGCAGCCGGCGCCGCCGCGGGCCAGTGACTCGTTGATGATGGTGTTGACCGGCGGGTAGACCTTGCCGGTGTCGGGGTCGGTGCACTGGGGGATGTCGACCCGTGTGTCACGCGGGACGCTGACCACGGCGGCGCTCTTGCGGTCGGCCGACAGGTGGATGAGCATCTGCACGTCGCCCAGCGGGGGGTTGCCGCGGTTCTCCCTGCTGCCGCCCAGGGCGACGTTCTCGTCGGAGTTACGGCTGTCGGAGCCGATCAGCAGGATGTTCAGGGGCGTCTGGCCGGCCGGGTTCGGCTTCGTCCGGTGCGCCTTGAAGTCGCCGCTGCTGCGCTGGCCCTTGCGCAGGTTGCTGTTCAGATGCTGGTAGTAGAAGTATCCGGCGCCGGCCGTGGCGAGTATGACCAGCGAGAGCACCGTGGCCGACCAGCGCAGTATGCGCCGTCGGGGGCGTCTGCCGGCGACCTCGTGCTCTATGTCGCCGTCGTCCCCTTTTTCTCCCTTTTCTCTGTTTTCTCCTTTTTTGTCCCCTTTGTTGTGCGGGTCGTGGTCACCCGCCGCGCCGCCGTCCTGCACGGCGAGAGCCGTCGCGCCCTCGACCGCAGGCTCCTCCCCGTGCAGACTGCTCCGCGTCAACTCCCCATCCTTCCCACCCTGGTGTTCCAGTGAACGGGCCTGTCGTGCGTCGTGTTAGACGCATGACAGGCCCCTAAGGTGGCGTAGTGCGCTGAACTTGTGTTCAGCTGGCGCACTCGACCTTGTCCGCCGTGGACTTCTCGACCTTGGGGGCCGTCGTCGGGGCCACGAGCGGTACACCCGGACCCTTGAAGTCCTTGCCCAGGGTCAGTGTCATCGTCGGCAGACCCTGGGAGTTGGTCACGCTCTCGCCCGGCTTCAGCGCCGATCCGGGCAGGCCCATGATTGCAGCGAGTTTACGTGCCTGCGGTGCCTGGTCGGCGTCGTACTCGAGGGTGGTCTTGCCGATCTTCTGGGGTGCGTTGCCCGCGTTCTCCGACTTGGTCACCCCCTGGGTGGTCTGCAGCCAGGAGAGGGTCTCCTGCGCGGAACCGGGGGGAGCTCCGCCGTTGAGGATCCGCACCCGCACCTCGGAGGCGGCGGACTGGGGGCCCTTGAGGCGGGCGGCCTCCTCGGCGCCCTTGGCGGCCTTCTTCTTTTTCTTCACCTCGGTGAAGGGGACGTCGTTCGCGATGGCGTCGAAGACCGGGCGTGCCTCGGTCGGATGCAGGACGACCGTCGAGGCGACCTTTTCGGCGGGGTTGTCGATGACCGGGACCGTCAGGAAGCTGATGTTCTTCGTCGGGACCTTCTTCAGCTCCAGCGCCACGTCCTTGAGCGTGCTGACCTTGCCGATGGCGGTGTCGACGGTCAGCGCCTTGGTGGCGGCCTCGGCCAGGTCGTACAGCTTGGCGGGGTCGGTGAGCGTGTCGCTGGAGGACATCTTGCGCATCAGCGAGCCGAGGAACTGCTGCTGCACCTTGATCCGGTCCAGGTCGCCGTGGTTGCCCCAGGCGTGCCGGGTGCGGACGAAGGCCAGGGCCTGCTCGCCCTCGACCGTGGACTTGCCGGCGGGCAGCTTCAGGTGCGACTTCTCGTCGTCCACGGCGCGCTTGAGGCACACCTCGACGCCGCCGACCGCCGTCGTCAGGGTCTTGACCGCGTTGAAGTCGGCCATCATGAAGTGGTCGGGCGCGATGCCGGTGACTTCCTTGACCGTGCGCATCGTGCAGCCCGCGTCGCGGCCGCTCTGGCCGAGGCTTGTGTTGAAGCGGGCGTTCGGCGTGCCCGGGATGACCCTCGTGGTGCCATCGGGCTGCTCGGTCGGGCAGTCCGGGATGTCCACGATCAGGTCGCGCGGGATGCTCAGCGCGGTGGCGTTCGTGCGGTCCTTGGAGACGTGCAGCAGGATCGTGGTGTCGGCATGGCCCACGCTGTCCTTGTCGCCGTAGCCCTGGTTGCCTTTGCCGGTGCGCTTGTCCGTGCCGATGATCAGTATGTTGAAGGCCTCGTCCTTGCTGAAGCTGGCCTTGCCCGCGTCGCCCACGTCGGTGGTGGTGACGTTGCCCTCGAGGTGCTTGAGGTACAGATAGCCGGCCGTACCGACGCCGACCAGGAGAAACGCCATGGTGCCGCTGGTCCACAGCAGCACCTTCTTGGCCTTCGACTTCTTCTTCTCCGGCCGGCGGCTCCGCCGCCCGGGCAGCGGCTCCTCGGGCGGTGCGCCGCGGCGGCGGCGGGGACCCGGGGCCGTACGGGCGGGGGCCGCTTCACGGACCTGCTGCCGTCCGAGGGCCGGGCCGCGGCCTCCCGCCGCACCGTCGCCGCCCGCGCCGGGCGGAGCGGGTTGGCGGGGACCCGGGATCGGCGACTGCGGAACGGAAGGATTCAGTCGCAGTTCGTATTCGCCGGTGTTCGGATTGAGTACCCATTGGTCTGCGGGGTCGATGTTGTTCGCCCGCCCACGGCCTTGCGCGTCCACGGTTGTCCGAACCCTCCGTCGGGGCCACGCGGCGCCTTGTCCCCTCAAGGCGCTCAAGTCTGCTTCACAGTGCTCGACCCCAGGAAGACCTCGCGGCCAGTAGCACCGGACCGCTCACACTATCCGGCCCATTCGGTGTCAAGCGACGCCCGTGACAAATTCCACTTGCCTACAAGTGGGCAATCCGCCCATTTCCTTGGGCAAAAGTTCGCCGTCGGCTGACCGTCGGCCGTCGTCCTGCCCCGCGGAAGGCCTTCCGGCGTGGTGCGCTGCGACGGAAGGCCGGTGCGGGCGGGGACGGGCATCCCGGGGTTCCGGCTCGTCGCCGTTGCCGTACACACCGTCGAAACATGCCGAACGCAGCCGTACGGATGCGCGGGAGAATCGTCGCCGCCCGCGTGGAATCCGCGTCACAGACGGTGAATTGGCGTTCTTTGTTCCTGAATCCCGCGGTACTTCCGCTGCGTCACCTCGCCGTCGCCGTGACCCGTTCCGCTTCGATGCGCCGGGCGAGGGCGTCCTCGGAGAGGCGGTCGAGATTGCGGCACAGCACGACGGAGGCACCGGCGGCGAGAGGGGCGTACAGGCCCGCGCTGAGCCCCTCCCAGGTGTCGTACGGCAGTGCGGACAGCAGCCGGGAGCCGGGGCCCGTCAGGTCCAGGGCGGGGGCGTCGGTGCGGGCGCGCTCCACGACCTCCGCCGCCGAGTACTCGGCCCCGGCCACGATCAGGGCCGGCTCGTCCGGGTCCACCGGTGCGAAGGGCGTGAACGCGTCGCCCTGGCCCGGAACCTCGACGGCGTAGTCCAGGAAGCCCTCCGGCGGCTGCGGGAACCGCCCGCCCAGCGGTCGCAGTGCCAGCGCCACCCGTTCCCCGGAGCAGGCCCGCGCCGCGTCCAGGGTGTCCGGGCCGCTGACCACGACATCGGCCGCGTCCACGTTCCCGTCGACGTCCGCCACCACGCCCACCGAGGCGCACGCCAGCAGCCACACCGCCGTCTGCCAGTGCGCCGGCAGCAGCAGCGCGACCCGGTCGCCGGGCGCGGCGGCGAGGTCTCCCTGGAGGAGGTTCGCGGTCTTGGCCACCCAATTGGCGAAGGTGGCCGTGGACAGTTCGACGCGTTCACCCGTGGCGTCGTCGTAGAAGGTCACCAGCGGGCGTCCGGGGTCCGCGGCGAGCGCGGAACGCAGCAGGTCGGCAGGGGTGCGTTCAGTGGAGTTCATCCGAGCAAGCGTACGCGGCGCCGTGTCCGCGCACCGTGCGGCGGGACACGCACGGGGGAGCGGCGCACCACCGATTCGGCCCACCTGCGGCCGACGGCCCGTCAATTCCCCAATGGACAGATTTGTATGATTATGTTCAAGATCAGGGGCATGCGTCGATACGGATTCCTGGTGTCCTCGATAGGCATCGCCTGCACGGCCGCCCTCACCCTCGCACAGGGGCCTCCCGCCTCCGTGGCCACGGTGAGACCGGCATCGGCCACCGGCCCGTCGGCCGTCCCCGGCAGCACCCGGTCCCTGCCCCTCCTCCCGCTCGTCCGCACCCGCGCCCGCGGCGCCGCCGTCACCGAACAGGGCCTGCGCCGCACGGACGTCCCCCGCTTCTTCCTGGTCGGCGTCGTCTGGGACGACCCGGACGCCGAGCTGCACGGCAGCGTCCGGATCCGTACCCGCTCCGCCGCCACCGGCACCTGGTCCGACTGGCAGGACCTCGACACCCACCACAACACCGACCACGGCGCCGACCCCGGCACGGCCGAGCGCGTCCCCGGGGCCGTGCGCGGCGCCACCGCACCGCTGTGGGTGGGCGCGTCCGACGGCGTCGAGGTGCACGTGCGCGCGGAGGCCGGGGACTCGGGCAGGGGCGCGGCTGCCGGTCCGGCGGCCGCGCTGCCCTCCGGCCTGCGCCTCGGACTCGTCGACCCGGGCGGCGAGCCGGTGCCGCGGGGCTCCGGGGCCACCGTCTCACGCTCCGGCGAGCCGAGCGGGAAGGCCGCCGCGGCCTTCGGGGTCCCCGCGGCCGGCGCGCCGCTCGCCCCGCCCGACGCCACCCGGATCCCCGCGCTCGCCCGCGAGGACGGCCGGCGCGAGCGGCCCGCCCGGCCCGGTGGCAAGGAGACGGAACGCCGGGGCACCGGGCCGTACATCGGACCGCGCCCGCCCATCGTCACCCGCCGCGGCTGGGGCGCGGACGAGTCACTGCGCAGCGGGGAGTTCGTCTACTCCGATACGGTCAAGGCGGTGTTCGTCCACCACACCTCCTCGGGCAACAACTACAGCTGCGCACAGACCCCGTCGCTCATCCGCAGCATCTACCGCTACCACGTCCAGAGCATGGGCTGGCGCGACATCGGCTACAACTTCCTCGTCGACAGGTGCGGCACCATCTACGAGGGCCGTGCCGGCGGAGTGGCGAGGGCGGTGCTGGGCGCCCACACCGCCGGGTTCAACACCAACAGCGCGGGAATCGCGGTCCTCGGCTCCTACAACATCTCCGAGCCGCCCCCGGCCGTCGTGACGGCCGTGGCGCAACTGGCCGCGTGGAAGCTCGGTCTGCACGGGGTGAATCCGAGTGGAAAGACATATCTGACGTCCGGCGGTGGCAACCTCTACCAAAAAGGAAAGAGCGTACGCCTGGACGTGATCTCCGGCCACCGGGACGGCTTCCCGACCGACTGCCCCGGCCTGCGGCTCTACGGCAAGCTCGGCACGATCCGTTCGGCGGCGGCGCGCTACCAGGGACGCTGAAGGGGGGAGCCGGGACGGGGGGAGAAGTCTCAGGGCTCCACAAGGCTGTGCGAACACGGCTGCATACACTGGCCGGCCGAGGACTGATCGGCCGGTCCCGGCAGGAAGCAGAGACGACAGGTGACGGAAGCGATCCTTCTGGTCGGCGGCAAGGGCACCCGGCTGCGCCCGCTCACGGTGCACACTCCCAAGCCCATGGTGCGGGCGGCGGGAGTGCCGTTTCTCACCCATCAGCTGGCGCGGGCGAAAGCGGCGGGAGTCGAGCACATCGTGCTCGCCACCTCCTATCTGGCCGAGGTCTTCGAACCGTACTTCGGTGACGGCTCCTCACTCGGGCTCCACCTCGAGTACGTCACGGAGGAGGAGCCCCTGGGCACGGGCGGCGCCATCCGCAACGCCGCCTCACGGCTGCGCTCCGGTCCCGACGAGCCGGTCCTGGTCTTCAACGGCGACATCCTCACCGGGCTGGACATCCAGGCGCTGGTGCGCACGCACGAGGAGACGGGAGCGGATGTCTCCCTGCATCTGACGAAGGTGACGGACCCTCGTTCCTACGGACTGGTCCCGACGGACGACACGGGCCGGGTCCTGGCCTTCCTGGAGAAGCCGCAGACCCCCGAGGAGATCGTCACCGACCAGATCAACGCGGGGGCGTACGTCTTCCGCCGCTCGGTCATCGACACCATCCCGCAGGGCCGCCCGGTGTCGGTGGAGCGCGAGACCTTCCCGGAGCTGCTGGCCGCCGGGGCCCATCTGCAGGGCATGGTGGACTCCACCTACTGGCTGGACCTCGGCACCCCCGCCGCCTTCGTGCGCGGCTCCGCCGACCTGGTCCTCGGCCGTGCCCCCTCCCCGGCGGTCCCCGGCCGCTGCGGCGACCGTCTGATCCTGCCCACGGCCGTCGTCGCCCCCGACGCCAAGCTGACCGGCGGCACGGTGGTCGGCGAGGGCGCGTTCGTCGCCGAGGGGGCGCGGGTCTTCGGCAGCACGATCCTGCCCGGCGCCGTCATAGAGCCCGGTGCCGTCATCACCGACTCCCTCATCGGCACCCGTGCCCGCATCGGCACCCGCTCCGTCCTCACCGGCACCGTCATCGGCGACGGCGCGGTGGTGGGCGCCGACAACGAACTGCGGGAGGGCGTGAGGATCTGGTGCGACGCCCATATCCCGGCGGGTGCGGTGAGGTTCTCCTCGGACCAGCCGTCGTAGTCGCGGGCGGCCGGATCTTTTCTCCGGGCGCCCTTCTCCTTCTCTCTTTCTGCCTCTCTTTCTGCGCGTACTCCTTGTGCACAAGGGAGGCCCCGGGGCGGCACGGGTGGGCGGATCCGCCCACCCCGGTCGCGGCCCGTGCCGAACCCGGCCGCGGACTCTGTCACAAGCGTCCGACGTGCCCCTTCGGCATCCGCGGCCCCCGCCGTTCCGGCACCCGGCCGCTCAGCAGGATCAGCCGGACGGCCCGGTGCCGCTGCCCCGCGTACGGCTCCAGCAGGCGCAGCATCTCCGCGTCGTCGGCCCACCGGTTCCCCGCCAGCGCGTGTCCCACGATCCCCGGCAGGTGCAGATCCCCGACCGTCACCTCGTCCGGTGCGCCATGACTGCGCTGCACGGTCTCCGCCGACGTCCACGGCCCGATCCCGGGCACCCGCTCCAGCCGTTCCCGCGCCGCCGCCGGAGGCATCCGCACCGTCTCCTCCAGCCGCGCGGCGACCCGCACCGCCCGCAGCACCGTCGACGCCCGCTTGTCGTCGACCCCGGCCCGGCGCCACTCCCACGAGGGGATCAGCGCCCAGGTCCGCGGTGCCGGCATGACGTGCATCCGCCCGGGGACGGGCCCCGGCGCCGGCTCCCCGTACTTCCGTACGAGCGTCCGCCAGGCCGCGTACGCCTCGGCCGTCGTCACCTTCTGTTCCAGGATCGACGGGATCAGCGACTCCATCACCAGCCCGGTCCGGGTCAGCCGCAGCCCCGGACGCCGGTGCCGTGTCAGCGCCAGCAGCCGGTGCCGCGGCACGAACAGGGACGGGTCGTCGGCGGCCCCGAGCAGCTCGGGCAACTGTTCCAGCAGCCACTCGGCCCCCGGACCCCAGGCCTCCCCGCACACCTGCCCGCCGCGTGCGGACACCCTCAGCGTCCCGGGCCCGAGCGGTGTCCGGACGGCCCGCCACACCGACCCGTCGGGCATCGCCCGGAACGCGGGGTCGCCCGGTCCCCGCCGCAGCGGCCCGAGCACCAGCCTCAGGTCCAGCGGCCCGTCCGGCACCCACGTCCGCACCCGCCCCGGTGCGACGGCCTGCCGCGGGACCTCCGTGAACGCGTCCCCCAAGGCGCCGGTCCGCCCGCCGGGCACGGACACGGACCTCCCTCCCACGCCGTTCGGACCGTGGGAGAGAGGGGACCGCGGGGCGAAACGTCCTGCCACGAAGGAGCTCCCGGAGGGCCGAAGGTACGAAAAGGCGCGAAAGACGCTCTGCGTGCCTGGACGGTCAGGCGGACGGAACGGTCACAGCGCGACCACGAACGTCTCCGCGTCCCGCTGCGGCCGCGGCTTCGGCGGCTCGGCCGGATGCCCGATGGCGACCGCCCCCATCGGATCCCAGTCCTGCGGCAGCCCCAGCACCTCGCGCACCACGTCCCGGCAGAACATCGTCGAGGACACCCATGCCGAGCCGAGCCGCTCCCCGGCCAGCGCGACCAGGAAGTTCTGCACCCCGGCCCCGGCGGAGACCACGAACATCTCCCGCTCGGCACCGTCCCGCCGCTCGTCGCCGTACACATGCGCGCCGTCCATGACGAGGCACGGCACCACCAGACAGGGCGCGTTGCGCAGCACGTCCCCGCGCCGGATCCGCTTGGCGATCGCCTCCTCGCTCCTGCCGTCCCGCCGCAGGTCGGCGATCCAGGCGTCCCGCATCGCGTCCAGCAGACGCGTCCGTGTCCGCGCCGACTCCAGCAGCACGAACCGCCACGGCGTGGTGTGGTGCGGCGCGGGCGCGGTCACCGCCGCGGCCACCGCGCGCCGGACCGCGGCCGGGTCGACCGGCTCGTCGGTGAAGGACCGTACGGTGCGCCGCTGGGTCACCGCCTCCCGTACGGCCTCGGAGGTCCCGAGCCGGAACAGGTCGTCGCGCGCGTTCCGTACCAGGACCCGTGCTCCCTCTCCGTGCTCCTCGGTCACCACGTGCCCCAGCCCGCGCACCACGGCGACGGGCAGCTTGGCGGCCTTGCCCTTGACCAGGTCGCCCGCGGCGGCGAGTTCGTCGGCGGTGGCGACGACGGTGGCGCTCAGCGGATTGCCGTGCGCGTCCGTGCCGCCCCGCAGGTCGTTCAGCGCGCGGACGCCCGCGGCGCCGATGGCGACGTCCGTGAGCCCGGTGCGCCAGGGCCGCCCGAAGGTGTCGGTGACGATCACCCCGACCGTGACACCGAGGAGGGCGCGCAGGCCGTCCCGGATCGCGCGCGCGGAGGCGTCCGGATCCTCGGGCAGCAGCAGCACCGTGCCGGGGGGAGTGTTGGAGGAGTCGACTCCGGCGGCGGCCATGACCAGCCCCTGCCGGTTCTCCACGATCCGCAGCGGCCCGCGCCGGGCCACGACCCGTACGGTCTCCGCGTCGATCGCGGCCTCCCGGTCGGCCGCCTCGACGATCCGGCCCTCCGCCTTGGAGACGATCTTCGAGGTGACGAGGAGCACGTCCCCGTCGGCCAGGGCGGGCTCCGCGGCGGCGATCAGCTTCGCCAGGTCGTCGCCCGGCCGCACCTCGGGGATCCCGGCCACCGCCCAGATCCGCAACGCCGGCGCGGACGCGTCCGTCCGCGCGGGCGCCGTCGCCTCGCTCATGCTTCCCGTACCTCCTCGGCCAGTGCCAGCGCCTCCCGCGCCATCGCGGCGGCGGCCTCGACGTCGGTCATCATCAGCGGCACCGCCCGGCACCGGATGCCGGCCGCCTCGACCCGCTCCACCGAGGCCGCGTCGACGGTGTCGACGAGCCAGCCGTCCAGCAGCTCCGCGCCGTAGTGCTCGGCCACCGCGGCGGCCGTGGCCTCCACACCGATCGCCGCCAGGACCTTGTCGGCCATGCCGCGCACGGGCGCGTCGCCGACGATGGGGGACAGACCGACCACCGGCACCCCGGCGCCGGCGACGGCCTCCCGGATGCCGGGCACCGCGAGGATCGTGCCGATGGAGACGACGGGGTTGGACGGCGGGAAGAGGATCACGTCCGCCTCGGCGATCGCCTCCAGCACCCCGGGAGCCGGCTTCGCCTGGTCCGCGCCGATGGGGACGACCGCCCGGGCCGGCACTGACGCCCGCAGCCGCACCCAGTACTCCTGGAAGTGCACGGCCTTGCGCTCACCGTCCAGTTCGACGACGACATGCGTCTCCACACGGTCGTCGGTCATGGGGATGAGCCGCACCCCCGGCTTCCACCGGTCGCACAGCGCCTCGGTGACCGCGCTCAGCGGATATCCGGCGCCGATCATCTGGGTGCGCACGATGTGCGTGGCGAAGTCCCGGTCGCCGAGAGTGAACCAGTCCGGGCCCACGCCGTACGCCGCGAGCTCCTCTTTGAGATGGAAGGTCTCGTCGGCCCGGCCCCAGCCCTGCTCCTCGTTGATGCCGCCGCCGAGCGTGTACATCACCGTGTCCAGGTCCGGGCAGACCTTCAGCCCGAAGAGGTGGATGTCGTCGCCGGTGTTGCCGATGACCGTGACGTCCGCGTCCGGCACGGCTCGCTTCAGACCGCGCAGGAACCGGGCACCACCGATGCCGCCTGCCAGAACCACAATCCGCATGGAGGCAAGTCTTGCAGGCGGGACGGACAGGGCGTTGCGCGGTCGTCGCCGCGGCACCCGCCGGACAAGGCCTTCCGGTGCGGGCGGATCCCGGGCGGTCTCAGGCGCCGACGGCGTCCACCGGACCGGTGCAGGCCCCGGTGTGACCGGCGGCGGTGCGGATGTTCCCGGTGGAGGACCGGGGGTGCATGGGCATCTCGGTCAGGCCGGGGAAGTACACGTGCAGGCTGACCGCCGGCTCCAGCGTGGTGTTGACGACCTCGTGCGTGTACCCCGGCGCGAACACGCGTTGCGCGCCGGCGCCCAACGCGCGTGTGCCGCGCTCGGTGCGCTCGGTCAGCTCGCCGTCCAGAACCGTGAGCACCCCGGAGGAGGGGCCGTGGTCGTGCAGTCCGCTGCCCTGCCCGGGCACCCAGGACAGCAGCCACACCTCGTACCCCGGGCCGGTGCGCAGCCGGTGGTACCAGCGGGTCGTCGCGTCGTAGCGGACAAGAGGCTCCCAGTGGGCGCGGTCGGCGGCGATGGAGCGGGCCAGACCGACGAACTCGGCCACGGTGGACGGGTGCTCGCGCGGGGGCTGGAGCAGATGCGGGACCTCGAGGATGTCGCCGGCGATCTGAAGGTCGTTGTCGCTGTTCATGAGCGTGGGGGCCTCGGTGAAGGTGAAGAGGAACGGCGCAGAAGAACAGGGAGAAAGAGGAGAGGGAAGGAGAGAGAAGGAGCGGGAAGGGAGGTCGAAGGACCTGAGGGAACGGACGCCGGACGCAGAGGGGCCCGGCGACGGCCGGAGCAGGCGTGCGCGTGGACGCTCAGCGCGGGCTCAACAGCCGGAACAGCAACAGCGACAACGACAGCCGCAGCGAACGTGGGCAGCACCGAGGGACCCGGCGGCGCGGGTCAGGACGAGTGCCAAGTTCGCAAGCATGCCCAACAGGACAGCGGTTCACACCCTCACTGTCAACTTGGCGCCCGGAATGTGGGACACGGTTCACCTCATCCGGTTCATCTCACAGAGGAAAGGTTTGCTCATGGCCCGGCCGGGACACATGGCGCACATGCCGGGCACGCGAACGCCGTTGCGATCCTGTGATCTCATCGTGATCCGGCTCGCTTCGGCGCGTGTGTCGGAACGAGAGCGACGCCACGCGCGTCCTCCTCTGTGCGGGCTCCGTACAGAGGTGCGAAGCCCGTGAGACCCCGGCCATGTGTCTGGGTTTAAGTTGATTTGAACACTTTCTCGGCGGGCTTGGTTCCGGAGAGTGAATAAGGGGCTCAATAGCAGATCTCGGCTTGACTCGCCCGGAGCAGCACACTTGTAATTTCACTCGTGTCGTTCAGCCGGGAAAGGTAACGGCTACATCACGGGGACGCGAAAAGACAGACGAGGGGCGCACATGACCGAGCTGGTGCAGCAACTGCTGGTCGACGACGCGGGCGAGGAACTCGGCTGGCAGGAGCGCGCGCTGTGCGCCCAGACCGACCCCGAGTCCTTCTTCCCCGAGAAGGGCGGCTCCACCCGCGAGGCCAAGAAGGTCTGCCTCGCCTGCGAGGTGCGCTCCGAATGCCTCGAGTACGCCCTCGCCAACGACGAGCGCTTCGGCATCTGGGGCGGCCTGTCCGAGCGCGAGCGGCGTCGGCTGAAGAAGGCGGCCGTCTGACCGCACGTTTCGCGCACATCCCCTGCATACGTCACGAATGGCCCGTCGCCGGTGGGTTGTCCACAGGCGGCGGGCCGTCGTTCTGGCCAGCCGATAGTGTGGACGCTCGTCCAAGGCGCCCCTGCCCCACCGGGCACAGGCGTCCACCGCAGTCCACCGAACCGGGGCCGTATCTCGATGTCCGTGCACAGCCATACGGCAGCCCATGACGACGTCGCTGCCGCAGCGCCGTCCGACCCCGCGCGCGCGACGGCATCCGACCCGAGCCGCGCACCGGAATACCCGCGGCATGTCGTCACCGCTGTCCTCGTCTCCCACGATGGCGCCCGCTGGCTGCCCGACGCCCTCGCCGGCCTGCTCGGCCAGGAGCGCCCCGTGCAGTACGCCGTGGCGGCCGACACCGGCAGCGCGGACGACTCCGCGCAGCTGGTCACCGACGCCCTCGGCGACGACTGCGTCGTGCACCTGGCCCGGCGCACCGGCTTCGGCCAGGCCGTCGAGGAGGCCGTCCACATCGCCCCGGTCCTCACCCCGGACGACCTGCCGTACCTCAAGCGCCCCAGCAGCTGGGACCCCGCCACGCGCACCTGGCGCGACGACGCCTACGACCTGCCCGAACTGCCGTACGGAGAACCGGTCCAGTGGCTGTGGCTGCTGCACGACGACTGCGCTCCCGAACCCGACGCCCTGGCCCAGCTGCTGAGGGTCGTCGACCACGAGTACGAACTCGGCCGTGACGACGTGGCGATCGTCGGCCCCAAACTGCGCGGCTGGTACGACCGCAGGCAGCTGCTCGAAGTGGGCGTCAGCATCGCCAATTCCGGCCGCCGTTGGACCGGCCTGGACCGCCGGGAGCAGGACCAGGGCCAGCACGATCACGTACGGCCCGTGCTGTCGGTGTCCACCGCCGGAATGCTGATCAGGCGTGACATCTTCGAGGAGCTGGGCGGGTTCGACCCCCGGCTGCCCCTGATGCGCGACGACGTCGACCTGTGCTGGCGCGCCAACGCCGCCGGTTACCGCGTCCTGGTCGCCCCCGACGCCGTCGTACGGCACGCCGAGGCCGCCTCCCGCGAGCGCCGCACCGTCGACTGCGTCGGCCGCACCGCCGCGTCCCCGCACAAGGTGGACAAGGCCGGCGCCGTCTACACCCTGCTGGTCAACACCCGTACGGCAGCGCTGCCTTGGGTGCTGCTGAGGCTGGTGCTGGGCACCCTGCTGCGGACCCTCGCCTACATCGTCGGCAAGGTGCCGGGTCAGGCCGTCGACGAGATCCGCGGTCTGATGGGCGTCCTCCTGCGGCCCGAACGGATCGTCGCGGGCCGGCGCAGACGCGGAAAGCCGCTGGTCGACAAGGGCGAGATGCGGCCGCTGTTCCCGCCGCCGGGCGCCACCCTCCGCGTCACCTTCGAACAGATCGCGAGCAACTTCGTCGGCCGCTCCGACCCCGAGGTCTCCTCGGTCGGCCGGCACGGCGGCGCGCTCGAGTCCGGGCCCGGCGGCGAGGACGCCGAGTACCTGGAGGTCGAGCAGTTCGCCCGCCTCAAGCGCATCGCCCGCAAGCCCGGCCCGGTGCTCTTCCTGCTGCTGCTGACCGTCTCCCTGGTCGCCTGCCGCGGCCTGTTCGGCATCGGCGCGCTCGCGGGCGGCGCCCTGCTGCCCGCTCCGGCCGACTCCTCCGAGCTGTGGTCGCGCTACCTCGACTCCTGGCACCCGGTCGGGGTCGGCGGCACCTCGTCCGCGCCGCCCTACCTGGCGATGGTCGCGCTGCTGTCCTCCCTGCTGCTGGGCTCGACCGGCCTCGCGGTCACCCTTCTGCTGGTCGCCTCGGTGCCGCTGGCCGGGATCACGGCGTACTTCGCCTCCCGCCCGCTCGTCCCCTCGCGTCTGCTGCGCGCCTGGGCGGCCGTCGTCTACGCCTTCCTGCCCGCGACCACCGGCGCGCTGGCCGGCGGCCGTATCGGCACCGCGGTCCTGGCCGTGCTGCTGCCGCTCATCGCCCGCGCCGGCGTCGCGGCCGGCGGCCTGGCCGACCCGTCCGGCGCCCGCGGCAGCTGGCGCGCCACCTGGGCGTACGCGCTGCTGCTGACCATCGCCACCGCGTTCACGCCCATCGTGTGGCCCCTCGCGCTCGTCCTCGGCCTCGGCGTGCTGGCCGTGCACCGCGGCGACATCGTCGCGTACGCACTGCGCTTCCTGGCCCAGCTGGGCACCCCGCTGCTGGTCCTCGCCCCCTGGTCGCTGACGCTGCTGCCGTTCGGCTTCTTCCAGGAGGCCGGACTGGAGTACGGCCCCTCGGCCGCCTCCGCCCTCGACCTGCTCGGTGCCGGTCCGGGCGGACCCGGCACGATGCACGGGCTGATGCTCATCGGCATCGTCCTGGCCGCGCTGGCCGCCCTGCTGCGCGCCGAGCGGCGCTTCGCGATCTGGACGGCGTGGACGGCCGCCCTGGTGGCCCTCGTCTTCGCGGTGCTGTCCAACGGCTCCACCTGGGCCGGCCCGGCCACCCTCGTCTACGGCCTCGCGCTCCTGGCCGCCGCCGTGCTCGGTGCCGACGGGGCACGCGCACGCGTGGCCGAACAGAGCTTCGGCTGGCGTCAGCCGGTCGCCGCGCTGATCGCCTTCGCCTCGGCCGCGGGCCCCCTGCTCGTCCTCACCGGCTGGATGATCCGCGGCGCCGACGGCCCCCTTCAGCGGCGCGACCCCGTGCAGGTACCCGCGTTCGTCGCCGAGGAGGGCAACACCAGCGACCAGGTCCGCACCCTGGTCCTCGACAGCGACTCGCCCGGCCGCGTCGGCTACATGCTCGTCCGCGGCTCCGGCGCCCGCATGGGCGATGCCGAACTGGCCGTGGCGAACGGCAGGAACAACGCCCTCGACAAGGTCGTCGCCAACCTCGTCGCGGGCTCCGGTGCCGACCAGACCGACCAGCTCGGCGGCTTCGCCGTGCGCTACGTTCTCGTCCGCAAGGGCGCGCCCCGCGAGGTCAGCCGTGTCCTGGACGCCACGCCCGGCCTGACCCGGCTCAGCCAGCAGGACGGCAGCGCCCTGTGGCGGGTGAACCGGGAGGTGTCGCGCGCCGTCATCGTGTCCGGCTCCGGTGCCGCCCGGCCGGTCGCCGCCGGACCGGTCGAGATCCACACCACGATCCCGCCCGGGACCGAGGGCCGGGTGCTGCGCCTGGCCGACTCGGCCGACGAGGGCTGGACGGCCACCCTGGACGGAAAGCCGCTCACCCGCACGACGGTGGACGGCTGGGCCCAGGGCTTCCGGCTCCCCGCCTCCGGCGGAAAGCTGGACGTCACCTTCGACGCCCCGATCGGCCACACCGCCTGGCTGTGGACGCAGGGCGCGCTCGCCACCGTCCTCGTCGTGCTCGCCCTGCCCGGCCGGCGCCGTGACATCGACGACGACCTGCCCGAGGAGGAGCCCGTCCCCGCCCATGCCGCCGGGGAGGGCCGCCGGGCCCGCCGGCTGCGTGCCCAGGCGGAGGCCGAGGCGGCCGGCCAGGAGGGACGCGAGGAGCAGGAGGAGCAGGAGGGCTTCGCACCGGGACCGGACGGGCCGGACACCCTGCCCCCCTCTTTCCCGCCTTCCCCGGAGGCGCCCTTTTCTCCGGAGGTCTCTCCGGGGGGGACTCCCGCCGCCGTTCCGCACCAGCAGTCCCACCAGCAGTCCTACGACGAGTGGGACGGCACCGCCTACACGGGGGCCGGATCCGAGTACGGCGCCTACGGCGGCGACCCCTACCAGGGCGCCCAGCCCCAGCAGTACCCGGCGGGCGCCTACGGCCAGGCATACCCGGCCGACCCGTACCACGGCGGCCAGTACGACCCGTACGCGTACGGAGGCCAGGCCCCCTCGGCGCCGTACGACCAGGCGTACCACCAGGGGTACGAGGAGCCGTACCCCCCGGCCCAGCACCCCCAGCACGGCAACGGCAGTGAGCGCCCCCACGGGAGCCAGCAGTGAACCGCACGACCCTGTCCCTGATCACCGGTGTGACCGCACTCGCCGCCGTCACCGGATTCGCCGCGCTGAACCCGCCGGACACCCCGGGCACCGGTTCCGTCGAGGCGGCCGCCCAGCTGCCCGTCGAGCGCACGACCCTGATCTGTCCGACGCCGAGCAGCTCCGACGTCGCCGACACCTCGTACACGTCCTTCACCCCCGTGACCCAGGGCGCGGGCAGCACGGGCAAGGCCCAACTCCGGCCCGCCACCGGGAAGTCGGCGGACGGCGACGGGAAGGACGGCTCCGAGGACGAGGGCGCGGAGAACGAGGAGAACAAAGAGAGCGGGGAAAACGGGGAGAACGGGAACGGCGGGAACGAGGACAAGGACAAGGACGGCGGTGACGGCAAGCAGGCCGTCAAACCCGTCCTGGAGCCCAAGGAGCCCGGCAGTCCCGCCACCGGCGACACCTCCGGCGCGGACGCCCCCGCGCTGATCGGCACGGCCGAGGGCAAGTTCGCGCCCGGCTGGACGATGCAGCAGACCACCGAGGTCGCCGTGGGCGCCGGCCGCGGTCTGCTGGGCATCAACTGCACAGCTCCGGACACCCAGTTCTGGTTCCCGGGCGCGAGCACGGCCTCCGGCCGCTCCGACTACGTCCATCTGACCAACCCCGACGACTCCGCTGCCGTCGTCGACATCGAGCTGTACGGCAAGGACGGTGCCGTGACGTCGGACGCCGGTGAGGGCATCACCGTTCCGCCGTACTCCAGCGAGCCGGTCCTGCTGTCCACGCTCACCGACGCCCCGCAGGAGGACCTCACCGTGCATGTGAGCGTGCGCAGCGGCCGGGTCGGCGCGGCCGTGCAGGCCCTCGACGACACCCTGGGCGGCGACTGGCTGACGGCGTCCGCGGACCCGGCGAGCAGCCTGGTGCTGCCGGGCATCCCCAAGGACGCCACGTCCGTACGGCTGGTCGTCTTCACCCCGGGGGACTCCGACGCCGACCTGAAGGTGCAGCTGTCCACGCCGTCCGGGCTGATCACGCCCGCCGGGAACGAGACGGTCCGCGTCAAGGCCCGGGCGACGACCGCCGTCGATCTCGGTGCGATCACACGCGGGGAGGCGGGCTCGCTGGTGCTCACGCCGACCTCGCGGTCGGTGCCCGTGGTCGCGGCGCTGCGGGTCGTCCGGGGCGAGGGCGACAAGCAGGAGACGGCGTTCATCCCGGCGACGAGGCCGCTGGAGCGGCGCGCGACCTCGGCCGACAACAGGGCCAAGGGTTCGACGCTTTCGCTGACCGCCCCCATGGCCGCCGCACGGGTCAAGGTCACCGCGTCGGCGGGCAGCGAGGGCGGCACACCGGCGTCGGAGACCTACACGATCAAGGCAGGCAGCACCCGGGACATCGTCCCGCCGGTGCCGTCCGGCCTGAAGGGACCGTACGCCCTGACGGTGGAGCGCCTGTCCGGCGGCCCGGTCCACGCGGCGCGCACCCTCGAGGCGACGGCCCAGGGCGTCCCCGCGTTCACGATCCAGACGCTGCCGGACGACCGGGGGACCGTCGCGGTGCCGCGGGCGGACCAGGACCTGTCGGTGCTGCAGAAGTGAGGCAGGAGCCCCGGGAAGTGAAGCAGGAGCCCCGGGCAGTGCCCGGGGCTCAGTCCTCCCCGTACCGGGGATCCACCGTCTCCGGGGTCAGCCCCAGCAGCTCGGCCACCTGCTCGACGACGATCTCGTGCACCAGGGCGGCCCGCTCGTCGCGCCCCTTGGTGCGGATCTCCACCGGCCGCCGGTAGACCACCACACGGGCACGCCGTCCGTCCCGCGGGGCGATCGTGCCTCCGAGCGGCACCGCCTCGTCGCTCCAGGGCTGCCCCGGCTGGTCCAGCCGGGGCACCTCCAGCACGAGGAAATCGATGTCGGCCAGCTGCGGCCACCGTCGCTCCAGGCGGTCCACGGAGTCCTGCACCAGGTCCGCGAATGCTTCGGCACGGCTCGCCGCGAGCGGCACCTGCGGCGGTGCGATCGGGCCGCGCATTCCACGGCCGTGGCGATCACGTCGTCGAGGCCCGGGGCCGGTGGCCCGGGGCGGCACACGGTTGTCCATCACTGCTGAAGGGTAGTCCCCGGTGTCCGCGGGCGCCCGGCCTTGACGGCCTGTCGTCCGGTGCCCGCTCCGGCCGGGAGTCGGACTCGATTCCGTATCTCTCCAGGATCGCTCTGGAGTCGTCGGCCTCAAGGCAATGGGCGGCCTTTGTGTCCGGTTGTGACCGAAGTCGGGGGTGTTCGATCGCTCGACAGGGCATCCGTGCAGGTCAGCGAAGCGTGACAGAAGGGGTGTGCGGGACTTTTCGTCCGGCGACACGGTGCAACGACCTGATGGAGAGTCGTCGCGGCCCGCTCAAGAGTGCGGTACCGTCCAACATCGTGAGCTCTGTACGTCGTTGTTCGCGCACCGCTTGCGGCCGGCCTGCCGTAGCGACGCTGACGTACGTCTACGCCGACTCCACCGCCGTCCTCGGCCCGCTCGCCACCTACGCCGAACCTCACTGCTACGACCTGTGCGCCGAGCACTCCGAGCGCCTCACCGCGCCCCGTGGCTGGGAGGTCGTCCGCCTTCTCGACGGCTCGGCTCCCGCCCGGCCCAGCGGCGACGATCTGGAGGCACTCGCCAATGCCGTGCGCGAGGCGGCCAGGCCCCAGAAGCGGGCGGCCGAGGCCGGTGGCGGCGGTCCGCGCACGGTGGACGCGATGGAGGTCGCGCGCCGCGGCCACTTGCGCGTGCTCCGCTCGCCGGACAACTGATCACCGGCGACTGATCACCGGACGAGCGATCGCCGGACGAGCGATCGCCGGACGACCGACCGCCGGGCAGCCGCGAGTCCTCGCGCCCGGCCGTTCGCCGCGCCGCCCGTCGCCGTGCCCGCGCACGCGCCTGTGCCACGCCGGGCGTACGCCTGTGCCACGACGCGTATGCGGCGTATTCGGCCACCGGCTCCACCACGGTCGGCAGGCACCGGTTAGCTTGTGGTGACCGATAGGACTCCGGGAGGGTGGGCCGTGGCTGCTGATCTGTCGCAGATCGTGAAGGCGTACGACGTGCGCGGAGTGGTCCCGGACCAGTGGGACGAGTCACTGGCCGAGCTCTTCGGCGCGGCCTTCGCCCAGGTGACCGGCGCGAGCGCCCTGGTGACCGGGCATGACATGCGGCCCTCCTCGCCCGGCCTGGCCCGGGCCTTCGCACGCGGGGCGGCACAGCGCGGCGCGGACGTCACCGAGATCGGGCTGTGCTCCACGGACCAGCTGTACTACGCCTCGGGCGCCCTGGGGCTGCCGGGCGCGATGTTCACCGCTTCCCACAACCCCGCCCAGTACAACGGCATCAAGATGTGCCGCGCGGGCGCCGCTCCCATCAGCCAGGACTCGGGCCTGGCGGAGATCCGCGAACTGGTCGGGAAGTGGCAGGAGTCGGGCGCCCCGGAGCCCGTGGACCGGCCGGGGACGATCACGCGGCGCGACATCCTGGACGACTACGCGGCCCATCTGCGCTCCCTCGTCGACCTGACCTCCCTCCGCCCCCTGAAGGTCGTCGTCGACGCGGGCAACGGCATGGGCGGCCACACCGTCCCGACCGTCCTCGCCGGCCTGCCCGTCGACCTCGTGCCGATGTACTTCGAACTGGACGGCACCTTCCCCAACCACGAGGCCAACCCGCTGGACCCGGCCAACCTCGTCGACCTGCAGAACCGGGTGCGCGCCGAGGGCGCCGACCTCGGCCTCGCCTTCGACGGCGACGCCGACCGCTGCTTCGTCGTCGACGAGCGCGGCGAGCCGGTCTCCCCGTCGGCGATCACCGCGCTGGTCGCCGCCCGCGAGCTGGCCAGGAACGGCGGCAAGGGCGTGATCATCCACAACCTCATCACCTCCTGGTCGGTCCCGGAAGTGGTGAGGGAGCACGGCGGCACGCCCGTCCGCACACGCGTGGGCCACTCCTTCATCAAGGCCGAGATGGCGCGGACGGGCGCGATCTTCGGCGGCGAGCACTCCGCGCACTACTACTTCAAGGACTTCTGGTACGCCGACACGGGCATGCTGGCCGCTCTGCACGTCCTCGCGGCCCTGGGCGGCCAGGACGGCCCCCTGTCGTCGCTCGTGGCCCAGTACGACCGCTACGTCGGCTCCGGCGAGATCAACTCCACGGTCGAGGACCAGACGGCCCGCCTCGCCGCCGTCAAGGCGGCGTACGCCGACCGCGACGACGTCACCCTGGACGAACTCGACGGCCTCACGGTCACCGCCGCCGACTGGTGGTTCAACGTCCGCCCCTCCAACACCGAACCGCTTCTGCGGCTGAACGCCGAGGCCCGCGACGAGGCCACGATGGCCCGGGTGAGGGACGAGGTCCTGGCCGTCATCCGCGGCTGAGGCACCGCACGGGCCGCTTTCGGCCGCCCCCGGGCGCGGCCCGGCGGTCGCCCGGCCCCGCCGTGCCGTCCCCGCCGGGGGTACCCTGACCAGGCACGACCGTACGACCGCACACACGTCCGCCGCCCCGAAGGGAACGCCCATGCCGCTCGAAGCCGGCCTTCTGGAGATCCTCGCCTGCCCGGCCTGCCACGCCCCCCTCAAGGAGCAGGACACCGAGCTGGTCTGCACCGGTCAGGACTGCGGCCTGGCGTACCCCGTGCGCGACGGCATCCCCGTCCTGCTCGTCGACGAGGCCCGCCGCCCCTGAGCACGCCCCGCCCACGGGAGGTGCACCGCCCCCGGATGGGGTACGCCGTCCCCCAACCGACGACCCGGCGTTCGGAGCCCGATCGGAGGCTGCCGCCCATGCTCGACGAATCGCTGCTCGACGACCCCGAAGGACTCGCCGAGGCCGACCGGCGCGGACTGCTCCGCGGAGCCGCCGAGGCCGGCGCCCGGGTCCGCACCGCCGCCCGGAACGCCGCCGAGGCCGGCGTGGGCGACCTCAAGCCCGACGGCCGCCCCCGTGCCATCCTGATCGCCGGACCGGGCGCCGCCGCCACCCACGCCCCCGACCTGCTCGGCACGCTCGCCGGCGCCGGCAGCCCCGTCATCCGGCTGACCCCCACCGGTGTGGCCCCGGCCGCCGGTGCCCTGCGCTGGGAGCTGCCCGGCTGGGCCGGCTCCGTCGACCTGCTGCTGATCACCACCCCGGACGGCACCGAGCCCAGCCTGTCCCTGCTCACGGAGCAGGCCTACCGGCGCGGCTGCGCGGTCGTCGCCGTGGCCCCGGCCCGCTCCCCGCTCGCCGAGGCCGTCCGGGCCGCCCGCGGTCTGTTCGTACCGATGGCGACGGCCCCGTACGACCACGACGAACCCCTCGCCGGATCCGCCCCCGGCGTGCTGTGGGCACTGCTCACCCCGCTGCTCGCCCTCCTGGACCGCGTGGGCCTGCTGACCGCCCCGCCCGACGTCCTGGAGAAGACCGCCGACCGGCTGGACCAGGTCGCGGAGCGCTGCGGACCCGCCAGCGTGACCTACCGCAACCCGGCCAAGGCGCTCGCCGCCGAACTCACCGACACCCTGCCCCTGATCTGGACCGAGGGCGTCTCCGCCGGCCCCGCCGGCCGCCGTTTCGCCGCCGGGCTCGCCGAACTCTCCGGCATCCCCGCGGTCGTCGCCGAACTGCCCGAGGCACTCGCCGCGCACAGCGCCCTGCTCGCCGGTCCCCTGGCCGCCAGCGCGGACCCGGACGACTTCTTCCGCGACCGTGTCGAGGAGCCCCCCGCCCTGCACGCGCGCGTGGTGCTGCTCCGCGACCGGCCGATCAGCGGCCTCACCGCCGCGCCGGCCGCCCGTGACCTGGCTCTCGGCCACGACACACCGATCAGCGAACTGGAACCGGAACCGGGAGACGAGCTCGAGGCCCTCGCCGAACTGATCGCCATCACGGATTTCACCGCCGTCTACCTGGCGCTCGCCTCCCGCACCTGAACGGTTCCCGATCCCCTCCCGCCGCCCGGACCCGCGAGAACCGCCGAGAACCGCAGAGAGAGACGATGGACCGCCTCGACAACACCATCCGCCCCTACGCCTGGGGCTCCACCACCGCCATACCGCACCTGCTGGGGGTCGAGCCGAGCGGCGAACCACAGGCGGAGATGTGGATGGGCGCCCACCCGGGCGCGCCCTCGCGCACCGGACGCGGCACCCTCGCGGAGGTCATCGAGGCCGACCCGGAACGGGAACTGGGCGCCAAGACGGTCGCCAGGTTCGGCCCGCGCCTGCCCTTCCTGCTCAAGATCCTCGCCGCCGGCGCCCCGCTCTCCCTCCAGGTGCACCCCGACCTCGAACAGGCCAGACAGGGCTACGCCGACGAGGAGCGCCGCGGCATCCCCCTCGACGCCCCGCACCGCAACTACAAGGACACCAACCACAAGCCGGAACTGGTGTGCGCCCTCACCGAGTTCGACGGCCTGTGCGGCTTCCGTGAGCCGAGCCGGGCCGCCGACCTGCTCGACGCCCTCGGCGTGGACTCCCTCAAGCCGTACGTCGACCTGCTGCGCACCCGCCCCGAGGACGCGGCGCTGCGCGAGGTCCTCACCGCCTTCCTCACCGCCGACCGCGAGGAGATGGCCGGCACGGTCGCCGAGGCCGCGGCCGCCTGCGCCCGCCTCGGCGGCGACCACGCCCCCTACGCCGGCATAGCCCGCCACTACCCGGACGACCCGGGCGTCCTCGCCGCGATGCTCCTCAACCACGTCCGCCTGCGGCCCGGCGAGGCACTCTTCCTCGGCGCCGGCATCCCGCACGCCTACCTCAGCGGTCTGAGCGTGGAGATCATGGCGAACTCCGACAACGTCCTGCGCTGCGGCCTGACCCCCAAGCACGTCGACGTCCCCGAACTCCTGCGCATCGTCCGCTTCGAGGCCGGCGACCCCGGCATCCTGCGCCCCGAGGCCGCCCCCGACGGCGAGGAGGTCTACGACACCCCCGTCGACGAGTTCCGCCTGTCCCGCTACGTCCTGCCCGAGGGCACCACCGGCCGCGACCTCACCCTCGGCACCCCGCAGATCCTGCTCTGCACGGCCGGCTCCGTCCGGACGGGCGAGCACGACCTGACCCCGGGACAGTCCGTCTTCGTCCCGGCAGACGAAAGGACCGAAGTGTCCGGCACCGGCACCCTCTTCCGGGCCACGGTCGTCGTCTGACCCCGCTCGCGACGACCCGATGCGCCACCGCCGGGGCATCGCGCCCTGACCGGACTGCGACAATGACCCCCTGCCCCCGCACGGGCGCAGGCCAAAGCCGGCACAAAGCCGGCACAAAGCAGCACAAGGACGACAGCGAAGGGACCACACGGGCACATGAGCGCGTCAGGCGGCACCAAAGCGATTGTGGCGGCACTCGGTGCCAACCTAGCGATCGCGGCATCGAAGTTCGTGGCGTTCGTCTTCAGCGGCTCGTCGTCGATGCTCGCCGAGGGCGTGCACTCCCTCGCCGACTCGGGCAACCAGTTCCTGCTGCTGCTCGGCGGCAAGAAGGCCCAGCGCGAGGCCACTCCGCAGCATCCGTTCGGCTACGGACGCGAGCGCTACATCTACGCCTTCCTGGTCTCCATCGTCCTGTTCACCGTCGGTGGCATGTTCGCCATCTACGAGGGCTACGAGAAGATCCTCCACCCGCACGAACTGGAGCACTGGTACTGGCCGGTGGGCGTCCTCGTCTTCGCGGTCATCGCCGAGGCCTTCTCCTTCCGTACGGCCATCAAGGAATCCAACGAGAGCCGCGGCACGCTGTCCTGGACGGAGTTCGTCCGCCGCGCCAAGGCACCCGAGCTTCCGGTCGTGCTCCTGGAGGACCTCGGCGCGCTGGTCGGTCTCGTCCTCGCTCTCGGCGGCGTCGGCCTCACCCTGCTCACCGGCGACAGTCTCTGGGACGGCATCGGCACCATCTGCATCGGTGTCCTGCTCGTCCTGATCGCCGTCGTCCTGGCCGCCGAGACCAAGTCCCTGCTGCTCGGCGAGGCCGCCGGCACCGATGTGATCCAGCAGATCGAGGCCGCCATGGTCGACGGCGACACCGTCACCCGTGTCATCCACATGCGCACGCTCCACCTCGGCCCCGAGGAGCTGCTCATCGCCGCCAAGATCGCCGTCCGGCACGACGACACGGCCGCCGACGTCGCCGCCGCCATCAACGCCGCCGAGGACCGCATCCGCACCGCCGTGCCCATCGCCCGCGTCATCTACCTGGAGCCCGACATCTACTGCGAGGCCGAGGCGGCCCGGGGCCCGGACCGCGAGGCCACCCCGGGCGGCCCGGCACCCCATCCCACCGGCCACTGAGCCCGGATTCCGTCGCGGGGCCCGCCGGTCCTTCACCGCCCGGCAGAGGCAGCCGTCCCGTCCCGCACGGCCCGTCCGCGGTGCCCGAAGGTGGCGTGAAGCATCCGGAGAGGGACGGAGGCGGACTGGGGACAGCCCGGCTCTCCGGTGTAGCTTGGGAGGGAGCCAGACGTCGCTGCTGATGGCGGTCGGGCGGTCCGGGCGATGGACCGGCCGAGGGAGAGAGGGCCTCCGACGGACTGCGCTGCGCGCATGCGGGCATGCCTGTGCCCCCTTCGGGCACCCCGTGCCCGCCGCCGCGCGGATCAGCCGTACCCACCTCGACCCAACCCGAGGAGCAGCCCGTCATGACGACTGTCGACCGCCGACAGGACTTCAAGGTCGCCGATCTGTCCCTGGCCGAGTTCGGCCGCAAGGAGATCACCCTCGCCGAGCACGAGATGCCCGGCCTGATGGCGATCCGCAAGGAGTACGCCGCCGCGCAGCCCCTGAAGGGCGCGCGCATCACCGGCTCCCTGCACATGACCGTGCAGACCGCCGTCCTGATCGAGACCCTGGTGGCCCTGGGCGCGCAGGTCCGCTGGGCCTCCTGCAACATCTTCTCCACCCAGGACCACGCGGCTGCCGCTGTCGCCGTCGGCCCGAACGGCACCCCCGACAACCCGCAGGGCGTCCCGGTCTTCGCCTGGAAGGGCGAGACGCTTCAGGAGTACTGGTGGTGCACCGAGCAGGCCCTGACCTGGCCGGACAGCCCCACCGGCGGCCCCAACATGATCCTCGACGACGGCGGCGACGCCACCCTGCTGGTGCACAAGGGCGTCGAGTACGAGAAGGCCGGCAAGGTCCCCTCGCCCGACACCGCCGAGTCGGAGGAACACCGGGTCATCCTCCAGCTGCTGACCCGCACCCTGGCCGAGAACCCCCAGAAGTGGACCCAGCTGGCCTCCGAGATCCGCGGTGTCACCGAGGAGACCACCACCGGCGTGCACCGCCTGTACGAGATGCAGCGCGAGGGCACCCTCCTCTTCCCGGCGATCAACGTCAACGACTCCGTCACCAAGTCGAAGTTCGACAACAAGTACGGCTGCCGGCACTCCCTGGTCGACGGCATCAACCGCGCCACCGACGTCCTGATCGGCGGCAAGACCGCCGTCGTCTGCGGCTACGGCGACGTGGGCAAGGGCTGCGCGGAGGCCCTGCGCGGGCAGGGAGCCCGCGTGATCATCACCGAGATCGACCCGATCTGCGCCCTGCAGGCGGCGATGGACGGCTACCAGGTCACCACCCTGGACGAGGTCGTCGAGACGGCCGACATCTTCATCACCGCCACCGGCAACCGGGACATCATCCTCGCCTCCGACATGGCGAAGATGAAGCACCAGGCGATCGTCGGCAACATCGGCCACTTCGACAACGAGATCGACATGGCCGGCCTCGCCCGGGTCCCCGGCATCGTCAAGGAAGAGATCAAGCCGCAGGTCCACGCCTGGACCTTCCCGGACGGCAAGAAGATCATCGTGCTGTCCGAGGGCCGCCTGCTGAACCTGGGCAACGCCACCGGCCACCCGTCGTTCGTGATGTCCAACTCCTTCGCGGACCAGACCCTGGCCCAGATCGAGCTGTTCACCAAGCCCGACAAGTACCCGGTCGGCGTCTACGTGCTGCCCAAGCACCTCGACGAGAAGGTCGCCCGCCTCCACCTGGACGCCCTCGGGGTGAAGCTGACCAGGCTCCGTCCCGAGCAGGCCGCGTACATCGGCGTGGACGTCGACGGCCCGTACAAGCCGGACCACTACCGCTACTGACCGCCACCGGCACGGCACCGGCGCCGGCACCACCGAGCCGCGCGCCGGCCAGGAGCGTCGAGGCAGGCCCCCGCACCCCCGTGGCGGGGGCCTGCCCCTTTCGCCGGACCCGCGGCGGACCCGCGGCCGTCCCCCCCACCGGCCGCATCGCCGAGGCGACCCGACCAGCCCCTCAGAACCCAGGACCCCCATGCCCCGCGGCCGTTATTCGCTCCACGATCCGCACGACCACACCCCCTACGCGGAAGAACACTTCCAGTGCGCCCCCGGCCCCTCCGGCTGGCGTTACCTCTCCCGGCTGACCACCCCTTCGGGCGACCACCGTGGCTCCGTCGACCTCGCCCTCGACCACCTCGGGCGTCCCATCCGCCTCGAACTCCACACGGGAAGCTGGCAGGTGCGCGGCGCCGCCCTCGACGGCGTCACCTGGGTCCGCACCGATCCCACCGGCACCCATGCCACCGAGGGCAATGCGCGCGCCCACGCCTTCACCGGCACGTCCCCCGCGTTCCTCGTCGCCACCGCCCGCCTGCTGCGTCTCACCCCCTCCGCCACGGCTCGCGTACGCCTCGTCCTCTTCACGGAACCGGTCCTCGCCCCACGCACCGTGGATCAGTCCTGGACCCTGGTGGACAGAGAAGCACACGCCACTGACAACGGCCCCCTGGTCGTGGACGAATACCAGGTCACCGCCCTGGACACCGGCGAGCAGCACACCGTGCACATCACCGGGGACGTGGTCCTGGCCGCCCCCGGCATCGAGCTCGAGGACCTTCAGTCGCCACCGTCGGTCTTCGACTCCTGAGCACGGACTCCTGAGCACGGAGAAACGCGACAAAGCGCAACAGCATGGGACGAGGTGGCGGCAGAGCGCCACGGAGGACGGGGCGACGAGGGCCGGGCCGGGCGGCTCAGGCAGGCGGCACGAACCCGGTGCTCGGACGCTCGGCCCGCTCGGTGCCGGATGCGGGAACCTCCGGACGCCTGTTGCTGCCGTACGCCGAGGACTCGGGACGGGCTCCGGCCGGATACGACGACGGCGCTGCGGCGGACGGCTGCGGCGGCGCGGAGGGCGGCTGCGTCGCGGGGGGCGACTGCGGCGCGGAGAAGCCGGGCGCGCCGGACAGAGCACCGCTCCCGTCGGCGGTGCCTTCCGCTGCCGGGCCCCTTCCGAAGGTGCGTTGGGCTTCCCGGGTCCGCCGCTCGTGCAGCACCGCCGACAGATACATGGCCGGCGGAACCCCGACCGGCGCCGGAGTTCCGGTCCGGGAGGCGAGATCAGCGGCGAGCCGCTCCGCCATGTCCTGGCCGACCTGCGGGTCCAGCTGCTGCATCCGCGTCAGGTACTGCCGGATCGCCAGCCACAGGCCATCGGGAACCGCCGACAGGTCCAGCATCGAGAAACGTCCCGCCAGCCAGGGCGGCGGCGGAGGAACGAACGCCGTCGGCGCGGCCGGTATCCGCTCCCGTACGACCAGGGTGCCCGCGAACACATCACCCAGCCGACGCCCGCGCGCCGACACCAGCGAGGCGATGCACGCGATCACGCCGAAGGTCATCAGAATCTCGATCACACCGATCGCACCGCGCACCAGCGCGTGCCGGAACCGGATCGGCCCGCCGTCGTCCCTGACCACGCGCAGCCCGCAGACCATCTTTCCGAGCGACCGCCCGTGGCTGAGCGTCTCCACGGCTATCGGTCCCCCCACCAGCACGAGCAGGAACGTCGCGATCGACAGCGCCATCCGCGCGGCCTCGTCCAGGGAAGCCGTGGCAGCGATCACCGCCGCGGTCACGGTGACATAGACCGCCCCGGTCACGAGGAGATCGAGCAGCACCGCCAGCGCCCTGCTGGGCAGCCTCGCGGGACGCAGCTCCAGCGCCACCGCCTCGCCCGTCACCAGCTCACTCACACCCGTCGTCCTTCCCCTGGACTGCCCCTGGAACGGCCAGTCTGCCAAGCTGAGGGCAACCGCGCCGCAGCGCGGCGAACCGGCACAGCCGACAGTCGCCGAACAACCAGCCGAGGAGCAGGCAGCCCCGATGGACCTGGACGTCTTCGTCTCCGCCCACCGAGCCGAGTGGGACCGCCTCGACGACCTGCTCCACCGCCGCCGCCTCACCGGCGCGGAGGTCGACGAACTCGTCGTCCTCTACCAGCGTGCGGCGACCCATCTCTCCCTGATCCAGTCCAGCGCTCCGGACCCCCAGCTGACCAGCTGGCTCAGCCAGCGCGTGGCACGCGCGCGGAGTGCCGTGACGGGAACCCGCCGTGCCTCGTGGCGAGACGTCACCCGCTTCCTGCTGGAGGGCTTCCCCGCGGCGGTCTACCGGGCCCGCTACTGGTGGGCGCCCACCGCGGTCCTCTCCACTGTCGTCGCGGCACTTCTGGGATGGTGGATCGGCGCGCACCCCGAGGTGCAGGCCGCGATCGCGGCTCCCGAGGAGCTACGGGAGCTCACCCGGCCCGGCGGCCAGTACGAGACCTACTACTCCAGCCACCCCGCGGCCTCCTTCGCCGCCCAGGTGTGGACGAACAACGCCCAGGCCGCCGCCATGTGCCTGGCCCTGGGCGTCTTCCTGGGACTGCCCGTCCTGTGGATCCTCTTCATAAACATGCTCAACCTCGGCGTTGGCATCGGTCTGATGTCCTCGGCCGGCCGGCTCGACGTGTTCCTCGGCCTGATCCTGCCGCACGGCCTGCTCGAACTGACGGCTGTCTTCGTCGCGGCCGGCACGGGACTGCGCCTCGGCTGGACGGTCATCGACCCCGGCCCCCGCCCCCGGCGCACCGCCCTCGCCCAGGAGGGCCGAGCCGCGCTGGGCATGGCGATCGGCCTGGCCCTGGTCCTCTTCGTGTCCGGCGCCATCGAAGGCTTCGTCACCCCGTCCGGCCTGCCCACCTGGGCCCGCATAGGCATGGGCGTCGTCGCCGAGCTGTCCTTCCTCGCGTATGTCTTCGTCCTCGGCGGCCGTGCGGCTCGGGCCGGTGAAACCGGGGACGTGGAGGCAGCCGGGCGAAGCGCCACCGTGCCGACGGCCGCCTGATGTGCGTGAACGTCCGCTGAGCTGCTACTCTCCTCTTCGCCGCACCGGGGCCGTTGACACGGGTCCGGTGCAGAGGTAGATTCGAACAGTTGCCTGGAGATGGACTTGATCCAAACAGGCGACCGTGAGTATCTGTCCGCTTCTGGAGATGACGACAACGTTCATCGTGAAGAAGCTCCTCCCGACACATCGGAACGGCGGCCGGTCCGACCGGCTCAAAAGTTCTGGTAAAGTCGGGGCCGCCGGAAAGGGAAGCGCGAAAGCGTGAACCTGGAAAGCGCCGAGGAAATCAGGTCGAAAAGATCTGATAGAGTCGGAAACACCGAAGGGAAGCGCCCGGAGGAAAGCCCTGTGGGGTGAGTACGAAGGAAGCGTCCGTTCCTTGAGAACTCAACAGCGTGCCAAAAGTCAACGCCAGATATGTTGATGCCCCGACACCGGGCGGGCCGGT